>JAABQB010000019.1 GCA_011391695.1 Desulfobacteraceae bacterium | reverse complement strand
CTTTTCGTTAAAAAAACCGTTCCCTCCAGCGGGACATGTGCCTGAAACTGGTGGCGGTGGAATAATAATTCGGGAAAGTGTTCCTGTGGCAGTATTCTTAATGACCCTTCTTTCGACAGTCTCACCTATTTGAAAAGGTCCTAGTTTTATAGAATCAATTTCAAGATGAAGTTCAGACACTACGGATGTCTTGGACACGACGTTGCCTGTTGCTTTTGAAGTAACACCTTTTATATCGGTTCCTATTGCAAATAGACAATTGGTGGGGCAAGTGGAGTCAGTAACACCTGTTAAGACCAGAGTTATGTTGCTTGAAGGAGGCACTTCACTCACTGCTGTAGTCACAGCATCACAGGCCGGAGAGACCAGCGGACTATAGTTCGTATTATTGTTATAACCCGGATGCCATGTGATCTGTTCCATTTCGGCGCCATTGTCGAGCAGAAAGACTATGTTCGGTCCAACTTCGTTGGTCGTCACCATGAACATGCATGTATCATCGGCAGAAACTATTCCCGAAAATACGGAAAAAAACAGAACAAGGCTTACGCAAACAAGCCGATACTTTTTTAATGCTTTCATATTCTTTCTCCTCACCGGTTTTTTTGTGTGCCTGCACCGGCTATAAGACTTTCTTAGAACCCAAGGCGGTAAAAACCAGCTTCTACGATGCACTGGGCTTCATTTACATTTACATATCCGTTACCTGTTATTTCATATCTGTGTGCCCTAAATTTGCCTGCTTCAGTACCTGAACCTCTGGGAGGCTGGGAGGAGCCAACATATCTAACGTTGCCATTGAAAGACTGTGAACCGATTGAAATCCTTGTAGCGGGAGCGGCGGGGAAATTTATGCCAGGTCCAGCGGGGTCAACATTGGCGCCGAAGTACAATTCGGTTCGTGGCGGCACATATTCCCTTGCGGCTTCCGCGCCGTAAAAAGCCTGCTTTTGAATTATGGTGTTGCGGAGAATCTGCGATTCAATGGTGCTCATCTTTGTTGCGCTTATTCCCATGATAAGGAGAAGCACCATGATAATAAGGGCAACAACAATTACAGATCCTTCCTCATTTTTTAACTGCGATATGATTTTTTTCATGAATCGTAACCTTTCAAAACTAACCTTTTATAATCTTCCTGCTTTCTTAAATTATATCTGACTTAGGACCTGGTGCAGTTGAGCAAAACCCTCTTTGCGGATCCCCTTCCAGTCCAGGTTACGGTCATGTTTATGATCAAGTAGTTCGGGATCGCAGTCGGCGTTATGGTCCAGGTTGCTGTATAGGGTCCATCTGTGATCACAGGATTAGCATTAGGGGCCAGCCAAGGATTAGTAAGGGGAAGGATCATGAGGGTCTCCATAGTATTGACACCCAGCGTTGTTGCTTCCGTGAGTTTTCTTGCGTTGGTGTTGTAATTGACCGATAATATCTGCATGCTTGCCACTCCGAGGATGCCAATTGAAAAAATGGCAAGCGCAATAAGAATTTCAATCAAAGTAAATCCCTTGTTATTGAATTTCTTACCTGATTCTTTTGTTTTATTATCAGACATTTTCATACTCCTTATTATATTTCCCTTCACTCTAACCCTCTCCCGCAAGGGGCGAGGGAATTTTTTGAGACTTTTGCAATTAATTCATTCCAAGATTCCTGCATTTTATAGTAGTAACCAGCAACTCTCTTTTGAAATTATCATTAGTCGGTATTGTTCTATTGCCGACAACATAGGTATTATTATCCGTATCATTTAACATAGGTGTTTTCGTTCTTGCCAGAAGCCAGACCCTTACTGCTCTTATGCTGCCAACAGCTACATCTGTAGCAAGCGCCTGATCATTGGTGAGATCCCAGTCAAGATCATTGTCGTTATCGCTATCAAAAGCCCAAATAATATTTCCACCGGCAGATTGAAGCAGGCCGTCTCCGTCATTGTCATAGGCATAAGCCAGAAAAAGCGCCTGAATGCTCTCTGCTGCCACTTGTCTCACGCCACCGCCTATGGCCATTCCAAGATCCGTCATTCCGACTGAAGGACTAGTTGAAGAATCATACATGGAAAAAGAGATTGTATCAGCTGCGGTAAGGACTCCGTCTTCGTTTAGATCGGCTGTAAATCTTATCGAGCTGTTCCCGTTAACATCACTGATAGAAGTTATCCCAAAATTACCGGTATTATTTTGATCATAACCTGCCATCCTTATCTCTCTTTCCAAAAGATATAATCCACCTCTTAAATTCTGCTGCATATTCAGCACTACAGTCTGTTTTCTGTTCATCAATGTTTGTGTATGGTAGGCTGAATATATTGCCATAAGAACAATTCCGGCAACTCCCATGGCAACCATGAGTTCAATTAATGTAATACCCTCGTTTGAACCTGCAAAACGGAAACCGGATCGAAAGTTGTTTTTCATATAAATCATGTCTAAAATTCCTATTCCCAGTTAGCGCTGACGCTCTTTTTTCTCGAGGTGGCGACTCCTCCGTAAATAAGTATCTGAATCCTGTAATATGCCGAATTTTCTATGTTCGTTAAATAAATGGTCTGGTTAAGATTGGAAATACCCCTTGAAGTATATAATATTTCATCGGCTGTTTTTTCATCCTCTGTATCGACAAACACAACACCACCGCTATAAGTACCAAGAGAAACTGTCTTGTTAATGCAATCGATATTATAGCTTCCGGCTGTAGAATTAATGAACACAGTGCAATTCTGGTTCTGTTTTACGGCAGCCATTTTCGCCAGATGCAGGTTGCTCTGCAACTCAACAACGGCGGTTCTCAGTCCCTGATTCCTATACCAGCTAATCAGGTTGGGTACCGTGATTGCCGATAAAATCGCAATAATTGCTATGACAATCATCAATTCGAACAACGAGAACCCTTTTTTATTCTGCATACCTTATTCTCCCCGGCCTGATAACTATATTTCTCAGGCATCTCATTGCAATCCTGCATAAATATTATACAAATAATGTGCCATGCCGATTTTTAAAAACATTGTGGTTGTTATATATAATTCTTAATTCTTGATTACAAGAGTATGATGTTGAAATAATGCAATAAAACTACATGCGAAGAGGTTGATGCCGGCATAGCTTAATAACAGCATGAGGAGTCGGATTTGATGAAGACTATTAAATTGTTTTATAGAACTATTAAATTGTTTTATACTGAAACAGGGTTAATGGCTACCGGCGTTTTATATAGTTAACCGCATTTTTAAAAATGCGAGTCCCCGCTGTAGGTTCTGATAGATGAATATCCTTCCCGGAACGTTTCGCCTCTTCTTTTCGCCTTGTCCAGTCAGGATGGTTTGTAAAATGATTATAGGCTTCGGGATGCGGCATAAGGCCAAAAACGCGGCCGCTTAAATCACATATTCCGGCAATATCTCTTATGGAACCGTTGGGATTATATGGAAATTTCCCTCCTGCTTCAGACCAATCCGGCAGGGCGTACTGTATAGCTACCTGGTTGTTTTCAACAAGCCGCCTGATTGTCGCCTCATCAGAGTAAAATTTCCCTTCACCATGCCGCACTGGAAGCTCTATATTATCGATCCCTTTTGTAAACACGCAGGGAGACGCGGCGTTAACTTTGAGATAAACCCAGTCATTCCTGAAATTGCCGCAATCATTGAAAGTCAAAGCAACGGATCGCACAGTATAATTATTGTCAAACCCGGGTAAAAGTCCCATATTTACAATAGCCTGAAATCCGTTGCATATACCTATAACGAGATTTCCGTTGCCTATAAAATCTATGATTTTATTGCCGATTTTTGTCTTGAGTTTAACCGCCTGGACAACTCCGGCTCCATGGTCATCACCCCACCCGAATCCTCCGACAAAGGCCATTATATGAAAATCTTCCGGTTTTATAGTTCCATCAATAAGAGAATTCATATGGACTCTGACAGCTTTTGCTCCGGCCAGCTCAAAAGCGTAAGCAGTTTCATAATCGCAGTTCAGGCCGTATCCGGCAAGTACAAGAACCCTGACTTCGCTCATATCAGATCTCCAAGAGGCTTTTTCCAGGCATTTCTCAAATCATCAACCGAGACAGAAACAAGATTTCTGCCTTGAGGTCCGTCTACAATAAAATCTTTACTCTCTAAAACCGTTCCCACGCATGCGAATGGCAGCCCGAAGAAAAGGTTTTCAAAATCTTTTTTGTTTTCAGGCGCGATAGAAGCAATTATGCGTCCGGCCGATTCTGAAAAAAGAAGAACATCCCCGCGGGTTGCTGCCTCAGCCGGGACAAGACCAATATCGACTTTCATGCCAAGGTTTCCGCCCATTGCAACCATTGCAAGGTGTACGCCCAGTCCTCCGCGGTATATGCCATGCGCCGAAGCAACTAAACCCTTATCAATTGCATCTCCCAACGCCTTATAAATCTTCATAAACTGATCCGGGAAAACCTTCGGAACATTTAAACCTATGTAACCGAAATGTTCGTAATATTCCGAAGCGCCAAGTTCATTGCGGGTTGTGCCCAGTACATAAATCAAATCCCCGGGCATTTTGCTGTCCATCGTTACACATTTATGAACATCATTTATAACGGATATCGATGAGAATTGAAGTGTTTCAAGAGCGGAAACCTTGTGGGTTTCACCGTACCTTCCGGGAAGATGCCCGTCAACATACATACTGTCTTTGCCTGATAAAAGGGGTATTTTGTATGCGAGGCACATCTCGGACAATGCCCTGCATGATCGCACAAGCTGGGCCGCCTTAAATTGTCCATCAGGGTTGTTGACTGGATGATACTGGATACTGGGCCAGCAAAAATTGTCCACTCCTCCGACATGTTCCGGATCTCCTCCGACACACAGAAGCCGTCGGAAAGCCTCGTCAATGGTACAGCTCGTCATATGATAAGCATCTATCGAAGAGTAATGAGGCATCAGGGCCTGGGAAAAAGCAAGACCTTTTTTAGAATCCAGAACAGGTCTTATAACCGCAGCGTCGCTGTTCATATCGCGGTTTATACCCACAAGCGGTTTTATTACGCTACCGCCCTGAACCTCATGGTCATATTGCCTGCAAATCCATTCCTTGGAGCAAACATTGGGGCGGGATAATAGATCGAGCAAAAGCTTATTGTAATCACGGGGCTCTTTCAGTACCGGCTCAAACAGACCGCGCCCTTCAGGTGGCTGCCACACGGCATCAAACTCCCACTGGGGAAAACCGGCCGAAAGAAGATCCAAATCAACATACGCACAGGTTTTATTGTCGTATTTAATATGAATCTTTCCTGAATCGGTGTATCTCCCAATTACAGTACTCTCAACAGCATGTTTTTCTGAAAGCTCAAGGAATCTGCCAAGTTTTTCCGGCCTGACGGCAACGGTCATGCGCTCCTGGGATTCAGAAACCCAGATCTCCCACTGATCAAGACCTTCGTATTTCAATGGAACCTTTTCGAGCTCTATTTCGCAGCCATTTGAATAACGGGCAGATTCACCTATTGATGATGAAAGACCGCCTCCTCCGTTATCCGTTATAAACATGATCAGCCCTTCATCACGGGCCTCAAGGAGAAAATCATGCATCTTCTTCTGTGTGTACGGATCACCTATCTGGACATGACCTGCGGGCGTATTCTCAGAAAAAACCTCTGATGAAGCCGTAACTCCGTGTATCCCGTCTTTTCCCACCCTGCCGCCGCACATAACAACAAGCTCCCCGGGAGATGTTTTCTTTTGATCGGCAGGTTCTCCCCGGATTATTGACGGCATTATTCCTAACGCAGTCACAAATACGAGACATTTCCCCATATACCCATCGTGAAAAAGGACCTGGCCAAAGGGTGTGGGAATCCCGCTTTTATTACCTCCATCCCTGACTCCTTCTATCACGCCGTCGAGAAGGCGCCTCGGGTGAAGATGGGGTGTAAGCGGGCCGTCATAATCCCTGTATCCAACGCAGAAGCCGTAACTTCCCATGATCAGCTTTGAACCTTTCCCGGTTCCGAGAGGATCGCGGTAAACCCCTACAATTCCTGTAATCGCGCCGCCATAAGCCTCCATATTGGATGGGGAATTATGCGTTTCGCCCGTTATGACATAATAATGCCTCTCATCAAAAATCCCCGCCCCGGCATTATCCCATAATACTGATACTACCCACGGTTTTCTGTCCTTAAGGTAAAGTGTCGGGACTTCAATATATGTTCTGAACAGATTATCGACAGTTTCAAGATGCCCGGTTTCAAGATCTTTGTACCTGAACAATCCTCTGAATGTATTGTGGTTGCAATGATCGCTTCTTGCCTGAGATATATATTCAAGTTCAATGTCGGTAGGCTCGGACAGGCCTACCTGAGCGCGTTTTGCTAAAACATCCTGTCTTAAAAAATAAGACCTTATGGTGGGAATATCATTTGGATTGAGGGCAAGGTTGCGTTGATCGCTTATTTTTTTCAGGGCTTCATCGTTTTCAATGGAAACTGATGAAACGGTTGGAACATGGTTCAGTATTACCTTTGGAATAATATAACCGATCCCGGTTGAACTGTCCCAGTCCTTCTTTGAATAAATTCTCCACTGCTGAATTATATCATTCGCAAGAAGTTCCGAGGCTATTTTTTCTATATCCTGCCTCACAAGATTGCGGCCGCTTACACAAAATCGTTTCGAAGTATAAACAGCCTCTTCATTTGAAAAACTGATTCCAAGTATATCTTCTATAGCTTCAACTGCCGTACTCCCCGGATTATCTTTAACTCCCGGTCTGTAACCAACCCATATAATCCAGTCGAATTCTACCGGCAACGGATTATATGATGATATCTGAGTAACGGGATTTGTAAAAACTGCGGACTGAATTATCTTTAACTGGTCATCTGTCAATGCGGCATCAATAGTGATGATAGAAACTGTGCGTACTTTTGACAATTCAATCCAGAAATAATCTTTTGCCTTATGGCGGATACCCTCCCCTTCGGCATCAAACATATCCGGTTTTAATGCAATTTCAAGTCTGTGTGGCATTATAGTTTCATTTTCAAATTATGAAAGGTTATGTTGTACGAAGCTTCTCCCGTTAAACCGAGGGAAAAGGATCCAAGGGGTCAAGGGTTCGAGGATTCATGTTGAACTCTTCAACCCAGGCTATTCATATCAACTGAAGAAAATCCTCGAAATATCATTATAAAAAACAAAAATCATAAGAACAATCAAAATAAAAATGCCGACCTGCTGGGCAATTTCCCGCATTTTTGTATTAACCGGCCTTCCAATCGCAGCCTCTATAAAAAAGAAAAGCAAATGCCCGCCGTCTAATACCGGAATCGGAAGGAAATTGAGTACGGCCAGATTAATACTTAAAAGTGCGATGAAGAACAGTAAATTGGCAACCCCTTCTCTTGCCTGCTGCCCCGCCATCTCTGCGATCATCAGCGGGCCACCAAGTGTTTTTGCAGAAACGGTCCCCTGAATAAGCTTGGCAATGCTTACTATCGTTAATTTTGTAATCTTATATGTCTGCCTGACACTTTCATAAAGGGCCTGAAAAGGGTTTAACTTTTTTGAATAAAAATCACCTGCTGAGGCAATTCCTATTGCATAGCGCTTAACATCTTCCCCGAATATATTTTTTGCGGTCTTAAGCTCAGGCAATACCTCAAGCTTAATGGATGAACCATTCCGGCGAACGGAAACGGAGAGTTTTTTCCCATTGCTTCCGGAAATGATTTCCGCCATCTCTTCCCAGTCTGCAATGCCTTTCCCGTCAATCGATTCGATAAGATCCCCTTTTATCAGACCGGCTATTTCGGCCGGAGATCCTTTTTCAACGGTTCCAGCGGTGGGTTTTAATATAAATATGCCCGAAACAAGGAAAATTATAAGAAATACAATTATCGCGAGAACCAGATTGAAGAAAGGTCCTGCGCCAACAATTAATATCCTCTTGAAAACGTGCTTATGCGTGAATGAAAAAGGAATGTCAGCTGGATCTATATCGGCATCAGGCTCCTCGCCCACCATTTTAACATAGCCGCCAAGAGGAACTGCGGAAACCCGATAATCCGTTATCCCAACTTTTTTTCCAAATAATCTTGGGCCAAATCCAAGGGAAAACTTTTCAACCCCAACGCCAAAGAGCCTGGCCATAAGAAAATGACCAAGCTCATGAAAGAAAACCAATACGCCAAGTACAATAACAAAGGCAAAAATATCAGTGCTCATATTAATTTATACTATTTTTTTTGAAGGTTATAGAATGGCCAGTGTGACCTGCAACTACCGCTTAAGGAATTTGTTCCCCGGCAATTTTGCGGGCCCAAAGATCGGATTCAAGAATATCAGAAAGTGCTGGATTTGCAACAACAAAATGCTTCTCCATCGTTTTCCTGATAACTTCCGGAATATCTGTAAACTGTAAGCGTTTGTTTAAAAAGGCTCCAACAGCAACTTCGTTTGCAGCATTTAAAACGGATGGAAGGGTTCCTCCTGTTTTTCCTGCATAAAAAGCAAGATCCAGACACGGGAATTTCCCGGTATCAGGCTTTTGAAATGTCAGTGATCCGATAGATTTAAAATCAGGAAGCGGTTGCCCGAGAGGGAGTCGTTCCGGATAAGACATTGCATATGCTATCGCACCTTTCATGTCAGGTATGCCCATCTGGGCAATAATTGATCCGTCTTTATAGGATACCATTGAATGAATCACGCTCTGAGGATGAATAATTACTTCAATATCTTCCAAAGAAATCCCGAAAAGATGTCCGGCTTCCATTACCTCAAGACCTTTATTCATAAGCGTTGCAGAATCTATGCTGATCTTTCTCCCCATTTCCCATGTAGGATGATTCATGGCATCTTCCGGTTTAATAAATTTAAAGTCGCCCGGTGGCAGGTTAAGAAATGGTCCTCCGGAAGCCGTAAGGAGTATCTTATCCATATCTTCCCTGCGATGCCCTGCGATACATTGAAAAATTGCGCTGTGTTCGCTGTCTACAGGCAGTATCTTTATATTTTTTTCCGCGGCCTTTTTCATGACAATTTCTCCGGCCATTACAAGTGTCTCCTTGTTGGCCAGGGCAATATTTTTTCCTGCATCAATTGCCGACAAAGTTGGCATCAGGCCGGCTGAACCTACCATTGCGGCTATGACCATATCTACAGGTTCGTACGATGCCGCTGCCTTGTACCCATCATTCCCATACAGTATTTCAACACCACTGTTTGATGTAATTCTCTTTAGCTCATAAGCGCTTTTTTCATCAAAGACCACTGCGAAATCCGGAGAAAATTTCTGGATTTGTCCTGCAAGAACTGAAACATTGTTTTTTGCGGCAAGGACCTTAACGCAAAACCTCTCCGGAAACATTTCGACAATTTTCAGTGCATTTGTACCTATTGACCCTGTTGAGCCCAGTATCGATAGAGATTTCATGATGTTAAAACCAGTTATCCTCTTTCTCAAAAGCAACTATTCGGGAACATCCAACTCATTTTCTTCCTTCAAACCAACTGCCTGCAGCTTATCTACCTGAGCAGTTACGCCTAAAACAGGAACTCCTTGAAAAACCAGGCGACAGGGGCTGCAAAGAGAAGAGCGTCTATACGGTCAAGAATGCCTCCATGACCCGGCAACAATCCGCCGGAGTCTTTAACACCGGCTGACCTCTTTAATTCCGATTCAAAAAGATCCCCGAGCTGCCCCGCAACTCCAACCAAAATAAAAAAAAGAATGCTCATACACCATGAATACTCAGGGAAAATATAATACTTGAATACACTACCCGCGCATAAATTCGCTGTAAGACCCCCTATTGAGCCTTCGATTGTTTTTCCTGGGCTTACCGCAGGACAAAGTTTATGGCGCCCGAGATAAGTACCCGCATACAATGCTCCGATATCACCTGCAAAAACTATAATCAGAATAAAGTAAACCCAGAGAATTCCTTCAGAAGTATTTCGTATCAATATAAGGTATGAAAGAAAGAGAGGAATATAAATTAATCCCATGAGCTGCTTTGCAACCAGCCATGGAGAATTTTTATCCTTCACGAATTTTTTCAGCGAAATCAGGCTTGAAACAAGAAGATTCAAAACAATTAATGCGGGAACAATATTAAATAAATCATAATAAGCTGCGCAAATGATCATCAGTCCGATTAAGTAAACAGAAATGGATGCCGAATCAAAACACTTGTCGCTTTGCGGGTAAAGAACAATTTTAAAATACTCCAGGAGGGCAATAACTGAAATTACACTGATAACAACAGCAAAAATGACGGCTCCGGCTTTACTTATAAGCAAAATGAGAAACGGAAGAGCTGCAAGTCCGGTAAGCCAGCGCTTTAAATGCATGGTCTGAATCCTTCCTTCAGTCTATCGGCCTTCAGCCTTCAGTCTATCAGCCTTCAACCTATCTACCAACATTACCGAATCTTCGTTCGCGGCGTTGAAAATCAACAAGAATTTTAATGAATTCATCTTTTCCGAAATCAGGCCAGAGTGTATCGGTAATGAAAATTTCAGTATAAGCTATCTGCCACAGCAGAAAATTGCTTATCCGGATCTCACCGCTTGTGCGAATCAGCAGATCAGGATCCGGCATACCGGCGGTATAAAGGTGATCAGAAATAAAATTCTCCGTTATTAAAACAGGATCAATTTTGCCATCTCTTGCCTTTTCCGCAATTATTTTAACCATGTTTGCTATTTCGGCTCTTCCGCCATAACTTAATGCAAGATTGAGAAGCATTCCTTTGTTTTTTCCCGTCAAATCCATTGTCCGTTTCAAAGATATCCGGACATCTTCAGGCAGTTTTTCAAGCTGTCCGATTGCATTGAGGCGAATGTTGTTTTCAATCATCTCATTTTCTTCTGAATCAATGAATTTTTTCAGCAGCATCATTAAGGTTGCAACCTCTATTTTGGATCGCTGCCAGTTTTCTGTGGAAAATGCGTATAGGGTTAGGATGGGAATTCCGATTTCGCGGCAGGTTCTTACAATTGCCCTCACAGTTTCAGCGCCTGCTTCATGCCCCCTGATTCTGTTCATAAGGCGCTTTTCAGCCCACCGGCCGTTCCCATCCATAATAATAGCAACGTGTTTGGGAAGCTTTAAAACATCAAGACCTTCGGGCACATGAAAGGATGTGCTAGAATTCAAGGATTTCTTTCTCTTTGTCTTTATAGATGCCGTCAACAAGCTTTATCTGCTCATCAGTTATCTTTTGGACCCGCTCCTGAGCTTTGAAGGCATCGTCTTCAGAAATTTCTCCATCCTTTTTAAGACCTTTAATAAGCTCGTTTGCATCTCTTCTTGTATTTCGAACAGCAACTTTGTAATCCTCGCACATTTTATTCACAACCTTAACCAGTTTTTTTCTTCTGTCTTCTGTCAAGGGCGGAATAGATATTCGAATAATCTTTCCGTCACTTGAAGGAGTCAGGCCAAGGTCGGATTTCATTATAGCCTTCTCAATCTCTTTTATTACAGAGACATCCCAGGGCTGAAGAGTGATTAACCGGCTTTCGGGCACAGAAAGGGATGCTATCTGATTAAGAGGAGTCGGGGTTCCGTAATAATCAACTCTTATCCCGTCCAGAATGGATAAGGAAGCGCGCCCGGTTCTTACTCTTTTCAATTCATTCTGAAGGGCAGTTATTGACTTGCCCATACTTTCTCTTGCTTCCTGAAATATTGACTCGATCATGGGCTTTTCCTCATTTGATGTGTAATAAAGATGTGCCTTTTTGCTATTTATTAAGGATAAAATCGATTCAACTGTTTATACGGGTACCGATATCCTCGCCGCATATAACTTTTCTGATATTTCCCTTCTTTTTGAGATTGAATATTGCAAGTGGCAGATTATTATCCATTGCAAGAGAAATTGCGGTCATATCCATTACTTTAAGCTGTCTCTCAAGCACTTCCATGTATTTGACTCTTCCCAGAAACTTGGCATCTTTATTAATGACCGGATCCGAATCATACAGACCGTCAACTTTTGTAGCTTTCAGTAATATTTCTGCATGTATTTCCTGCGCCCTTAAAACAGCTGCAGTATCAGTCGTAAAATATGGATTGCCGGTTCCTGCGGCAAAAATTACGACGCGTCCTTTCTCAAGATGGCGTACAGCTCTCCTTAATATATAGGGCTCCGCAACTTCATGCATAGATATGGCACTCTGTGTGCGTGTTGCAACTCCCTTTTTTTCAAGAGCATCCTGCAAAGCAAGGCTGTTTATAACAGTCGCAAGCATTCCCATATGATCGGCGGAAGAACGGTCCATCCCATAGGAGCTTGCGGCAATGCCTCTGAAAATATTCCCTCCGCCTACGACTATAGCTATTTGAACCCCAAGATCGAAAATCGACCTGATCTCTTCAGCAACATACTTAATAACTTGTGAACTAATGCCAAAGCCCTGTTCACCCATCAGGGCTTCACCGCTCAATTTAAGAAGAACCCGTTTGTATTGTGGAAGCGCCAAGGTTTTAAGACTCTCCGATTTGAAAACGCACAAAGCGTTTAATTGTAATGTTCTCTCCGATTTTTGCAATCAGGTTATTCAACAAATCCGAAATGGTAATGCTTGGATCACGCACATAAGCCTGATTCAACAGGCAGCTATCTTTAAAAAACTTTTCGAGCTTTCCTTCCGCAATTTTCTCTATCATTTTTTCAGGTTTCCCCATCTCTCTTGCCTGGGCACGATAGATCTCCATTTCCCTTTGTATCAATTCCTGAGTAACATCCTCGCGCCTGATACCAACGGGACTGGTTGCAGCAATATGCATCGCCACATTCTTTGCGAACTCTTTGAAGTCATCATTTTTTGCAACGAAATCGGTCTCACAATTAATTTCAACAAGCACGCCGAGCTTTCCACCCATATGAATATAGGGCTGTATTGTTCCCTCTGTCATAACCCTTCCGGCTCTTTTAGCTGCTGTTGCAAGTCCTTTCTTTCTCAGATGATCGACAGCTTTATCCATGTCTCCTTCACATACGGAAAGAGCTTCTTTACAATCCATTATCCCTGCGCCGGTCTTCTCCCGGAGTTTTTTTACCGCTTCCGCACCAATTGATACCATATTAAAATCTCCCGTTTCCACATATTAAAGCGGAGCTCTAATTATTCGCTCTCAATATCTTCCATTACTTCCGGAGATGCTCTTTTAATTATTTCAATAACAGGCCCGTCGGAACCGTCAGAAATAACTTTTCTCTCCCCCGGTTTTAATTCCGCCCTTGCTGCTGGTTTTTCGGTTACCTCTTCAATTTTCTTGTCTGATTCAGCCTGCTGTTTTTCAGACAAACGCCTTTTCCCTTCAACGCAGGCATCTGCGATTCTTGAAGAAATTAGCCTGATTGAACGAATCGCATCGTCATTTCCGGGAATAATGTAATCAACATCATCCGGATCACAGTTTGTGTCAACTATTGAAACAATGGGAATTCTCAGGCGCTTTCCTTCCCGAATCGCAATTGCCTCGTTCTTGGGGTCAACTATGAATATAGCACCCGGAAGACCACCCATACTACGAATACCGCCCAGTGTGCTATCCAGTTTTATTCTCTCTTTTTCATGTTTTAATCTTTCTTTCTTAGGAAAAAGATTGATTGAACCATCAAGCTGAATTGAATTCAAATAATTAAGCCTGTCGATACCCTGTTTGATGGTTTGAAAATTTGTCAGCATGCCTCCAAGCCATCTGTTATGCACATAAAACATCTCGCAACGATTTGCTTCTTCATAAATTGACTCTTTTGCCTGTTTCTTAGTACCAACAAAAAGAACCGATTTCCCGTTTGTAACAGTATCAACAACAAAATCATAAGCTGTTTTAAACATCCTGACTGTCTTCTGTAGATCAATAATATAAATGCCGTTTCTTGCCCCGAAGATATAAGGTTTCATCTTGGGGTTCCATCTTTTTGTCTGATGCCCGAAATGTACTCCTGCTTCGAGGAGTTCTTTCATTGTAAGATAAGCCATTAAAATTCTCCCTTTCTTATTGGTTATTCAACCGCTCTGTTCAACCCCGCCTTAAACTTTCATACAACATGAAAGCACCATTAAGCAGGTCCAAGAGCGTGTTTGTTGTTCTAACCTATGTTGGTTAACAATTTTATTTAATATCCGCAACAATTATTTTTTGGAAATATAAAATTTTAAATATATACTCATGCTGTTTTCATCTCTTTTGCATGCAGATAATTCTATCAAACCCACTGTAATCCTTTCGAAAATGCATATCATGATAGCACCCGGTTTCTTCAGCGATTTTATAAACAGCTTCTTTCTGATCATGTCCTATTTCAATTATCAGATATCCTCCGGAGTTTAGAAATCGATGAACAGAACCGATAATACTTCTTATTTGACAAAGGCCGTCTTCCCCGCCATCAAGGGCTGCTAACGGCTCAAATCTGCTGATTTCCGGTTGCAGGCTTTTTATATCATCTTTTCTTACATAAGGAGGGTTGGATAAAACCATATCGAACAATCTATCTTTTTCTTTCAGCGGAAGGAACCAGTTCCCGCAAAAAAAACATATTTTCTTGTCAAGCCCCTGCTTTTCAGCATTTTTTAATGCGACAAACACCGCCCTGATTGAAATATCAGAAGCAAAATAATTATGTTCGGGCCTTTCCGAAGCTAATGCAAGAATAATAGCTCCTGAGCCGGTACCCACTTCCAAAACCCTTTTGGGAGAATAAAAAGAACCTTCCGACAAAGCAGAAAGAGCCTCCTCAACAAGACATTCGGTTTCCGGTCTGGGAATAAGGACCTCTCTTTCAACAGAAAGTTCCATGTTCCAGAATCCCTTTAAGCCGACAATGTAGGCAACAGGCTCTCTGTTTATCCTTCGCTTTATTAAAGCCCTGAAACAATCAAGCTCGATTCTCACAAGAGGCTGATCGTACCTTAAATAAAGATCGATTCTCTTTAAACCAAGAGTGTGGGCGAGCAGTATTTCGGCTGTTGACCTGGGGCTGTCTATTTCATTTGACCTGAAATAAGAGGTGGTCCATTGGAGGATTTTAATTATTGTCCAGTCCGGATCAGTTAATTTTGGCTGATTCTGCATTCTTTAACAATTGAGCCTGATAATGGGAGGTCAATTCACTGATTATTTCATCGATATCTCCCTGAAGAATACCTTCCAGCCTGTATAACGTCAGGCCGATTCTGTGATCTGTAACTCTTGCTTGAGGGAAATTGTATGTCCTTATCCTTTCGCTTCTGTCACCGCTTCCTATCTGGCTTTTTCGCTCCTCGGATCTCTTTTCATTCTGATCCCTGACCATTTTATCAAGAAGGCGGGCACGTAATACTTTCATTGCCTTGCCTTTATTTTTAAATTGAGATTTTTCATCCTGGCACGTTACAACAAGACCTGTAGGCAGATGAGTAATGCGAACGGCAGAATCTGTTGTATTTACACTCTGGCCACCCGGACCGGTTGAACGGTATACGTCGACTTTTATATCAATCGGGTCAATATTGATTTCAACTTCTTCGGCTTCCGGTAATACTGCAACAGTTACCGCCGAAGTATGTATTCTTCCCTGGGCCTCGGTTGTTGGAACACGCTGGACGCGATGGGTGCCACTTTCATACTTTAAACAGCTGTATGCGCCTTTTCCCTGAATCATTGCAATTATCTCTTTCAATCCGCCAACTCCAGTCGGATGATGAGTCATTACTTCAACTTTCCAGTTTTTATTTTCAGCATATCGGCTGTACATCCTGAAAAGATCATTTACAAAAAGAGCTGCTTCTTCTCCTCCCGTTCCGGCCCGTATTTCAAGAATGACATTTTTTTCATCATTTGCATCTTTCGGAACGAGAAGTTTCTTCAATTCATTTTCCAGGCTCTCTTTTTTTAGGCTGAGGGATTCAATTTCGTCACGCGCCAGCTGTTTTATTTCAGGGTCTCCGTCTCTCAAAAGGGTCGTACTTTCTTCAAGCTCTTCAAGCTTATGTTTGTATATTCTGAAAACAGATATTATTTTAGCCAAACCTGAGTGTTCACGGACATACTTCTGATATGCATCCCTGTTTTTAATTATTTCGGGGTCACTTAAGAGTGTTTCAAGTTCCATAAAACGCTCTTCAACACCTTTGAGCTTGTCAAACATAAGTCCTTTTGCCTGGATTATAAGCTTAAAAACGCCTCGGAATATCATCACGGGCGTTTATTGTCTTTATTGAAGCTCTCCGCAGCAAGCGACGGTATGCCTCTTTTATTTCATTTTCATTTCACCGCCACTACAAACGGAGAAATGAGCTATATGTTCCGGTTCAAATTAAAATTGATTTTTGCCGGGAAAATTGTCCAGAGGATATTTGATATTATTTTTCCTGGTATTTTTCATATTTTTTGCGGAAGCGCTCAATGCGGCCGGCTGTATCTATCAGCTTTTGTTTCCCCGTGAAAAAAGGATGGCATTTTGAACATATTTCAACTTTTATATCAGATTTTGTTGAGCCTACTTCCACAACGTTTCCACAGGCACATGTAATGGTAGTCGTAACATAATCGGGGTGAATTTCATTTTTCATGGTTTTATTGCTCCTAATATTTTTTATGCTTTATGCATTCATGGATTTTAAGAAGTTTTCGTTATTCTTTGTTCCTCGCATTTTTTCAAGTAGAAACTCAAGACTGTCAATCGGGTTTAATGAAGAAAGAAGCTTCCTTAAAATCCAAACCCTGTTAAGAGTCTCTTCAGACAAAAGAAGTTCTTCTTTTCTGGTGCCCGATTTCTTAATATCAAATGCCGGATATACGCGCTTGTCGGCGAGTCTCCTGTCCAGCTGTATTTCCATATTTCCTGTGCCCTTGAATTCTTCAAAAATAACTTCGTCCATACGGCTTCCGGTATCAACAAGGGCGGTTGCAATAATGGTAAGGCTCCCTCCTTCCTCGATATTCCTCGCTGCACCAAAAAAGCGTTTCGGCCGTTGGAGAGCATTTGAATCTACACCCCCGGAGAGGATTTTTCCGCTTGGGGGCATAACTGAATTATATGCACGGGCAAGTCTCGTTATGCTGTCCAATAAAATAACAACATCTTTTTTGTGTTCAACAAGTCGTTTTGCTTTTTCAATGACCATTTCAGCTACCTGGACATGTCGTTCAGCAGGCTCGTCAAAAGTGGAACTTATGACTTCAGCCTTAACAGTACGCTCCATGTCCGTAACTTCTTCAGGCCGCTCGTCAATAAGAAGTATAAATGGTATCACTTCCTTATGACTGGCGATAATGCTATTGGCTATATTCTGGAGAAGCATTGTTTTCCCGGCTCTTGGAGGTGAAACAATGAGCCCTCTCTGGCCAAAACCAATGGGAATCATAAGATCCATTATTCGCATAGAGTAATTTTCAGGATCATTTTCAATGTTTATTTTTCTGTTGGGATATAGAGGTGTTAAGTTATCAAAAAGAATTTTTTCTCTTGCAACTTCAGGGTCTTCATAGTTTACTGCCTCAACTTTGAGCAGAGCAAAGTAACGTTCTGACTCCTTCGGCTGCCTGATCTGCCCTGATACAATATCGCCTGTCCTGAGATTAAAGCGTCTAATCTGTGAAGGAGATACATAAATATCATCAGGGCCAGGCAAATAGTTATAACTGGGGGCTCTTAAAAATCCAAAGCCGTCGGGAAGAATTTCCAGGGTCCCCTCACCATAAATCAAACCATTCTTCTCTATCTGACTCTGGATCAGAGCAAAAATTAACTCCTGTTTTCTCATGCCGGCAGCCCCATCGATGTTTAAGCTTTTGGCCATCTGGGTCAGTTCTTTGATCTTTTTATTTTTCAACTCAACAATATTCATTAACCCTTTACCTCTTTACCTTAAATAATTAGCGATATATTTATTTGGACAGAAAAATTTTAATTTTATTTCAAAAACCGTTTATATCAAAACCTGAAACATATATATTTTTTCATCATCCGCAAATCAGGAATAAAATCTGAATTTATCACTATGGAGGAATATTGACGTAAAATGGCATTCATCCGATAATTAGGTTTAGGTATTCTCTCCAAAAGGCGGGCTCGATATATTTGATTGTGTTGGATTTATATCATTATTTTATATGTGTCAAGAATTTTATCTTTCTGATATTTTGCTGATAATTCTTTAAATACAAGAAATAATCAGATAAACAAGCAAGTAACGTTTGATTTTGGTTTTGGATATATTATTTAATCCGTTATGACAAGAAATTATTATAAAAAACGACTATTATATGCACACTATAATATTTAATCCGGTTATTCCAACAATCAAAGGCGCATATATTGTTGGTGGTTCTGTAAGGGATCTTCTTTTAGGCAGATCCCCTTCCGACTACGACATAGCTGTTCTTGAATCACCTGATAAGTACGCAAGCAATCTTGCTATGCGCTGCAACGGACATATCGTTAAAATAGGGAAACAGAATCAAGCGATATTCAGGGTTATTTCAGAAAGCGCTATTTTCGATATTTCAGCAATTGAAGCAAAAACAATTGAAGATGATCTTATAAAAAGAGATTTTACCATCAATGCAATTGGCTTTGATCTTTTTTCGGGAAAAATTATAGACCTTTTTGGAGGAATAAAAGATCTTTCAATAAAAAAAATCAGAATGGTTTCAAAAGAGGTTTTTAAAAATGATCCTGTCCGCCTGATCAGGGCTTACAGAATAGCGGCGATGATTGATTTTGAAATAGAATCTGAAACCTCCCATGCCATTTATAATAACGTTAAACTCATTACAAAGGCGGCGGAAGAGCGTATAAAAGCAGAACTTTTCAAAATATTTTCCTGTTCTAAATCATATAATTATATTCTTCAAATGTATGAAACCGGGCTTCTTTTTGAAATCTTTCCTGAACTGACAGCCCTACAGGGATGCAAACAAAACAAGCACCATGCATATGACGTGCTGGATCATTCTTTAAATGCATTCAGTCAGCTTGAAATTCTATTGAATGAAAAAAATATCCTTACAGGATCAACGGGCTTACCAATACCGTATATGGACAAAGAAAGATCGGCACTTTTAAAATATTCAATACTGCTCCATGATATAGGAAAACCTTCCGCTTTGACAGTTGGAGATGAAGGGGATATTCATTTTTTCGGCCATGACATAATCGGCGCTGAGATGGCAAAACTGATATCAAAAAGGTTGAAATTGTCGAATATTGAGGCTGATTATATTGATTTTATAATCAGAAATCATATTGCGGCTCTTAATCTGTATAATTCCGTCGATAAAGGTTTCCCTTCAAAAAGAAGTTTGACTCGTTTTTTTATTAAATGCGGAGATAAAACTCCGGATATTTTATTTCACACAATTGCCGACATAAAAGGAAAAGCAAACGAAGAGAAAAGAAATGAAGATTTTTTAAGTTTCGCATCGTATCTTCTAAAAGAGTTTTTTTCGGTCTATGAGGTTAAAAAAACGGAACCGCGGCTGATTAACGGAAATGACCTTATCGAGGAGTTTGGCCTGTCGCCTTCACCTTTATTTAAAAAAATCTTGTCTGTTGTTGAAGAATCGAGGATTTCAAACGATATAAAAAATCGTGAAGAGGCTTTTTCTCTGGTAAAAGAGACAATAAAAAGCAATTTTGGCAAACAATCTTATTAATAACCTAACAATTAATTGATAACATTATCTTTTTGTTATGTTTTTTTGATGCTCAATTTTTATCCTAATCCTTGACAATGTTGAGCCATTTCTATAATTAGACCAAAACACATTAAACCGGACAAGATCCTCATGTGATCCGAAACAGCATAAACGCTCTATATGCCACAATAGAATATTTTAAAGCAATAAATCAGGAATCTGTACAGGATGAAAAATATAACCAGGAAAAAGGAGAATCGAAATGAACATTTTGTTTTTCGGACCTAACGGCAGCGGTAAGGGAACTCAGGGGGCCATTTTAAAGGATAAATACAAGACCCCGCACATTGAATCAGGCGCAATCTTTCGCGAAAACATCTCGAAAGGAACCGAACTCGGCGCAAAAGCCAAGGCATATATAGACAAAGGTGATTTGGTACCCGATGAAATTACGATTCCCATGATACTGGACCGCATGAAGCAGCCTGATTGTAAAAATGGCTGGCTTCTTGACGGTTTTCCCAGGAATAAGAACCAGGCCATCAAACTTGATGAATCTTTGAAAAAAGCCGGCATAAAGCTTGATATAGTTGTTGAAATTGTGCTCGACAGGCAGATTGCAAAAAACAGGATCATGGGCCGCAGGCTTTGTGAAAAGGACAATAATCATCCCAACAACATATTTATAGATGCGATCAAGCCGAATGGAGACAAATGCCGTGTCTGTGGAGGCAATCTTAAAACAAGAGCAGACGATCAGGATGAATCGGCTATAAACAAACGCCATGATATTTATTATGATACACAAACCGGAACACTGGCATCATCTTACTATTTTAAGGATATTGCGAAAAAAACAGGCGCTTTAAAATATATAATACTTGACGGCACCCCTGGCGTAAAAGAAGTCCAGGCAGAACTTATTTCGAAGCTTTAATGGTGTTAAAAAACTTAAAAATGCGCGGATTCCCCTGTATCATTGTTTACTGTTGATAATTTTTCTTGCCAAGTTGTTAGTTATAGGTTAGAAGGGCGAATTCTTAAATAGTTAAATAAACATCAGGAATGGGATCAAATGGTCTGTGTTGTTCCGGTGAAAAGAAGGGGGCGAAAAATTTGAAGGAAATTCAAGTCAAGGTTTTTGATAATGACCTTGAAAAAGCGATGCGCATTTTGAAAAAAAAGATTCAAAACGATGGCCTTTTCAAAAGACTAAAACTGAAAAAAAGTTATGAAAAACCGAGTGAATTCAGGCGGCGAAAACAACGCGAAGCTTTAAGAAGAGAAAGAATTGCTGTTTCCAGAAATAAATACAGAAGGTAAGGTTAAAACACGATAACTAAAAACCCGGCAAGAATATACTTTTGCCGGGTTTTTTATGACTTTTATCATTACAATATTTTATCAGGAAGTACTTATGGGAGATAAAGCTTATAAAGATTGCCTTACCTCAATGTATAGCTTAAGAAGATTTGGAATCAAGCTTGGTCTCACAAAAATAAAAAACATCCTTTCTGCTCTTGGAAATCCCCAGAACAACTATTCGTGCATACATGTGGCAGGCACAAACGGGAAAGGCTCTGTTGCATCCGCACTTGCATGCATCCTGGATAAGTCAGGATATAAAGTGGGCCTGTTTACATCCCCCCATCTTGTAACTTTCAATGAAAGAATCCAGATAAACAATCATTTAATATCAAATAAAAGTGTTGTTGAATCATATCATGCTGTAAATAATATTCATCGGGGATCACGTGAGCCTACCTTTTTCGAATTTTCAACAGCTATGGCCTTATATGAATTCAGCAAAGAAAAAGTCGACTGGGCTGTCATTGAAACAGGCATGGGTGGAAGACTGGATGCCACAAATATAATCAAACCGGCCATATCGATTATTACAAACATCTCGATAGAGCACAAAGCATATCTTGGCAATACAATCGAAAAAATTGCAGGAGAAAAGGGAGGAATAATCAAAAGAGGAAAACCGGTAATAACCGGGGCAAAACAAAAAAGCGCAATTAATGTCCTTAAAAATATAGCTGCAGCAAACAAGGCTCCTTTTTATCTTCTTGGTGAAAGTTTCAAAACACGAAAGAATAATAATGGAACCTTTACATATCATGGCATGGGAAAAGTATGGCCGGGTATGCGGACAGGAATGAGCGGGGTTCATCAGATCGAAAATGCGGCTCTTGTTCTTGCAGCCTGCGAAATACTCGGGGAAAAGATTGACATTACGGTTGAACGTATAAGATCCGGTTTGCTACAGAACAAATGGCCGGGAAGGCTTGAAATCGTATCATCTTCACCTTATATAATTCTCGACGGTGCGCATAATTTGGATGCCGCACGAGCACTTTCAAGGTTTTTATCCACAGAGTTTCACGGAAGAAAAATAACCGTCATTACCGGCATGCTTGAAGATAAGCCTTATCCAGCCATGTTAAAGAGTATTCTTTCCATATGCAGCAGGGCTATATTTACAAAGCCGTTAATTGACAGGGCGCTGGAACCCGAAGAGCTTTATGAAGCATCAAAAGGAATCATAAAAAACACAAAGATCATACCGGATATAAAAGATGCCATCAATTATGCTGTCAGAACAGCCTCGAAAGATGAAGTAATCTGCATAACGGGCTCTTTGTACGTTGTGGGCGAAGCAAAAGCCTTTTTTTCAAACTTGACTTTTAACCATATATAACCTAGTTTTGACACAATTGTGCGCCCGTGGCCCAGTGGATAGGGCGTCAGCCTCCGGAGCTGAAGATCGCTGGTTCGATTCCAGCCGGGCGTACCACTTATTACAGGCTTTGCCCATATTATTTTTTTATGTTGCAAAAGTCATAAAACTCATGGACAAGCCCCTAAAATATGGTTCCCGCTATTAAATGCAACCTGAAATCAGCATTTGCATACCAACATTCAATCGAAAAGAATTCTTAAAAGAAACCCTTTCAAGTATCTTTGCTCAGACATATAGCGATTATGAAATCGTAATTGTTGACGACGGTTCCACCGATGGAACCGAGCAGATGCTTAAAGAATCTTGTTATAAAGTTCGTTATCATTGGCAGGAAAATAGGGGTGATGCGACAGCACGAAACAAGCTGATTGAACTTGCTCAGGGCAGATATATAACCTTTATAGATTCTGATGATCTATTAATGCCGGATGCCGTTGAACGCATGGTGGGAGTCATAAAAAGAGAATCTGAAGATATAATTGTTTACGGAAATTACATCGGCATCGATGAACACGGAAATGAAACAAAAAGAAGCAACCATAAACTGTATAGCGGGTTAGTTACACAACATCTTTTCCGGAATATTTTCATTCATTCCTGCGGATCGATGTTCCCCAAACGTGTTTTGGAGAATATTGGCGGATTTGATACAAATCTTCGCGTTTGCTCCGACTATGACTTATGGCTTCGTCTATCACTCAAGTACCGCTTTGTCGCTCTCTCAAAACCCACATTCAAACGCCGAAGACACAGCGGTAATCTTTCTGCAATTTCTTTTAAGAATGTATTGACCGAGCTCAAAGTGCTCGAGCGATTTTATTATGAAAACGGTGGAAAGGAAGTGGTACCGGAAAAGATAGCAATGACAAGGCTGGCCAGAGAAGGCTACAGGGTTGCTAAATCAGCCTTGCATGAACGAAGTTTTCAGCAGGCACTGGATTTACTGTGGCAATCATTGCGGCGGCATTTTAAATTCAAAGCAGCTTGCCTGTATACTTATGTATATATTCGAAAACTTTTTAACGGGAAATAAGACCGCAGGAAATATTCCATTGTTGCCGCATTGGATCTGAAATAAACATAGCATTGCCCCAGCGAAGTTGACCGTCGCGGGCAGTTCTTAAGTCATACAAATTTAGAAGTGTATAATTGTATTTATCCAGCATTTCAGCAATATCATGATAAAGGCATCCATTTTCATAATGCGGCACGAACATTACCTCGGTATAGATAACTTTTATTTTGTTTTGGGCAAGCATATTGCTTGCTCCTGAAAAGACCATTGTTTCTGCTCCCTCTACATCGATTTTCAGAATATCGATTAATTCGATATCTTTACTTTGGCAGAAACTGTCAATTGTCTGAGTTTCAACAGTTCTTTGATTCGTAGGTTCAGAACAGGTCTTATAATATTTCGAAACGGAATCAGGACGACCAAGCAGACTATTGCAAGAAGGATCTTCATCAATATTGATTACCGCTTTCCCGTTTCTATCGGAAATTGCAAGTTGAAATACATTAGTATCTTTACCATGAGAGGCAAACAATTTTGAAAATGATTCTTCGACCGGTTCAAATGCATATATGTTTGCTGAGGGAAACAATCGTCTATAAATATATGTAATATCTCCGATATAAGCTCCGATATCAAATATTGTAATATTATCTGATCCGGCGAAAAGCTGTTTTTGAGTAAAGAACGGATCTGCCCATTTTGCCCTTTTTATTTTTTTCCCGAACAAACTCCACATATATTTAGCTCCTGAAAAAATTGTATTTTATTTCTCCTGCTCGTTTATTTTTGAAATCACATCCCGGAATAAAGCATAAATATACGGTGCATTTTTCCAGTTTTGCAGAAAACGATCAAGATCTTTCATAAATGCCTTTTGAAATCGCCATTTCAACCGGTGCTTGCAAACAGCATCAAGATCTGTAACGAATAATTTTTTATCCGAAAGAATGAAATTTGTCGCCTTGAAATCTCCATGACTTATTGAAGAAGATGCGAACTTCCGGAGCAACTCACCAAACTGTCTTGCTACTTCGGGAATATCAACTTCCGCTGCTTTATCTGAATTAAAAAGAGTGTAAATATCCGTACCATTTATATAATCAGTTAAAATATATGAAACGCTTCTTAACGGGCCGAATCTTTTTTCCATCATTGCTACCGGGTTGGGAGTATTTATTCCTATACTTTTCAAAAGGTGCGCATTACGCCAGGACAACCATGCCCTGCTCTTCCTGTATGAGCGCCTTGAGGCATGCCAAATGTTTTTCATATTATATCGTTTTACGACAAGCGATCGCCCGGATGAATGGATTAAAAAAACAGTTGAACTGTTCCCGTCTTTAAGTATTTTTGCCTCTTTAAGCACGGCATCAGGATTTTCGAAAAAAGCTGCCATTGCATCGTCATAATACATCCTGCCGCAAACAAGGTACCGGCGTATGTTTTTATCACATACGAAGGAGGTGCTTTCCCTGAATATTTTCTTAAGATAGTCTTTTTCAGCTTTATATCTGCATGTTACGATCTCTTTCATCAGGCAATCATAAAGAGCATCAGACGGCATCCATTTTCTCACGGAGGCATAGGCTTTAAAGGCATCCTGGATCAGACTTGCGTATTCCGGATAGAATTGTGCAAAAAAAAGTCCGAGATTTTTTAAGCTCGGCTTTGAAGGCAGTGGTTTTCCGATATGTCTGGCATCAACAGCATCTCCATCGATAGTATATATGTTTTTACCCGATAATAGAAAATTCCTTATATGAGGGTCATCCTGGCAGATACCGGACATATGCTGTTTTGCAATAACAGTCATCAGGCCGGTTAGAATATCCAGACGTCTGCCGTCGCTTTCAGCTTTTTTCCAAACTTTTTTAAGATCTTTACTCCCTATTATCTCTTCCAAACCAAGAAGAGGCACTTCTCCTGATAAGGAAACCCCGTGGAAAAGCAGTTTCGGGGTAACAATGCCTGAACTCTCTAGAGCTTTTATACCGCGTTCTTCGCGGGCAAAATGTCTCCTGTCATCGGTTGAATCGAGGAAGAACTTCACGACAATATTCAAATCATTCCATTTCCCGTAGCAGACCAGCCTTTTTCCTGGCAGAAGCCTCAATATGCCGGTGCATACCAGTTTATCCACCCTGCCTTCGGATTTGATATCGATACTGAATGGAACGGTAATATTTCTGCCCGAAGAACGCAGATAATTGCCGTCATAAATTTGTATATTGTCGGAATGATTCATTCTTGTTAAGTGCCGATGCCATCAACTGTTACTGCTTTTTATTATTACCTTCTCCAAAACCTTTTCCAATAAGCTCCTGTCTTAATTCCAAATATTGTCTGCTATAGGGTCATCAATAAAAAATCTGGCCTTTTTAATATAATTACGTTATCTTGACCCGCATTGGTTGTATCCTCCTGTTTTGAGTATTCAAATTGCTGATCAATTGTCTGGTTACGATTGTCCGGAGGATATACCACCTAATCTCTTAAACACAACTTTTATCTATAACTCTCGCATATTGTATCTTTTTGTAATAAAGGACGCTTATGCATATTAAATTGCTGATACTCCTGCAGTGATTAAAATGGTTGGATTGAATGAAGAAATTATACGAAAACATATCCTGGATCAAGAAAAAGCTGATCAGCTACAAAGAGAATTTGGTTTGAAATAAATTAGATGCAAGCCCCGTTTGAACTTTCCCAATGATGGGGCTACCTGAGACCATCAGCTATGCGTGCGGAATCTCACATGAAGAACTATGTGCTGTATTATTAGTATATTGCTATTAGGCAAGATTATGTCGTTATTATTGGTAACTCACAAATATCTACAGTTTTTTATTAACCATGAAATTAGCATTCTGTTTATTTAATTACTTTCCATACGGTGGGTTGGAACGAAACTTCTTGAGAATCAGCAAGGAATGTCTTGCAAGAGGCCACTCGCTGGATATTTTTACAATGAGATGGGAAGGAGAAAATCTTACATATGCGACCGTTAATTTGATTCCATATAGTGGTCGATTTAATCATACACAGGTTGCATCGTACGTTAACAATCTATCACAATTTCTGAATCATACGAAATATGACCTTGTTATGGGATTTAACCGGATCCCAGGGATAGATCTTTACTATGCCGCAGATGTTTGCTATGCGGCCCGGATACAAAAACAGCGACCAGTCTTTCTGCAATTTACTTCTCGGGATCGCATCTTTTCCGAATTAGAAATGGCAGTTTTCTCAAAAAATTCACAAACTGAAATTATACTCCTCTCAAAGAAGGAAAAAAACACATACCAATCTATATATGGAACATGTGAAAAAAGATTCCATTTAGTTCCTCCGGGAGTTAATAAAAAACATATTTGCTCCTGCCTTGACACAGAAACCCGAAAGAAAATCAGGATGAATCTTGGGCTATCCGAAAAAGATAATTTTCTTTTAATGATTGGATCGCATTTTCATACAAAGGGAGTGGATCGGTCAATCAAAGCTTTGGCTTCCCTGCCGCTATCCTTGCGAAAATCAACGTATCTTTTTATTATTGGCAAAGGCGTAGAAGAACCTTATCGTTTGTTGGCACAAATGCTTGGTATTGCTGATAATATTAAATTTTTAGGAACTAGGGACGATGTCCCCTTGTTTCTGGCTGGGGCTGATTTTGTACTCCAGCCTTCACGCACCGAAAATACCGGCAATCCGATTGTTGAGGCCCTTGTGGCAGGTATTCCTGTTATGGCCACAGAGTCATGCGGCTATGCCTTTCATGTGGAATATGCCGACGCGGGTATCCTGATACCTGATTCCCCTTTCAGCCAGAAGAGAATGAACGATATACTTGAGGAAATGATTACTTCGCAGAATAGGGAAATGTGGCGGAAAAATGCACTGTCATATGCAGAAACAACCGACCTTTACAACCGTTTCAAGGTAATAGCCGACCTCATTGAAGCTGTTGCAGAAAGACATAGAGCCGCGAAAAAATAATCATGAACCAATATAACTGTTGCGATCCTATTTTATGCTGTGAAAAATTGGGCTCTTCCAATGAACGCCTGATAATTAACCAGAACTACCAAAGCTTTTTGTCAGATATAGGTTTTACAACATTTAATGCCGTATGGTTATGTGAGGAAGGTAAGTTAATCAAACAAAAAGAAGAAAGGAGCGTCATCCGGATACAATTTCCTCTCAAAAAAAGATACATTATTAATGATTGTCAGATAGTAGACAAAGACACTTTTTTCTATATTAAAAAGCATAGACAGCAAATTAGTTTATGGAAAAGACAGCGGCACATTATTGGGTTGTCATATTTTCCTTCGGAAGGATATAAAGAATTTCATAATTACTGCGATTTCCGACGAAAGGGTTTAGGAACAGCCGTTCCGGTGGTTGCCGGAATGAAGATTTCTTCATCTTTCCAGGCTGATTCTTTTATTATTACTCAGGACTTCTCTCCCTTTACTGATCTTGAGGATATAATTCTCAGACATCCTGAAACGCTTCAGGGCGAAAGCAATCACATAAAAAAAAGAGGTCTATTGAGAGAAATAGCCGTTTATGCACGGAAAATGCACAATTGCGGAATGAATCACAAAGATTTCAACGCGACTCATATACTCCTTAATAACATGGACACAAACATGCCTCAAGTGGCTGTTTTTGATCTGCAGCGTGTGGACAGAAATTCGTTTAAACGCTGGCGTTGGCCGATCAAGGCTCTTGCCGAATTAAATTTTACTTTGCTTCCTTCTGTTTTCAGCGAAGACGACAGAGTTTTTCTTTTCTTATCATATAAAGGGAAAAAATATCATTCACTCATTGACCGAATGCAGTACTTGTGGATATGCAGGAAAACAGACAAAATAGCCAGACATTGCAAGAAGAGGGGACTCGCTCCCAAAGTTATCGAGACATTGTAAACATACAAATCATCTGGAGCTTTTTCTAATTGAAATAGTTTGTCTCAAATCGGCCAAAAGCTTGGAAGCCATTTCAAAACCTCGGATCAGGTCTGAGAGCAAGGCGCAAGCCGATGAAAAAGCGCAGCATACACTTAGAGTATGTGAGCATTTTGAAGAGGCTTGCAACACAGCTGTCAGGCCTCAGACGGGGTTTTGAAATGGCTTCTAATTAACGCTGAACCAGTGCAGCCAAGGCTTCAGGAGAAGAATAGATATAGGAAACATTTTTTCCGCTCTGGAATTCCTTTATCTTTTTAAAATACTTATAAACAGTTGGTTCTTTTTTTGCTGAAATCTTGATCACTATCAGATCCATCTTCTGATTTATGGCGACATTCTCCAAATAGCATAAATTGCCTATCTCGCTTTCATGGAAAACCTTGTCGCCATAAGTTCCTGAATAACCGCCTTTTAACCAGAACTCCCTTCCTGCATAATACAAAAACCGTGCATCCTGTGTGATTATTTTAAGCTTTTTCGGATTTGCCTCCTTTTCGATCCATTTGGCCGCTGCGATTAAACTCCTGTCCTCTTTCAATTCATGTTCAATGCACTGGTATACAGGTAAAATAATAAAAAGAATGGAAACGATCGCAAATACCCTTTTGGAAAATCTTCCGGATAAATACTCAAAAAAACCCTGCATTCCCACTCCAATCCATGGATAAAGAAGTAATGCCGGAATTGAAAGAAATCTTTTTTGTATAAAATCCATATTTACAAGGAAGTAATATGCCATGAACATAAACGCAAAAAAAACGCTTAAAACAAAAATGCGGTTTTTTTGCATTGTATCCCTGAAGCTAAAAAAAAGCGGAACAACGAATAACGGAAACAGGACAACAATTAAAGTTTCAAGGAGGCCAAAGAGGTAAATTATCGGGATATAGTGTCTTGCCGTCTCGGCAAAATTCTGCATTCCCCCGGGACACGGCGAATATTTCTCAAGATTTATAAGCTGTTCTGAAATAACATAATAGTTATCCATGAATCCAAAAGTAAAAAACTTTTGTATCTGTATAATTATATCGCTGCCTCTGTTAAGAGAAACAATCCCCTCATACCCAAAAGCAGCTATAAAGACGGTACAAAACACAAGCGGGATTAACATCCACAGAAAAGCACCTTTCAACAAACGGACTTTATCATTTTCCTTCTTAAGGTAAAGTGCAACAAGGTATACCGGGAAAAAAAGTATGAATATAATTCCTTCAAGTCTGAATAAAACTGAAACCCAAGAGAAAAGGGCAGCAGCAGCAAAGAAAATTATCCTTTGAGATTGAATAGCTCGCAGGGCAAAAAAGACAGTCCATGCGATGCAGAATATAAAACCCGGATCCCGAATCACGCTGTCTGCCAAGCGGTTTGGAACAGGAGCGATGGCAAAAGCAAGGCATGCCCAGAAAGCCGCCTTCCGGTTAAAAAGTTCGTTTGTCGTAAAATAAAGAGGAATAAGAGTTAAAACTACAAATACAACTGATATTATTGTTCCGGCTGTCACCCAGTCCGGAATCAGAAAATGAACTATTGCTATTAATAAGGGATAGAGCGGCATCGGATATATTGAAATCCCTTCGCTGAAATATCCCTCTGCAAATTTTTGAGCGGCAGCAATATAAAGCAGACCGTCATTATTTACCACGCTCTCCGACACCAAAAGAAACGCTTTAAGCGTCAAAGAAATACAGATGATATATAAAAGTCCGTTTTTACTTTCGGACCATTTAGAGATCTTTTCAAACAAGCTGGTAGCCTCCGACATATATTATTACTATCCATTACTGGTGTATTTGTAAAAAGTCGGGATTTGCCTTTTTATGTCATTCCCGCGAAAGCGGGAATCCAGTCTTTTCAACTAGTTCTGGACTCCCGTTTTCACGGGAGTGACGGGATTTTAGACTTTTTACGAAGCCGTCATTACTGGTGGAGCTGGAAAAACTCATATGCGAACGGATTCGAGATTATGAGCATATTCGGTTTTTTTGGTTATTATTAATAGCACAGGAATATATTACCGTCAAAATTCTTATTAAGTGTAAATACTGGAACTACGCACCTGAGACCAGAAACCAAATATTTATATAAATCAGGCAAAAGCGAGGTGTTATGAAAAGGTCTCGTATAGTTACTGGTTTCCGAAGCCATTTTGACCTCCGCAGTCAGGGCACTGCCAGGTAATTCCGTTACAGGACATTCCCCAGAAATTTTCTTCCATGCAGTTCTGGCATATGGCAAACCCGCACCTGCACCTCCAGCAGAAAGGGGCTGCCTTGTTGCAGCAGTTGCAGTTACTTTCTTTGGCTCTTTCCCGCTTTCGCCTGTATGCAGATTTGTGTGTAGAGGTTGTCATATTCTGTTGCTAAATTGACGTCCATCCCTTGCTGTCGAGTTCCGGCTCATTCTCCATTGCCTCCTGCCGCTTACGGGAAATATTTTCTGTGAAACCGGTTTTGCCGGGATAATTGAGATAAATTGTTGCAGAATAATTGTCAAGAGATTATGTATCATTTGAAATATTTATGTTGTAGTGATTGCCAGAATAATGTTCCAATCGGGTTACGTTAAAATTGTTTGGGTATGGGTGCATATACCACCGAATTTCGAACATCGAATTTCGAAGTACGAACGACGGGAAAAATTGGGGCTGCACGGTTTTCATGGATGTCCGCCAAAGAGATATGGCGGATTGACGAAGGGCAGGTCATTATTCCTGCGGATCGCATACGCACACCATGCCCGAACGGAACTTATTTATGGCATTTGCTATAGTGGTGGAGATATCCGGAAACTGTGGAATAACTTGTGATATGGTTTGTATTAAAAAAATAAAAGGAGAATTAGTATGATCAAGGCAGTTTCGCTAAGAGTTATTATATCGAGCCTCTGTTGCCTGTTTGCCGTTCCGGTATTTTGGGGGGGTGAAGTTCTTGCCGGAACGAATAATGTTCAGATGGAAATTACCTTCCGCATCTTTTTGAAAGAAAAAAACTGTCAGATGGCTGTCTGGCTGGTCAATGAACAGGGAGTTTTTGTAGATACGGTTTATGTCACAAGGAAGGTCGCCAGGGAAGGGCTCGGCAATAGGGGAGGTGATATAGATGACAAATGGGGCGGGTCGCGATTAAGCGTTCTTCCGGTTTGGGCTCATCAAAGAGGCTTGGATTATGGAGGAGGCAATTTTTATCCGACAAAAGAAAAACCGCTTGTAGACGCGATGAGTTCGGCTACTCCAAAAGCCGGGGAGTTTGTCTGGATTTGGAATCAGAAAATTCTCAAGCCGGGGGAATACTATTATTATATTGAGGTTAATAAGAGTTTTGACGATAACGAGCACCATGATTACAGCTGGTATCGAGGGCAGCCTTCAGTCATTTGGCAGGGAAATCTTTTAGTTGGGGACCAGATCTCGGAGAGTAAAGCCAAAATTATAGGACATGGGCATGCAGCCGGGATTGACGGCAGTATAAATCCGGATCTGTCTAAAATTACTACAGCTCTTGAACTTATCAAAAAAGCGGAGGTAATTTATAAACCCGGAAAGAATTAATGACATATGCCAATATAGCAAGGAGCAAAATCAGCATGGATTCTATAGCAAAAGCAGTAAAGGAGCATCGCGATTTTTTTCAAACAGGAAAAACCATCGACATCGAATTCCGGCGCGACAGCCTGAAGAAACTTCAGGATGCGTTATTAAGATACGAAAATGAAATCTACGATGCCTTCTGGGAGGATTTAAGAAAACCGAAACTGGAAGTTTTCGGCACCGAGATCGGTATGATCTTAAAGGAAATCAAACACCACCTGAAAAAACTTAATAAGTGGGCGAAACCCACGAGAATCTCAACCGACATGCTGAATTTTTATTCCACCAGCCGGATACTACACGAACCGTACGGAGTCGTTCTCATCATGTCGCCATGGAATTACCCGCTTCAGCTCGCGCTGCTGCCATTGGTGGGGGCATTATCGGCCGGGAACTGCGTCATGATGAAACCCGCCCATTATTCCGCGAATGTATCGGAAGTAATCAAAAAGCTTTTAACTGAAATTTTCCCTCCGGAATACGTCAGTGTTGTTACCGGTGATAGAAGTGTCAATCAGGCAGTTCTGGATCAGCGCTTTGATTTGATATTTTTCACCGGAAGTCCCCCCCTCGGAAGAATCGTCATGGAAAAGGCATCCAGACACCTGACACCGGTCGTATTGGAGCTGGGAGGTAAAAGTCCCTGCATCGTGGAAAATGATGCTGATCTTGATATTGCCGCCCAGCGCATCTGTTTCGGGAAATTCTTAAATTCCGGCCAAACCTGCATTGCTCCCGACCACCTCTTTGTACACAGAGAGGTAAAGGATAAGCTCCTGTTAAAAATCCGCAACTGTATAAAAAGCTTCTACGGTGATGATCCCGAACAGAGTCCCGATTTCGGGAGAATTATAAACGATCATCAATTCGATCGCCTGGAAAAACTCATGCATTCGGCTGGAACAATAATCCACGGCGGGAGAGTAAACAGGGCCACGCGGTATATCGAGCCGACCGTCATCGATAACATCAACTATAATGATCCCATAATGCAGGAAGAGATTTTCGGACCGTTGCTTCCGGTGCTGGAGTTTACCAGTCTCGAAGATGTGATTTCCATGATCAACAGGCATGAAAAACCTCTTGCAATGTACTTTTTCACTTCTTCAAAAGCCAAAAGGGACCTTCTTTTGTCATCAACATCATCAGGCGGCTGCTGCATCAACGACACCATCATGCACGTAGCGAATCCCAATATGCCCTTCGGAGGCGTCGGGAACAGCGGCATGGGTTGTTATCACGGTAAATTCAGTTTCGACGCTTTCAGCCATCACCGGTCGATTTTACAGAAAACGACCATTTTCAATCCGACCATCCCCTATCCGCCGTATAAGAAGAAGTTGAGTTATATAAAACTTTTATTGTCGTGAACGGCAGGAAGTTTCATGGAATCCCATTATGATGGAAATAAATGGTTGCAAAAAGGTTGTCATAATATTATGTATTATTTAAAATAGTTATGCCATATCTGCCGGGCGGGTCAGCCATGAATCGCAAAGACAACGGATAGATCTGCATTGTCCAGCCCCGAAGGTATCCTGTTAGGAGTGAAGTTGTCCGGAAACTGTAGAATAACCTGTTCGACCATCGTAACAAACTGAAACATTATCTATTTATTGAAACCAGATGAGGAGAATCAAATGCAAATTACCACTACTCCAAGTATTGACGGCAAACGGATTACCAGGTACTGCGGTATAGTAACTGGAGAAGCCATTCTGGGCGCCAATTTGTTCAAAGATCTGTTCGCCGGAATCCGTGATCTCGTTGGCGGACGGTCGGCAACCTATGAACGGGAACTGCAGCGAGCGCGCGAAATAGCTTTAGAGGAACTCCAGCAGCGCGCGGAAGAGGTTGGCGCCAACACCGTAGTCGGTGTCGATCTGGACTACGAGGTACTTGGTCAAAAAAATGGAATGCTGATGGTTTCGGCAAGCGGCACAGCCGTCGTTGTTGAGTAACAGTGATAGCCAGGGAAATATGTTCGGGATATCTAATAAAAGTAAAAAGACATGTCAAACTGATAGTTGTTTATGAATTTATGGACGTCCCGAATACTTCTCCCAAATAATTGACGGTGCGATACATTTCTTATAGAGCCCTTTTCGGGGTCAAAAAGCGTGATACAGGGCCAGAAAACACCTGTTTTGGGGACGTTAAATTTTAGAAATCAAATAGTTAGCTTGGCCCGACCCCAGACGACAGCCCCGGCGACTTTAGACTCCAACCTTGAATCCCAAATCCACTTCTGAAGCGGGAATACCTCCACGGATGCCCCAATTCTCCAGCGGAGCTTCACACAGCACAATGAAAACATCACTGGCGAGTATTCCCAATTTGCCCAGATTGGCAACGATCCCTTGATACAACGCTTTCTTTGCTTGCAATGAACGACCTGAAAACATGGTTATTTCAACTAAGATATAGTTTTCAGTCTTGTCAGGGGGAACTTGAAAATCCTCCGAATGATACTCGTTGAATCTGATATTACGATCATTCTCCGGTATCTTGAGCGCCTCTCGCATGGACGAATGGATGGCTTCCATTATTTCCTTCTTCTGAGATGTACTCCAAGATTTTCTTGTTTCTATTTTAGCAAGGGGCATACCATCCTCCGAATACTTGGGTTGTGGACTCCGAACGCATTTCTAAGCGGCGAGGGAAACGAGTCTGCTGAAGAAAGTTGTTGTGCACTTCTTCATTTTTCAATTTGTGTAAAGCCCATGATACTTCTTATATAATCAGAATTTTCTTTGTGTGTAAGCTGCTCCAAAAGCAAAAAAGCAACTTCAATAGCACTTGCTGGGTTCCAACTTGTGATAATATTGGTATCCATAACTACGGGTTGATCAATGATTTCGGCGCCAAATTCTTTTAAGGCGCTTCTTCGAACCTTACTATTGTAAGTAGTAGCCTTTTTGCCTCTTAAGATACCGCTTTTCCCTAATGGTATCGCCGCAACACAGATAGATGCAATTGTTTTATTTAAAGAGTTGAAGTCACGTATGATTTTCAAAAATGAATCGCTAAAAGCGTCTTCATAAAATCCAAATTCTTCAAAACCACCAGGGATTGCCAATGCGTCAAATTCATTCACATCTATTTCAGAATGCAAGTAATCGACTAAAACTTTTTGGCCAAAGGTCGAAGTAACCTCTTTGGTAAGGCCGCAGGAAAATAATTTTGTTGATTTGTCGCCATCCGTAGAATTCCAACCGATGACATCTATAAAAACGCTTGCCTCATATGTCTCAAAACCTTTAGCAAGCAAAAGCAGGATTTTTTTCATTCAACACCCTTTAGTCGAAGTTACTTGATGCACAACGATGCTGATCAGCCGCGCGGCTTCTTGCGTCGGCTGAATTAGCCTGGTTATGTGGAAATGTTGCAATCTAATGGTTCATTATTTAAGTCTTTATTCCAGCAAGTTATAAGCCTTCGCCAAATTATCAACGCCAAAAACAAACCGATTGTTCTCGGCTGGATACCCGAATTTGATTTTGATGTCATGATCTGCAAGGGTTCTACAGATCCCACCAAAGGAACCCGGTTTGCCTGTGACACGTTTTTCATCCTTATGCAAAACAAACACTTCCGACTCATCCTTGATCATGATCCCCGATTTTTTAAGAACGGATCGAGCAGTCACAGCATCTTCTACAACGAAATGAATGATATGCAGTCTGTCACAGGTTGTAAAACAAAGCCCTTCAATATTCACTCCAGCGTCACCTAAAATTTCACCAATATAAGCCAAACTAACTGGTGTATCATTCTGTTCTATGCAAAAATCTCTCATATCAAATCATTTCCTATCCAAATAACGTCGGCTGTTCGAGTGTAACTCAACAGCCGACGATAAGTGAGATGGCCGAAGGCCAAGTGAGCGCCAGCGAACGGTCTCACTTATCGACCAAGCTCAGCCGCACGGTTATGCCGCGTCGGCTGGAGCGCCTTGTTGGCAGGCTTTACTCTCGCCAATGTTGGGGTTCATCTAAGACCTCGGCACACCGAATCGTTCCCTGGATATTACCAATCAGGCCTGGCTTCAGTTCCTGAACCATCCAGGCGTCTGCTTGCGCGGATGGAATTGGAAAGGGAGCCTCAAAGCCGAATGCTCCTGCCGGCCGAAACCCATACATCGGATAGTAGCTGGGATGGCCAAGCACGAAGACCAAATCCACCCCCGACTCTGCAAGCTGCTTCAGTCCCTCCATGATCAATGATCCCCCGATACCTTTGCCTTGAAGTTCTCTTGAGACTGCCAGCGGAGCAAGAATCCGCACCGAAACATCTTGATCCCCGGGTTGAAGTATGGCCCGCGTGAAGAGGATATGGCCAATGATCTTTTCATTTATTTCTGCCACTAACGAGAGTAAAGGCTTTGCCGTTTCATCACCAAGCAAACCATTGACAAGCTCTACGATTTCTTGGCCTTGCGCCTTTCCAAAAGCGCTCATGTGAATATCTCTGATTGCAGCGCGATCAGAATCTGTAGTGCGTCTGATCATTAAGATATCATCCTTATTAAGCCTGCCAACAGTGTTAATAAGTGGAATATTTTCCATGTATTGCTTATATACGATGGAAAAAATTTCCATATATTGCCGTATTGGCAATAAAACATGGAAAAAATATGATTGAATTTTCCATGTTTTGGCCATATCGGCTGTTATCATGGAAATCGAGAATAACTATCGGAATTTATTTCCAACAATCCAAAAAACTCAGTCATACCTTGGATTGAAAGACTTCATACACATAATTCAGTGGAAAACATAAAGCTAAACAGTATTTATATAAAGCGCCAAATTACGCGTTGATCTTTTGATGGGACTGTCGAAATGCGAGGTCAAATAATCATATCAGGTCTGATTTGTCAATTAATTATAAAGAGATAGGATTGAAAAGATCGCAGGTTCCAACGAGCAAGTGATCGATAAAATAATTGGGAAGGCTGATACAAAATGTTCGCGCAGAAAGTGCCTGGCGATTAATATTCAATATGAGATTTCCGGAATATCCCGAGATTAAACACTCCTGATATATTGCATAATATCATTGTGCCTGGGTATCGGCACAGAGCTTACTGTCAAGCTGTTAACATAAATTGATTGCAAAAACGGCTAAAGGCTTCTGACCCGATTCCTCAACTCCTCCGGAAGAGGTATCTGAAGCTGGTTCTTTTCCAGAAAATCATAATACCCATAAACTTCTTTACCCATGAATTCCATATGAACGGCGCCGGCCGGGCAGTTGTTGACGCATCCCAGGCAGGCGATACACGCATCCGTATCCACACGATTATTTTCGAGATCAATGGCGTCCACCGGGCATTTTTTAAGGCATGTACCGCACTTGATGCATTTTGATCCGTCGATGGTATGATTGGATATGAAAAGCTTGGTTGCCCATATGGAAGGAGAACTTTTGATCAGTTCCCGGAAATCGCAGTCTTTTTCGATTTCAATACCCTGCCCCTGTCGCACCCGGTCCAATATCAAATCAGCATACGCCCGCATCCTGTCATAGGCTATTTCGTCCGGAAGATGTTTGTATTCCAGGACACGTTCTTCATTTCCATATGACCAGGTAATGGCAAACGTGGACATGTTGCCGAAGGTTTCTATACCCACAGGGACGCCGCCTTTTTCAGCCAGCAGATCAGCCAGGGTGCAGACGGTGTTGTGCTGGTTGCCTCCGGAACCACCGAAAGTGACGTAGGAAGCAAAGGGCTTGCCGGTTATTGCGGGCAAACTTTTGAGCCAGAGTCTGAAATTTTCCGGCACATCATAATAGTACACGGGGGAACCGGCGACTATCAGATCATAGGCGCCGATAGATTTCGGGTCAAAATTCCTGTAATCGGACGCTGTGACGTTCAGTCCTTTTTTGCTGATTGTTTCCGCGATGAGTCTTCCGGTTCTTTCGGAGTTTCCGGTCTGACTGTACCAGATCACAGCCGCGGTTTTGGGATCGGTGACGGTCATTTCCGTTCTGGCAAGCACCTTCACCGGGAAAAGAGATGTTGAAGTTGAAAGTGCAAGAAGCGCCAATGATCCTTTTTTCAAAAAAGTACGCCTGTTATCCAAGAAGTCTCTCCTTCTTATTTTTAATCATTGATGATTTTAGCGGCAAGATCTTCCGCATGCTTCATGATGCTTTCCTGTTTTTCGGCATCCCCTTCGTCATTCACACCGACTGCCCGGATAAGGTGGTTGTCTTTGAATCCTAAAAACTGGAAAAAGAACTCATATTTGGGGTAAATATCATTGAAAAAGTTCTCTTCGGGCTGGGCCTGGGTCTGGATAAAGACAAGCTGTTTGCCCGGATGCAGACGGCCCGGCACGGGATTATTCATAAAATCAGGCACGTAATATGAATAGGTTCGGTCAATGAACATTTTCATCTGCGCGGTAATGTCCGCAAAATAAACAGGGGAGGCAAGGACCAGGACGTCCGCGTCCCGAATTTCATCCAGAACCGGTTCAAGGTCGTCCTTTAAAGCGCAGCGATCCAGCTTCTCTTTGCACATCATGCATGCCTGGCATCCTCTGAATTTCATTTTGTTCAATGAATAGGTTTTGGTTTCCCCGCCGTATTTTTTAGCTGTTTCCATGAACCGACCGGCGATGGCCGAACTATTTCCGTTAGCACGGGGGCTTCCGAGAAGTGCAACGATCTTTTTCATATAATCTCCTTTTTAAGTTTTATATTTTGATAAGTATCGAAATGAAAGAATAAAAAAAATTTCCGCTTACTTATCGATTAAAGATAAAATAGCGTTCGCCGCCTGAAGGGTTTCCTTATTTATTCTGGCCGCCAGAAATTTTCCCCGCCTTTCGGTAATAATCAGATCTGCGTTCGCCAGTTCCTTTAAATGGTGGGAAATGGTCGGGGCACCGATGCTTAAAGATCCGACAATGTCCGTTATGAAACATTCACACCCTGTTTCAAAATTGGATTCGCTCTGCTTTGCAATTTGCAGATACAGTTCAAGGCGCGTCTGGTTTGAAAGTGCTTTCATGATTTTTGACAGCTTAGCCGAATCCATAAATATAAAACCTCATTAAGTTCAATTTGATACTTTTACAATTCGATATGTTTCGAATTAATATATATCAAATTTTAACTCTGTCAATAAGTTTTTTATGGTATTGCAATTATTAGTTACATTATGCAATTATCGAATATATTAAGATGTTGATGAACAAAAGAAAGGAAATAATTACAGGAGCAGCAACATGTCAAATGACTTTGGAGCCGGAATTACAAGAGAAGATGCCCTTCTGCTTTTAAGAGAGCATCTTAAAAATGAAAAGCTTGTTGCTCACTGTTTGGCTTCCGAAGCTATCATGAGGGCGCTTGCCGTAAAATTTGGAAAAGACCGGGAACTGTGGGGACTTGCAGGACTTCTTCATGATCTTGATTACGAGATTACAGGGGAAGATTCAGCCAGCCACGGAGCCGTTTCCGCTAAAATGCTTGAAGAAAAAGGAGTCTCTCCTGAAATAGCGGATGTCATTAAGAAGCATAACGCCGAAGGGCTCGGCCTTGTCCGCTCGACGATTTTCGAGCACGCATTGACCTGCGCAGAAAGCATGACAGGCATGGTTGTGGCAACGGCCCTTGTGTATCCCGACAAAAAAATTTCAAGCGTTAAGGTGAGCTCTGTTACAAAAAGGATGAAAACCCCCCATTTTGCCCGTGCCGTGAGCAGGGAAAGAATATTGGAGTGTGAGAAAACAGGCATTCCTATCGAAGAGTTTGTCTCGATAAGTATAAAGGCGATGTCTGAAATTGCAGATGAACTCGGACTTTAAATACTGGAATTACAGTGGAAAAAAAACCTGAATATCCGGATAAAACACTTTTTCTTATTGATGGAAGCGCATATATTTACCGTGCATACCATGCAATAAGAGGTCTTTCAAATTCCAAAGGGCTCCCGACGAATGCAATCTTCGGCTTTGCCAGGATTCTGATCAAACTTATTGAAGACTGGGGTCCGAAATACGTTGTAATGGTTTTTGATTCCAAAGGTCCGACATTCCGGCATGATCTTTTCAAAGACTACAAAGCCACCCGTCCGCCTATGCCGGAAGACTTGCAGGTTCAGATTCCTTACATCAAAGAGATAACGAGAGCTTTTAACCTTTCCGTAGTTGAAATGCCCGGATTTGAAGCAGATGACCTCATAGGAACCCTTGCGGGCAAAGCGGAAGATTCCGGTTATTCCGTGGTAATGGTGACGGGAGACAAGGATTTTCTTCAGCTTGTGACCGATAAGGTTATTATCTGGGATCCGATGAAGGATAAGATCACGGATAAAAACAGAATTGTTGAAGAATATGGAATTGAGCCGCGCCAGATTATTGATGTCATGGGGCTTTCGGGGGATTCTTCAGATAATGTTCCCGGGGTTCCGGGAATCGGCCCCAAAACAGCTCTTGATCTGATCAAGAATTTTGGAAGCATTGAAAATCTTTTCAATAATATCGATTCAATCACAAAGAAAAAGCAGCAGGAAAACCTCGTTTTTTTTAAAGATCAGGCGTTGTTAAGCAGGCGGCTTGTTGAAATAAATACCATGGTCCCTTTTGATTTCGACCTGGATTCCTTTCGTTTTCAAAAACCTGATAACCAAAGATTATCAGAGTTGTTTCAAGAACTTGAGTTCAGGCAGCTTCAGCAGGGCGTGTCCATACAATCGGATCTTTCGGAAAAGGAGTACAGTCTGATTACGGATATGGGAAGCCTTTCTTCCCTTATTTTACGGCTTGAATCGGCTGATTACTTTGCCGTCGATACCGAGACCACATCCGAGAATCCTATAAAAGCCAAACTCGTTGGAATATCGGTTTCTTTAAAATCTCACGAGGCATTTTATATTCCGCTTGCCCATGATTATGAAGGTGTTCCTGAGCAGCTTGACAGGAATGAAGTACTGGGACGACTCAAAGGTGTTTTTGAAAATCCGGGCATAAAGAAAATAGGCCAGAACATAAAGTATGACTGGATAGTTCTGAAACGTCATGGAGTTGAGCTTGCCGGAGTCTCTTTTGATACGATGGTGGCATCCTATCTGATTAACCCTTCCAAGCGCGCCCATAACCTTGACCAGATAGCCCTTGATTTTCTCGGCCATAAGAAAATCACCTTTGAAGAGACAGTGGGAAAGAAAAAGCCGGAGGACGGTTTCGCAGGTGTTCCTATAGAAAAGGCCGTATCTTACGCGTGTGAGGATGCCGACATAACTCTTCTTGCCCATGATGTCCTTTTGCCGAAACTTGGTGAAATCGGAGTCAAAGATCTTTTTGAAAATGTCGAAATGCCCCTTATTCCTGTCCTTATGAAGATGGAAATGAAAGGCATATGTGTAGACAGACAAAGGCTTCGTGAGCTTTCCAAATATTTTGAACAGCAGATAGATGAGCTTGAAGGCGGGATCTATTCACTTGCGGGAATGACTTTCAATATTAAATCTCCACAGCAGTTAGGAGAGGTCCTTTTTGAAAAACTGTCGCTTCCTGTCATGAAGAAGACGAAAAAAAAGACGGGATATTCAACTGATGTGGACGTGCTTACCGAGCTATCCCGTATGCATGAACTTCCTGCGCTTATATTAAGACACAGGACTCTTTCAAAACTTAAATCAACATACGCTGACGCGCTGCTTGAAATTGCAGACCCGGAAACTGGACGCATACATTCATCATTTAACCAGACCGTAACTGCAACAGGGAGGCTCAGCAGTTCAGACCCGAATCTTCAGAATATTCCCATCAAAACAAATGAGGGTAAAGAGATAAGAAGCGCTTTCATACCTGAAAAAGGGTGGCGCCTTCTTTCAGCCGATTATTCCCAGATAGAGCTGAGAATTCTTGCCCACTGCTCGGATGATAAAATCCTGATAAAGGCTTTTTCAGACGATGAAGATATTCATACCAGAACAGCTACCGAGGTGTTCCGGGTTTTTCCGGAATTTATCACTTCCGAGCTGAGGAGGCAGGCAAAGATTATAAATTTCAGCATAATATACGGCATGGGCGCATTCAGTCTTTCAAAAGAGCTTGGCATAAGCCAGAAGATGGCCCAGACTTATATCGATAACTATTTTGCAAGATACAGTGGCGTAAAAGAATTTATTGAAAAGACGATTGAGGAAGCTCATGAGAATAAAAAGACGGGAACACTTTTAGGGCGGATCAGGATTCTTACTGATATTGACAGCCCCAACAAGATAGTCCGCGCCGCTTCAGAACGGATTGCCGTGAACACTCCGATCCAGGGAACTGCCGCTGACCTCATAAAGGTCGCGATGATAAATATTGACAGGGCGCTGGCCGAAAAGAACTTAAGGGCAGCAATGCTGCTCTCCGTCCACGACGAGCTTGTTTTTGAAGTGCCGCCTGATGAACTTGATGCGGTGAGCATGCTTGTTAAGGAAACAATGGAAGGAGTCTGGGCTCTGAAGGTTCCGCTCAGGGTAAATATTGCGTCAGGTAATAACTGGGCCGAAGCGCACTAATAAGAGACCTTTGCATAATGCCTTCTTTTGCCCGATTTATTTAAAGATTTGTTTTCTGGTTTGTAGTTTCTGGTATTTCTTTAACCAGGAACCAGGAACCATAAACCATGAACCTGAGCCTTAAGGAGGGAGATATAAAAAAATATATCGTGATTCTGGTGGTAATTATTGCCTCGATTCTTTTATATCTTTTATTCTGGCCGACAAGGATTGACCCGGTATCTTATAGGCCGGCGAAAAAGCCTGAGATGGCTGGAGTTCTTTCGCAAAATAATGAGCTTGCAAAAGCCGAACTGCTCGCGAAAGGAAAAATCAACGGACCTGAAGATGTTGTGATAGATTCTGAAGGCAGGATATACGGAGGAACACAGGATGGAAAAATTGTCCGTATATTAAAAGACGGGGGCATCGAAACCTTTGCCGAAACAGGAGGCCGTCCTTTGGGTCTTGCCTTTGACGGCCTGGGGAATCTTATCGTGGCAGATTCATACAAGGGTCTTCTTTCGGTTGACACTTCAGGTAAAATTACTGTTCTCACAACCGGGGCAGAAGGTGTTCCCTATAAGTATACCGATCACCTCGACATTGCCTCAGATGGCATTATCTATTTTACGGACGCGAGTTTTAAATACCAGCAGAACGAGTATCTTTTCGACCTTCTTGAATCAAGGCCTAACGGACGTTTTTTAAGATATAACCCGAACAACAAGATAACAGATGTTCTCCTCCGGGATCTATATTTTTCAAACGGGGTTGCTCTTTCACAGAATGAGGATTTCGTTCTTGTGAATGAGACATACAGGTACCGTATCCAGCGTTACTGGCTCAAAGGGCCAAAGGCGGGAAGAGTTGATACGTTTTTAGACAACCTGCCCGGTTTTCCGGACAACATTACATCCAACCGCAGGGGCACTTTCTGGCTTGCTCTGTTTACCGTAAGAAACGACCAGATGGACAGAATGCATCCAAGCCCTTTTATAAAAAAGATTGTTTCAAGGCTTCCAAAATTTATATGGCCCAAACCCAAACCATACGGTTTTGTGCTTGCCATCAATGAAAAAGGCGAAATTGTAAGAAGTCTGCATGAACCAACGGGTGAGCATCTCAAAGAGATTACCAGTTCAAGAGAGCATGACGGACATCTTTATCTCGGAAGTCTGCACAATGACAGGATCGGCAAATATAAGTTGGAGTAAGTAGTTCTTAAAATTATTTGCATGTTGAGGATTGTTTGGTTTGAAAAAAGATCACCGCCCCTATTATATTAAAAAATTCCATCTTAAATTCCAGAGATTTTACGTTGACCATTTTTTAAGGCCCCATTTCGAGTCTCTCGGGAAAGGGTCAAATTTTATGAGACCCTGGCATGTTGAGGTATTCGGTTCTCCTGTTGTGCTTGGCGACTATGCCACGGTGATTGCCACCCCGGATAAAAAAATAAGACTTTCAGTCTGGTCTGAAAAGAAAGATATGGGGCGGATTCATATTGGCAGCTTCTGCATAATCTGTGCGGGTGTCAGAATAAGTTCGGCCTCCGAAATACTTATCGGTGATAACTGCATGATAGCAAGCGGTTCATATATAACCGATTCAGACTGGCATGATATATATGACAGGGTTTCAACCGGAAAAAGCAAACCAGTGAGAATTGAAAACAATGTCTGGATTGGAGACAGTGCTATCGTATGCAAGGGAGTAGCTATCGGCGAAAACAGCATTATAGGGGCAGGCTCGGTTGTGGTAAACGATATTCCCCCGAATTCCATTGCAGCGGGAAACCCTGCAAAAGTTGTAAGATCTCTTGATGCGAATGAAAAAATTACTGCAAGAGAAAGCTTTTTTTCAGATCCGACTGCTCTTTCCATCTATTTTGATACAATGGACAGGGAAACGCTCTGTGGAAATACTTTTCTTCACTGGCTTCGTTATATTTTATTCCCGAGGAAAGGGGACTGAGTTTCCGGACTGTTTAAAGCTTCCCGCCGCAAGTCCTCCATGGCGGACCTTCGGCGGGAATGCGCTCGCTCTTTCGGTTCAATCGGCAGCCCGGAATATCCTGAAAAATATCCCTCCGGAGAGAGCGATAAGACTGCTGAAAGCAAAAAGAGCAAAAGAGCCTGCGTGCTCATAAATCCATCCGCTTAGAAAAAAGCCAACCATAAGACCAAGCCCGTATGTAACCGCATTATTTAAAGATTGTCCAAGAGTCTTTGTTTCATCCGATGTCATGGAATCAATATAAAGAATGCTCGAGATATGAAAAGCGCCATAAGTCAGAGCATGGGTTGTCTGAGAAATAAGGATAAGGGCGGGAGATTGTACCAGGGAAAGCGTTAACCACCTTGCTACTGCTGTTACGAATGCGACAGTTATAACCGTTTCTGTTGAGAAACGTTTAAAAATACGGTCAGAATTTATCATTACAAGTATTTCGGCAATTGAAGCTACCGCCCAGGCAATACCCGTGAATGTGCGGTCGTAACCTAAATTTTCAAGATGAATTGAAAAGAACCCGTAATATGCTCCATGGCTTACAAGCATAAGAAAAGCGCTTGAAAGGAAAAAGATAACGCGTTTTTTTTTAAAAAGGACTTTTGCCTCGATCAAAAAAGGTTTGCTGTTTTTTGATTTTATATCAGGAATCTTAACTGCAAATGCGGCCTGAATTACAGATCCTGCAAGAATCAGAAACAGAATTATCCGTATAGGATAAATGTCGAGAACTTTGCCCAGTAAAAAGACTGTAACGATGAAGGCGATAGTGCCCCAGACCCTTACGTTCCCGTAACTCTTCTTCATACTCCCGAGAATGTCTATCGTGAAGGCTTCAAGAAAAGAAATGATCGGAGAATAAAAGATTGTGTAACAGACAGTAACTGCAAGCATTGGCCAGAAATCAGATGTGACAAGATAGATGCACCAGATTGCCGCACTTATAAAATGGCACGACAGATATATCGATTTCCTGGCATTAAAGCGGTCGGCAAGGGCGCTCAGCAGCAGGGGAGATACAACCATAACAACAGACCTTGAAGCAGAGATGACTCCTATTTGAAAACCTGTGAAACCAAGTTTATAGCAATAGAGGTTAAAATAGGGCAAAAATACTCCCATAACACCGAAGTACAGAAAGTACTGTGATGCAAGGATTGCTCTGCCCGAAGAGATCGTTTTGTTCATGTTTGTATGATATGTTATTTAGGAGCAGACTGCAATTGCAAATGGTATAATGGGGTTTTTTAGCAGTGGGTATTAGAGAGCATCTCGCAAACACAATTATTCCAGAGAGCTCTTTGCATAAGACCCTGCTGAGGGTAGGGGTTATTGGCTGATGATAAACTTGCTTCCTGCAAGCGGCGGGGAGCTTCAAAAGGAAAGAGGGCTCCGCGACGAGAGCCCTCTTTTATGGTTACATTGTTTTATTCAATATTGACAGAAATCTGTCTGGGTTTTTCATCTTCAGGTTTCGGAATTTCAACTTTGAGGATGCCATCCTTGAAATTGGCCTTTATCTTGTCAGGTTTTACCGCAGCAGGAAGAGTAAATGCCCGGTGGAATGATCCGAAGCATCTCTCCTTACGGTAGAAGCTCTCCTCCTTAACTTCGTTATCGATGGCCTTTTCGCCTTTTAAAGTGATTACGTTCTCCTTGATTTCAACCGAAACATCCTTCTTGTCTACTCCCGGAAGTTCTGCCGTTATGACAATTGCATCTTCATTGTCATGTATATCTACGGCCGGTCTCCATGCACAGAGATTCATATCATCTTCAAAATCTTTTGAACGAACAACTGCGTTATCAAAGATCTGATTAATACGATCCTGAAGCGTTGTCATGCCTCTGAATGGGTCCCATCTTACAAGTGTCATAATAACACCTCCTTTATATTATTTTGTTTCTCTATATTGACTGACATTCTTACTTCTTTTCGGTAAAAAAATAATCACAAATTATTTTCTGTCAAGACCAAAAAAACTATTTTCCCTGAAGTAAAGCGGGGGTAATTACAAAATTATTGTCTTGATTTTATAACGATGTTAAACTTATATTAAAGATTGAAAGAATTAGAAAATCAGCTTTTATTTCAGGAGCCGGACATGGACTATATCAAGATAAGATTTGGCAATGATTTTGAAACATCGGATTCCAGATTTGATAAAACTATCGAAGATATGTTCAGATCGATGAGTCCCATGTTTTCTCTTTCTGAACGGGCATGGAAGCCGCAGATGGATATTTACGAAACCCCTCAGGAGGTAATTATCCTTGCCGAGGTTGCCGGGGTTGACAAGGAGAATCTTGAAGTCGAGATAAGCAGCAGGGCGATACGAATCAGGGGAAACCGCGAGGAAATTCCTCGTGTTGAAAACACTACTTACCGTCTTGCTGAGATACAGTATGGAACCTTTGAGCGAATTTTATACCTTCCGGCCCTGATAGACACGGATAAGGTTTCAGCCTCATACTTGAACGGGTTTTTACAAATTCGACTTGCAAGGATGTCCCAGGATAAAACGCATAAGATAACAATCTCGGAAGAATGAATTTGAAAGTTTTTCTGAATATCGCCATGATAAACAACTTGCGGTTTGAATTGAAGTTATGAGTACAGCCGCTTGGAGGTATTAATGTCTCAGCAGCAATCACAGATGGATTCAAATACTGAAAAACTCCCGGAATTATTGCCTGTTCTCCCTCTATTCGATACGGCTCTTTTCCCTAAAATGGTTTTGCCCCTCGTGGTTATGCAGGGCGGATCCGTCAAACTTGTTGATGAGGCTATGAGCAAGGACCGCATTGTAGGTCTTCTTGCATCGAAAAAATCAAGTCAGGAGGCTGAAAATCCGGAAGCGGATCTTCATGCTGTTGGCACAACCGCCTTGATTTTGCGGATGGCAAAGACCGATGACAATAACGCGCAGCTTCTTGTTCAGGGTCTTGGGAGATTCAAAATTCTCGAATTTATAAAAGGGAAACCATATCTCCAGGCCAGGGTTGAGCATATCAGGGACAAAGATTCGAAGGGGAAAGAGACCGAAGCCCTTGTCTCGAATGTATTAACTCTGTTTACAAGGATTGTAGAACTTACTCCCGCTCTTCCGAAGGATATGGCTATCATGGCAAAATCGATTCAGGAGCCGGGAATACTTGCAGATATGATAGCTTCAACAATTAATACAACATCCGGGGAAAAACAGAAAATTCTTGAAACTGAAGATGTGCGGAAAAGGTTAAAAGAAGTGACAAAACAGGCTAACCATCATCTGGAGATACTCGAACTGGGAAACAAAATACAGTCTCAGGTCAAGGGAGATATGGAAAAGAGCCAAAGAGAATATTACCTGAGGCAACAGCTCAAGGCGATAAAGGAAGAGCTTGGAGAAAAAGACGACACCGCGGTTGAAATTGAAGAGTACAAATTAAAGATAAAGGAGAAAAACCTGCCTCCGGAAGCCCTTAAGGAAGCTGAAAGGGAATTGAACCGCCTTTCCCGTATGCATCCTTCTTCTGCTGAATATACAGTTGCGTCAACTTACCTTGACTGGCTTACCACCCTTCCATGGAATGAAAGCACGAAAGATAATCTGGATATTAAAAAAGCAAGAAGAGTTTTGGAAGAAGATCATTTCGGGCTTGATAAGGCAAAGAAACGTATTATCGAGTTTCTTGCTGTACGTAAGCTTAAACCTGAATCAAAGGGACCTATACTCTGCTTTGCAGGGCCTCCCGGAACCGGAAAAACATCTCTTGGAAGATCGATAGCAAGGGCTCTGGGGCGAAAGTTCATCCGCATATCCCTTGGAGGTGTCCGCGATGAGGCCGAGATCAGAGGTCACAGGCGCACTTACGTAGGAGCTCTCCCCGGCCGTATCATACAGGGTATAAGGGGCGCCGGGGCGAATAATCCGGTTTTTATGCTTGATGAAATAGATAAAGTCGGAAGCGATTTTCGCGGGGATCCATCTTCCGCTCTCTTAGAAGTTCTTGATCCGGAACAGAACTATTCATTTTCAGATCATTATCTCGATGTTCCGTTTGACCTGTCCAAAGTTATGTTCATCACTACGGCCAATGTTCTACATACGATTCCACCGGCCTTAAGAGACAGGATGGAAGTTCTGGAGCTTTTGGGATATATGGAGGATGAAAAAATAAAAATAGCAAATAAATATCTGATTCCACGCCAGCGAAAGGCTCACGGGCTTAAATCAAAGCAGATAGTTTTTACAAATGGAGCAGTAAGGCGGATAATTACCGGTTATACACGGGAAGCCGGGTTGAGGAATCTCGAAAGGGAGATTGCAACAATATGCAGAGGCGTTGCAACAAAAGTTGCAGAAGGCGAAGTAAAGAATGCTGAAATCAAGGTTCAGAATATTTCAAAATATTTAGGTCCTGAACGTATATATCCGGAAGTTCTGATAAGAACATCGACTCCCGGTGTTGTCACAGGTCTGGCCTGGACCCAGTCCGGAGGCGAAATTCTGTTCGTGGAAGCAACTTCAATGAAAGGCAAAAAAGGGCTTACCCTCACGGGTCAGCTCGGAGATGTTATGAAGGAATCCGCTACAGCCGCTTTAAGTTTCATCAGGACAAACAGCAGCCAGTTCAATATCCCCGAAGATTATTTTGAAACCCATGATATTCACATACATGTTCCGGCAGGGGCAATCCCCAAAGACGGGCCTTCAGCCGGCGTGACAATGCTGACGGCGCTATATTCTCTTCTGGTAAACAGACCGGTTATACAAAATCTTGCTATGACAGGCGAGATAACTTTAAGGGGGCAGGTGCTTCCTGTGGGTGGAATAAAAGAGAAGGTCCTTGCCGCCCATAGTATAGGAATCAAAACCATTATTCTGCCTAAATGGAATGAAAAGGATCTTGAGGATATTCCTAAAAAGGTTCAGAAGGATATAAAGTTTTACTTTGTTGAAAGCATGCTTGATGTTCTTAAGATCGCAATAGAAAAATAAATCTGATGAAATATGATAAAAAATTAACCGGCAAAAAATATTTCCATCTATGGGTCCTGGTTCTTTTCTTATTGTGCAGCTGTTCGACCGCCAGGCCTCCTTCAAGGATTCCTCCTTCAGGCACACCAGCATATCCGAAACCGTATCAGGTTTTTGGAAAATGGTATCAGCCTGTTCCTGATTCAAAAGGCTTTCGTGAGCGCGGATTAGCATCATGGTACGGGGCCGATTTTCACGGGAAAAAAACTTCAAACGGCGAAATATATAATATGCATGACATGACGGCTGCCCACAAAACCCTTCCTCTCGGCACACGCGTTAAAGTATTCAATCTTGAAAATAATAAAGAAACAGAGGTCAGGGTCAATGACAGGGGGCCGTTTGTGCACGGGAGAATAATAGATCTTTCCTATGAAGCTGCAAGGAGAATCGGAGTGGTGGGCCCGGGCACCGCCCCGGTCGAGATAATTGCCATAGGCCAGGAGATAATGCCGGGGACCGGCAGGGTCGTTCCTGTAGATTACTATTCAGGCAATTTCACCTTCCAGGTCGGAGCCTTTATTGATAAAAACAACGCCGAAAGGCTCAGGGCTAAACTCGATGAAAAATACCAGAATGCACATATTATGATTTATGACAACGGGGACAAAATCTATTACAGGGTCAGGGTGGGAAGGTGCCAGAACCTTAACATGACGACTGAATATGAAGATACTCTGAAAAAAGATGGATATCCAGATGTCTTTACGGTTGCTGAATAGACGGGTGGCGAAGGGAAAGCAGGTGTCCACCGAATCTGAAGCAATGCAGCTTACATTTCCAGCGATATTTTGAGATGAATCAAACCGAATGAGAATAATCTGCTGAAAATATAGATAAAATTAGTCATACTTTATTAATATTAAGGAATGTGATAAGTATTAAATATATTTTCAACCTCTTGTGTTACTGAAAAGAGGAAAATCGTTTATCTCAGAACCTGTCATACCTGATCCATAAGCTTTATTTTTGAATCCGGTGTAAATTTATTTCCATGACAATAATGCAATGAATACGTAGGGAGAGGCATATGAGCCTAAAAGATATCGAAACCGAGATCAAGAAGCTTGATTTGAAGGACCGGGCGGTTCTTGCAAAGTGGATAGTGGGGAGCCTCGACGATCTGTCTGAAACGGAGATCGAGGCGTTGTGGGTTGAGGAGGCTGAGCATAGATTGGATGAGATGGAGCGAGGGCAAATATCTGAGATACCGGCTAAAGAGGTACTTCGCCGGGCGAGGGCCGCCATCTCGTGACGCTAATCGCTTTTCATCCGGATGCTGACGCTGAAATCACAGATGCGGCGCAGTACTACGAAGTGCACAAGTCTGGCCTTGGTTCGGACTTTCTCAAGGAGGTGGAACGGGGAATCGACCAGCTTGCATCGAACCCCGAAGCTTTTCAGCGAATCGGGAGAAGAGTGAGGAGCAAGCCTTTGTGGCGATTCCCCTACAGCCTTATCTACGCTGTCTATTCGGATCGAATTCGAATCGTGGCGTGCGCTAACCAGAAACGGCGGCCTTTCTACTGGCGAAAACGGCTAAAGTGATAGGACGTGCGGGAAGGCCCAACTTCGCCCGACTTGACTGGAAACAGCACCGGCAAGGTTGTTCCTGTAGATTATTATTCAGGCAATTTTACATTCCAGGTCGGAGCCTTTATTGATAAAAACAATGCTGAAAGGCTCAAGGCCAAACTCGACGAATAATATCAGAGAAAAGCACGCGGCTTACCCGCGCGATAATGTAATTACAAATTGATATAAAATCGTACCCCCTTCAATATTGGCCTTCAACTTTTCATATAATATCTATTGACCACTATACCGGCTTCCGGTATAACAGGCATAAATTCCTTTAGGATGCAAAATGGCTATTAGAAATTTCAAAACCAAAGGAACCGATTATATAAATTATGGCAGAGCCACCAAGGAAGCTTTCCGAATGCTTCCGCAGGGGTTGCACCGGAAGGCCCAAATAAAACTTGCTCGTTTGGGGGCTTTAACGTCAATGCAAGATTTACAGGAAATACAGGGAAATCGTTTTGAAAAACTGAAAGGGGAAAGACAAGGTCAATATAGCATACGAATAAATGATCAATACCGGATTTGTTTTAAATGGGAAAAAGAAAACGCGGTAGATGTCGAGATTGTCGACTACCATTAAAAGTATAAAGGAGCCATAAAAATGAATCAAATACATAACACCCCTGTACATCCCGGTGAAGTGCTGAAGGATGAGCTTGAAGAGATTGGTCTCACTCAATCAGCTCTTGCAAAACATATCGTTGTGTTACCTAAAACAATTAATGAAATCTGCCGTGGCAGGAGAGGCATAAGTGCGGAAATGGCGCTGAAGCTTTCGAAGGCTTTGGGAGGCAGCCCTCAGTTTTGGTTAAATTTACAAAGTAACTGGGAGATCAGTCAGATTGATGAAACTGCTTATGAAG
>JAABQB010000018.1 GCA_011391695.1 Desulfobacteraceae bacterium | reverse complement strand
GTCGTAAAACCGACCTGGAGGGAATATGCGCCTGGTGAAAACGACATAATTCTTGAAATAGATCCCGGAATGGCTTTCGGAACCGGCGCTCACCCGACTTCTGCTCTATGCTTGAGAATGATTGAAAAATACTTGAAACCGGGGGATTCTTTTCTGGATATAGGAACCGGCTCAGGGATTCTCATGATCGCCGCGGCAAAACTGAGAGCCGTGCGGCTTCTGGGAACAGACACGGATGAGGTCGCTGCGCAAATCGCAAAAGAAAACCTCCTTTTAAATAAAATCGACGAAAAGAGATTCAACATAAAAATTACAAGTCTTGTTGAAGACGTATATGAACGCTTTGACATTGTGGCCGCAAACATTCTAACCGACGTTATTTTAAACCTGCTTGAAAACATTTCGAAAAACATATCAAAAAACGGCATCCTTATCTGCTCCGGTATAACCGAAAAAAACAGACGTGTTGTTGAAGAAAAAATGACACTGAAGGGATTCGAAGTAATTGATGTGCAGACATCGGACGGCTGGGTTTGCATATCCGGAAGGCTTCGGGCGTAAGAACCCTCGGTTGTCGCCGAATGGAAACATTATTTGGATGATTTGCTGATGACTGACAGAAACGTAATGCTATACATGCTGTTTGCTGACGGCGCTGCCGAGAGACAGCTCAAAAATCCCGCACATTTGCATATATTTCGATGTGGGGTTATAGTCAGACTGATGCTACTTTTAGAACACCACAATGTCAACTCAGGAACTTAAGAACTCAGGAACTTAAGAACTTGATGCATTACGAGAAATTAGAAATGCGGTTGTTCACAACGGAGGGAATCTTGCCTTGAACAGAAATACAAACTCATTTCACCGGACCTGCGCAAAAAGCCGCGCAGTCCCGTGAATTCAATCGTTATAGTGCGACACGAAACCAGGCGACTGGTTGTAAAACAAATATGCTTTCTGCCAGGAAGGGGACATCTTTTCCTTTCTTACCGGCCACTGAAAACCAAAATGTCCGCACAACCGGCAAAACGCTGACATCTGATCTGCCATGTTGTCTGATTGGTCGGGGAGGCTTTCTCTTCCCAGATGATACTGAAATATGCGGTCTATGCCGCCGGCAATTGCACACATATAATATCCGGACGGGGTCAACCCCAAACCGCATTCCGCAATAATTCGGCAACCGCCGGAATAATCAGAAAACCGGTTTAACCGTGTATCAACAGGCGCCATGTTAAACGGCTTGAACAGGTTCACGCGGGATGTCTTGAGCGTGCTTTTAATGATAATGCCGTCGGGCAGCTTCTCTAATACTTCGTGAACTTTTTTTCCAAAATAATTTGTGCAAAGTACCAGCCTGACACCCGGATTATGAACCGACCGGTAATCCTGCAGCAGTGCGATAATATCAAAAATACGGCTATGAAGGGTCGGTTCTCCGCCCAGGATTCGGATTCGTTTCCATTGCGCTTTTTTTTCAACACTTTCCCGGATAAATGCCTCAATCATTGAAACCGGCATCTCCGTATCGCTGGGGGCCTGAGTACAGGAACGGTTGCAGTTGATACATTTTAAATTGCACTTGTAGGTGATATCGATTTCCGCAAATTCGCGGCTTGGTTTAAATTGCCGGCCGAACCATCCGGCCACGAGTGATTGGGAACGGATGAACTGGTAAAAATCCAGAGACAGGCGTTTTACCGTGATATTTCGATGGCGGGGCGGCGGTGTCATTCAGTCCTATATTTTCAACCCTGTATGTCTGGTTCGTAATGCTATTGGAGATGGCAAAGCCTGAGTATCTCTGATAAACAAGCCATCTGATGTTAAATCACTTTGAAGTAGACCTTCTGAACTCGATCAAATACGCCTTTCCAGGTAAAGACGGACAACTCGTCCTCGATCAGGGAAAGGTCGATCCGGGGACGCTTGACGGCTCTTGCAATCTGTATTCTAAGGGCCTGCGCTATATTCTGTTCAAAAGCAGCCAAATCCTCTGGATAGGGCTGGTCCATTTTCCTCAAACGCGGTGTCCTGATCAGGGTGATGTAATCGGCTTTTACATTGCCCGCAACTTCCATAACTCCGGGCAGGTCTGTGGCTACCACTCGACAACCGCTGGCCAGAGCCTCAAGCACAACCAGCGGCAGGCCCTCAAATAAGGACGGCAGAACAAAAATATGGGCTTTATTAAAAAAGGCAGCCAGACGAGCCTGCGGTATCTGGCCGTGCACCACCCCCCGTTCTCCGAGGTCTTGGGCCAGGCGCATGCATTCCTCCTTTTCTTTGCCGCTTCCGCCTCCCACGATATGCAACTGCCATTCAGGCGTCGAAATTGTTTTCAGTGCTTTGAGCAACCAGGGCAACCCCTTGGCGTTCAAGAGTTTGCCCGCGTAAACAAGCTGAACGGGCGGTGGTGAGGGCTTAGATCCGGTAGTGAAGAGTGAATCATTGTAACCGGCACCGGTAACAATGATTTTTTCCGGCGGCAGCCGGTAGTTCATCACGATGTAATCCTTCTGAGCCCCAGTCAGCACCATGGCCGCATCCAGGTGGCGGCACCCGCTCAATACCTTTTCGCGGAGGTGAGGGCAGTTATGGAATTGACGAAGATCTGTTCCGTGGCAGGTGGTCACCACCGGAATATTCCGGAAAAGACGCCGAGACAGGGAACTGATCAGCCAGTTGTGATGGCTGTGGATGATATCCGGCCTGAAACTGGCCACCGTTTCTGTCAGCACACATGCAAAAACCGTTTCATATTTTTCGATATCCTGCGCGGACAGATCGGCAAACCGCGTACTTGGGTAGGGCATAATATCCGTCATGCCGGGGATCCGGAATGGAATGTCGCTCCCGTTGAAGCGGACAAAGCGGCATTGTTCCAGAGAAATACCGTGTAGTTCGACGTCGCTGTCGGGCTGAATGCCGGCGATCATAAAATTATTATGTCCGCATTTAGCCGCTTCACGCATCATTGATTGCAGATAAATACCGCTGCCGGTCGAGTCCGGACGCTGACCCAGCACATGAAGAATCTTCAATTTCTTGTGTGTAGCCATTGTAAAAGCTCCAATGTTCCAATTCCAAAGAAACTGAAAAAGTTACATGCATCAAACCATATTTGCCACATCACGCAAAATTGAGAATCATACTGTTGTTCGGTATGTATGGCTTATATGGCTGAACGGCATCATCAGCAATATAACCTGGCACCGCAATTCCGGAATCATACTTAGCATAGTTCACGAATGTTCTTCCATCAATTCTGACTTTCATTCCATTTACCGGATGTTTTAAAGGCACGATTGCATATACCTGGCCGTACTTTTCCTTTAACTTCGGATAGCCCAGCACTTCCGCGCGTTTTCCGATATCTACTTCAAGATAGTGTCTGGAGCCGTCAAGAATATTACCACCATATTCCTTGGCTATGCTTTCAAGCACTTCATCAAGATGTCTTTTCATATCCGCTCTCCTCTCTCACTATGTATGATGAAGTCGTTTTTCAATTTTTCCGATCTGTTCCCTTGACTCTTTTTTTTATCCACTTTTGGCTGCCCACACCATGTATACAGGATCGGACTGCATCATGTTCAACCCGAAATACTTGTCATCATAAGGACGCGGTTTTCCACTCATTGACCATGTTTGAATGTTGCTGAACCTTTTGGACTGCAGAAAGTATTCCGTTACCAGTCCCATGCGCTCGAACTCATGCAACTCTCTCCAAATTCTGATTGCCTTGGTTGGAAACCAACGGTTCGAGAAAGAAACGACAAACAAACCGCCCGGTTTTAATACCCTGGCCACGTCGGCAAACACATCAATGGGTTGCGCAAGGTATTCCACGGATACCGTACACACCACCGCGTCGAACTGACCATCGCCAAAGGGCAACGAAGGATTCGAGTTCAAGTCATGAAGTATGCCAGTGGTTAACCGCGGATTCGCATCCAACTCAATACGGTTCATGCCCAATCCGGTCAATGAATCCAGTTCCAGTTCCGCCGGCAGGTGGGATTTCCAACTGCTCATCAAATCGAGGACTTTCGATGCCGGACGAATCAATTGACCATACATTCCGGATAGAACATCGATGGCCATATCATCAAGGTGATTGACAAGCCTGGGGCGCGTGTAGAATCCGCCATCATCAGACTCATCTTCGCGCGCGAAAGAATTATCCGAAAAAAAATCCGTTGGACGGCCATTACATCGGACCTGCATTCCCGGGCCATCGAGAATCAAATCTTGTAAAGCCATACAGGATCCGCCCCGTTCCGATGATTTTGATTCAACCGAATCGATTACGGCTTCGACCGTTATGTCCCGGCCGGCAAGGGGGTGGTTCATATCGGCATGAATTTCGTTCCCGTCTGATTTCAGACATCGGAACGGTTCACGATTCACATTGAACACACCCGTAACCCATTTGAGTATTCCCTTAGGGTAGTATCTTCCATAACGCGGGGAGATGTTCATATCTTTATCGATTTGGCTGCTTTTAAGTTTCAAGACAAGGGATTCATCAAAGTCAGGCACCAATTCACCTCGTCTGAAATCATGCGAAATTTCGTCTTTCGGAGCTTTATTAAGCAATTTTTCGTAGAATTTTTCCGGGAATATATCACGCCAGAAATTTACATTTTGAACATATCTGCACTCCTTATGTGAGCCGATGTCACTGTTCCAGGAAAACCTGAATTCCACGCCCGCTAATGAATTCTTCGTTGTTGTGTTCATGTCATTCATCCTTCCATATTCTTGTCCGGTTTTTCTCATGAGAAATTTTTCGTCCTCAGATCAGCGAGTCCTTCTTCTATCTCTAGCAGTCTTTTCCGATGCAGTATTGATTATATAAATTCTTCATAATCGCATATATTCTCAACAATTCTCGTAAAACTGGATTGATCGAGTTGTGAAAAATAAATCGGTATTTTTATATAAAAAATAATGCTATATGAAATAATGTCAAGATTTAGAGGAGTGATATATTTCAGGACGGCTATATAATAAGGAAAAACTTTTCCCCGTGAAAACGGGAATCAGAAGCGTTTGTGCACTCTCTGTCGAATTCTTTTCCAGACGCCTGAGCCATAAAACCACCGGGTTCGATCCGCGACACAGACTCCGTTACTTATCGCTGCTTCCTTCTTGACTTCTGACTTTATCAATTTGGTAAGGGGCAGTATAGGATTCTTTGGTCTATCCAACGGTTTTTGGCTGCGTGCTCAGGCTGCCTATGATACCGAAGTTGCAGAACGCACAATTGATCCCATGCTAAAAAGCATCAAACCTTGGTCTGAGTCTGTAGCCCAACAAGGCTAATTCGGCCGACGCAAAAAACCACGGGGCTGATTAGCGACGCTTTATGCAACGCTGTTTATTCCTGTTGCAATTGGCAAAGGTAGTCTTCCCACTCCATCGGAAAAAGCTGCTTTTTCGCGTTATTGCATTCCTTGCAGGCTGTTACAATGTTTCCTTTCGTGCTTTTTCCGCCCCGCGCAACCGGCACTATGTGATCCATTGTAAGCTCTTTTGCGGGAAAAGCCCGGCCGCAGTAATAGCATATGCCTTTCGCGAGCTTGCGCTTCCACCATTCGGAGCCTCTCAATTCTCTGGCTTTTCTGCGTTCCCTTTTTACATCTTCTTCTTCAAGATTATAAGCGTAAGGTTCCATAAACTATTTTACTTTCTTTGTTTTCTTCTTTCAGATTACAGGATAAGGCTTAAAGAGCCGGCATTCAGAAGCCAGAATGAAAAGACCCTCCCAGTTTCTATTCCGGATTCTGGCTCCTAACTTCTGACTCCTGAGAAGTTACAGGCTTTTCAGCCATTTCTTGATTTCACCGTTTAAAATCCTGTAATATTTTTCGGAACCACCGAGCCCTTTTCTTCCAAAAAAATAGTTTATCTCAAGAAAGAGCGGTTCATTATCATCTTTCTCCGATGAAAAAAGAAGATCGAATCCGGCAAGATTTGTTCCCGTTTTTCCGCAAAAAGCTCTTACTCTCTCTTCGGCAATACTGATTAATCTTTTATCCGAATCAAAGTCAATTTCCGCTCCATGTGATAATCCTGAGTAAAAACCATCCGGATCTTTCTGAACCCGCCAGTAGGAGATAAATTTCTGCCCGATCACGGCAACTCTCAAAGACCGGTTTCCGGAATTGATATATTCCTGCAGCATAAAGCCTTTTTGCCCTGTCCTTTCAAATTCTCCAGCCTTGTTAAATGCCTTTTTCAATCCGGCTTTGGTCTTTATCAGATATACTGTTTCGCCTTCTCCTCCCCAGTCCAATTTTAAAACAAAGGGATATGCAAAAGGAGTGTGTAACGAAGAAACTGAAGCGTATATCCTGGTTGCGGGATGGACGGTTTCTGTTTTCTGAAACAATAGAATCTGGCCTGTTTTGCCGGGATATTTAAATCTAGCGCCATAGTTGGGGAAAACATTCCTGCAGTTATCCCTTGCCATTTTATACAAATCTTCCCGGCACCCCTGGGGAAGAATCACAGCGTCTGCAGTTCTAATCTCTTCAAGGTCGGACTTTCCGGCTTTTCGCCCCGCGCATATTATGTTTTTATCCGCCGTAAAACAGGGATGAAATGAAAGAATCATCAGTAACCGAATTGTCTTAAGGTTCTGTCCTCTTTGCTCCAGTCTTTATCGACCCGCACAAACAGTTCCAGAAAAACTCTTGAGCCGATAAGCTGTTCAATTTCCTTCCTGGCCTCTTCACCAATCTGTTTCAACTTGCTCCCTTTTTTCCCGATTATAATTCCCTTCTGGGAGTCGCGTTCAACATGAATCGTAGCGCCGATTCTGACAATTCCCTTGTTTTTCTTTTCCGAAAAGGAATCGATCGTCACTGCGACAGAATATGGAATCTCCTGGCCAGTCAGCCTGAACACCCTTTCACGGATCATCTCCGCTGCTATAAAGCGCTCCGGGAGATCGGTAAGAGTATCTTCCGGGAAAAAAGGAGGACCAGCCGGGAGAAGCTTTTCCAGCATACGAAGAAGATCCTCTATCCCATCCCCTCTTTTTGCCGAAACAGGCACAATTGCTTCAAAGTTATAAACCGAACTCCATTCGATTATGGCGCCGGGCAATTTGGATTTATCAACAAGATCAATCTTGTTCAGTGCAAGAATAACAGGTTTTTTTATTTTTTCCAGATTCTCAATCAGGATTTTACCGGATTCTACGGCCGCATTTGTCGAATCTTCAAGCAATAGAATAATATCGACATCTCCCATAATTGAAATGGCCGTATCAACTATTCTCAGATTCAGGGCGCTTTTTGCTTTGTGTATGCCTGGGGTATCTATGAAGACAAGCTGCGATGAAGCCCTGTGAACAACTCCTAGTATCCTGTTTCTTGTTGTTTGGGGCTTTCTGGAAGTAATGGAAATTTTGAAGCCGAGCATCTTGTTTAAAAGAGTTGATTTCCCGACATTCGGAGCACCGGCTATTGCGATATAACCTGATTTAAAAGCCTCTTTATGATCTGCTCTTTTCTTTTCCATAAAACTGCGCTCTTTCTTGTGGGTACCCCCCACTCTTGGATGCAATTCGACAAACTCGGCGCAACAAGACAAAAACCTATCTGGTTAATCAATGCGTTGAGTTAGTTTCTCTATGCCATCCCAGACAGCTTTTTTGCCGGCTTTTGATTTGGCGGAAAAAAGAATCAGATCATCTTTTCCGGCAAAAACAGTTTTTGCGACAATTTCCTGCTGTTTTATCTGCTGTGCCTTTGATAGTTTATCTGCTTTTGTGAGTACCCGGATGAAAGGAATTTTATAAAAATTCAGCCAATCCGTAACAGATATGTCTTCAGGACCGGGAATCCTGCGGATATCCATTATAAGAACAACGCCATTTAAGGTTTTTCTGGTTGAAAGATATGTCTCTATCATGGTTCCCCACCCTTTTCTGACAGAAACAGGGGCCTTGGCATATCCGTAACCTGGAATATCAACAAAAACAAGTTCGTCATTTATACGAAAAAAATTGAGAAGCTGGGTCCGTCCGGGAGTTGAACTTGTTTTAACAAGATGCCTGCGGTTCAAAATCGCATTTATCAGCGAAGATTTCCCGACATTGGAACGCCCGGCAAAAGCTATTTCAGGAAGAGCTTCCTCCGGATACTGGGAGGGTTTGACAGCGCTTGTTACAAATTCAGCAGATTTTATAATCATTTCTTCCGATCGCCAAGATAAGACTCAAGCCTTCTTAAGCCTTCTGATATATTCTCAATTGAGTTTGCGTATGAAAATCTCAAGTACCCCTCACCGTTTGCCCCAAAATCAATTCCCGGAGTAACTCCCACGTGGGCTTTTTCAAGAATATCAAAGGCGAGCTGGTATGAATCATTTGAAATATGCTTTGCATTGGCAAATACATAAAATGCTCCGGTCGGTTCAACAGTGATTCCGAAACCAAGCTCCTTCAGGCGAGCTATCATATAAATCCTTCGCTCATTATAAGTGTTTTTCATCCGGAGAATATCTTCTCCGGCTTCATTTAAAGCCGCTATACCAGCTTTTTGTATTATTGAATTTGCGGAAATAAAGAAATTCTGCTGTATCTTCTGAATAGGCCGGATGAACTTTTCAGGAGCTATGAGGTACCCGAGCCGCAGGCCCGTCATTGCATACAGTTTTGAAAAACCGTTTAACACGAAAGCCTTTTCCGTAAACTCCAGAATTGAGTGTTCTTTCCCTTCATATACAAGGCCGTGATATATCTCGTCTGAAATAATATAAGGGGATAATTCTGCCACAGCCTTCATGCGGCTTTCCGACAACAGGTTTCCGGTTGGATTTGAAGGAGAGTTGATAAATATGGCCTTTGTCCTGTCCGTTATCTTCTCTTTTATGGCTGACGGCCTGAACTGAAAACCGTCTTCCTCATACACCGGAACTGTTACCGGTTCGCCCTGGACGAATCTGATAAAATTCGGGTAACATGCATAATGCGGATCAGAAATGATAACCTGATCTCCAATATCAAGCAGTACGGAAAAGAGGCTGAGCATAGCAGGGGACGTACCGGAACTTATTACTACCTGATCCGGGTGTACCGATACCTTGTATGTATCATGATAATGCTCGCAGATGGCTTCCCTGAGCTCAATTAATCCAAGGCTGTGCGTATAATGGGTGTGTCCGTCACGGAGAGCTTTGCAAACCGCATCTTTAATGCACTCCGGAGTATCAAAATCCGGCTCCCCTACCGCCAGATGAATTACGTCAATTCCTCTTCGCTCCATTTCATGAGCTTTCTCAAGAACATCCATGGCTATAAAAGAGGTTATCTCTTCAGTACGCTTTGATATCATTTTTATACGACCTTGTTTAGAGGATACTCAATTATTCCCTCCGCTCCATTCTTCAGAAGCTCGGGTATAAGATCACGAATAATATCCGAACCGGCCACTGTCTCAACAGAATACCATTTTGACTGGTAAAGAGGTGAGACTGTTGGGGCATTCAAACTCGGAAGGAGCGATACAATCTTTTCGAGGCTTGTTTCCGGGACATTCATTTTGAGCCCGACAAGCTTCTCCGCAAGGAGCGCTCCCTTAAGCAGCAGGGCTATTTGCTCTATTTTATTGCGTTTTTTACTGTTTTCCCAGGATTCATGATTCGCGATAAGCCGGGTATTAGTCTGCATAAGCTCATGAATAATACGAAGCCCGTGGGCTTTTATCGTGCTCCCTGTTTCTGTAACCTCCACAATTGCATCAGCCAGCCCGGAAACAACTTTCGCCTCTGTTGCCCCCCATGAAAACTCAACCGAGACATTAATGTTCCTCTCTTTGAAATATCTTTTTGTATATTCGACAAGTTCGGTTGTAATTTTTTTCCCTTCAAGATCCTCGAGCTTTTTAACAGGAGAATCATAGGCAACGGCAAGAACCCATCTTGCAGGCCTTGCGCTTACTTTTGAATATACAAGATCCGAAACAACATGAACATCAGATCCGTTTTCCGCTATCCAGTCTTTCCCTGTAAGCCCTGCATCGAGAGTCCCGTTCTCAACATATCTGGACATTTCCTGGGCCCTGCATATTGCGCACTCAACATCGTCATCATTTATTTCTGGGAAATAGCTTCTTCCATTCACATTTATTGTCCATCCTGAACGTTTGAAAAGAGCAATGGTCGCGCTTTCAAGGCTTCCCTTCGGAATGCCCAGTTTTAATTTATCACTCATTTATTATACACCTCCCGTGGATCAAATATCAGCTTTCCAATGTTTTTAACCGAACCATCATTTTCAACTTTTCTGTAAAAACAACTTTGATGGCCCGTATGGCAGGCCGCGCCGCCTTTTTGCTCAATTTTTAAAAGAACCGTGTCTTCATCACAATCAACCAGTATTTCCTTCACTAACTGGAAATTACCCGAAGTTTCGCCTTTAACCCAGAGTTTTTGGCGGCTCCGGCTGTAATATGTCGCTTTTCCAGTTGCAAGAGTCGCTTCCCATGCATCCTGATTCATGAAAGCAAGCATTAATACTTCACCTGTTTCAAAATCCTGAACAATTGCAGGAACAAGACCTTGTATTTTATTAAAGTTCAGACTAATCATTTTGATACACCTTTTAATATTTAAACTTCTTGAATTTATACATTAAATCTGTTTAAGTCAAATTCTTTTTTAGCATAGGAGGATTCAAGGGGTCAAGGGGTCAAGGATTCAAGGGGAAAAACATCTCTTATATTTCAAAAATCATAAACTTGCTTAAAGGTTGATTGTTTGATAGCTAAAAAATTAGTTTTTTATATTGCGGTATCAAGAAAATTAATGGACTTGTAATAAGTCGGGATCTCACACCAAGCCACAAAGATCACAAAGTTAACATATTAATATTAAATGAATTTAATTCTTCGTGTTCTTAGTGCCTTTGTGAGAAAATATAGTTTTTACGAGTCCATCAAAATGATTATTGTCATATTTTATGGAGTTTCTTTAACATGATATCAAAAAGAAAGCGGGTTTCAAAGATTCTGAAAACCCGTGCCAGGCACGATCGGAGTAAAATATCCAGATGGGCTGCCTGGGCAACACTGTTTTCAGCCCTGTTAATATTTCTTACAATGCTTGGCATTTATTTGCATCTAACCTGGGAAATCCCCAAGATATCATCGCTTTCCGATTACAATCCGCCAATAGTTACTACCGTATATTCGGATGATAATAGAATAATCGCTGAATTTTATAAAGAATACAGGAAAATAGTTCCCTTGTCCAAAATCCCTCCCATGCTGAAAGACGCCTTCCTTTCCGCCGAGGATTCGAGATTTTATAAGCATAAAGGTATAGACATTCTGAGCATAATCAGGGCTGTTGTTAAAAATGTTGAGGCAGGTGCAATTGTCCAGGGAGGCAGCACCATTACACAGCAGGTAACCAAATCTTTTCTTCTGACGCCTGAAAAAAGTTTCAGAAGAAAATTCAAGGAAGCAATACTTGCTTACAAGATAGATAAAGCCTTTTCTAAAGATGAAATACTCTTTTTATATTTAAACCAGATTTATCTCGGCCACGGAGCTTACGGAGTTGAAGCCGCTTCGTTGAAATACTTCGGAAAATCTGTCGGAGATTTGAGCCTTTCCGAGTGTGCCATTCTTGCCGGATTGCCTCAGGCCCCAACGAGGTATTCTCCTTTTAAAAATATTGAAAAAGCCAGGCAACGCCAGATATACGTTTTAAACCGCATGCTCGAAGAAAAATACATAACAAAAGCTCAGCATGATCAAGCAATAAATGCAAAGATTGAACTGACATCCAAACAAAATCTGTTTATGGAAGTAGCGCCTCATTTCTCTGAACATATAAGGCGTTATATCGAACAAAAATATGGGCCGGAGCTCCTTTATGGCGGGCTTAAAATCCATACAACAGCAAATTATGATATGCAGATATCAGCCCACAAGGCATTGGAAAAGGGATTGTATGAACTTGACAGACGCCAGGGTTACAGGGGCCCTGTAAAACACCTTAAGCCCGGTGAAATGGACCCTGTTTCAAATGAGATTGCAAAAAAGCTGAATGAAAAGCCTTTAGAAGAAGGTATGACAATAGACGGTATTGTAACTTCAGTGAATGGCAAGGGCAATCCCGTTTGGGTACGTATTGGAAACGCATATGGACTCATCAATTCGGAGGAAATGCGGTGGGCGCAAAAACAGGATTCCGGTGAACCTTTAAGAGTCGGCGATCTGATTCTCGTTAAGACAATAAGCAGAATCAAAGATAAAAAACATAAAGAGTTATGGACGTTGTCCCTTGACCAGGAGCCAAAAGTTGAATCTGCAATTCTATGCATTGAAGCCGGGACCGGTCATGTTAAGGCAATGGTCGGGGGACGAGATTTTGCAAAAAACCAGTTTAACAGAGCAATCCAGTCCAAACGGCAGCCCGGTTCAGCTTTCAAACCAATAATTTATTCGGCAGCTTTGGATAAAGGATATACTCCGTCAAGCGTTATAATTGATTCTCCGATTGTTTTTGAAAATTCCGGAACTGATGAGGCCTGGAAACCAAAAAATTACAAGGATACTTTTTACGGGCCCACGCTTCTACGTGATGCCCTCGCGCATTCCCGCAACATCGTAACTATCAAAATATTAAGAGATATCGGGGTTGAATATGTAATAGATTATGCAAGAAAGCTCGGCATTACCTCTAATTTAGACAGAAACCTGTCAATAGCTCTTGGCTCTTCCGGAGTATCTCTGCTTGAGCTTGTCGGGGCTTATTCCGTTTTTGCAAACCAGGGCAGTCTCGTTAAGCCGGTATTTATCAGCAAGGTTGTCGACAGGAAAGGAAATATTCTTGAAGAAGAAAAGCCTTCAATCGAACAGGTAATTGAAAAAAATACCGCCTATATAATGACCAGTCTTCTAGAAAGTGTAGTTAAATACGGAACCGGCCAGCGAATGCTCGCGCTCAACCGGCCTGTTGCCGGGAAAACAGGCACAACCAACGATACTTACGATGCATGGTTCATAGGCTATACACCTGACTATATAACAGGAGTATGGGTCGGTTCCGATGAATTGATTTCTCTTGGAAGATCGGAAACAGGAGCAGTTGCTGCCGGCCCTATATGGTTTGATTTTATGCAGCAGGCTTTAGAGAATAAGCCTGCAAGAGATTTTCCGGTGCCGGAAGAAGGAATCGAATATGCAGAAATTGACGCCGAAACCGGCCTCCTTGCCATCCCTGAGTCAAAAAAGACAATTCTTGAATGTTTTAAAGAGGGAACTTCTCCGGTAAGATCCACCCATAAGCCCGGTTCTTTAACTGAAACAGAAGATTTTTTTAAATCAGTCCTATAGCTTTTTCCCTATCCAATAATCATAATTACTTCGCTGGTCGAGACTTGAGAGCCTTTTTGGACCCGGATATCCAGAACTTTGCCGGACACATGCGCAGCTATACTGTTTTCCATTTTCATGGCTTCAATAATCGCTACTGACTGACCGGCGGTTACCATCTCTCCGACCGATACTTTTATATCAAGAATCAGCCCCGGGATAGGCGCCAGGATGGGTTTGCCTTCAACAGGGCCTGCGGCCGGGCTCAAGATTGGGATAACCGGAGCTGCTTCCGGCGCCTGGACCGGCTCTGTCTGAACATGCGACGTTTGGGTTGTTGCCGGCTGGTCAACCACCATGAGTCGATCCGGTGACTTTCCGATCCTTACATCGTAGGGCTCCCCGTTAACTAATACCCGGGCCATGTTTCCTGAAACACTTCCGATAGTAACATCAAAATTTTTTTGATTAATTTCAAGCTGATATTTCATTAGATATCCTTATATATATTATTTAAAAAATGTATTTATCTCTTTTTATAATCATAACGCCTTAGAATCATAATACTCTTTTCAGATGATACAGGCCTGTTAAATATCTGAAAACGTGCGTTTTGAATCTGTTCCCGGCCATATTGATTCCAGGAGGAGAGCGTATAGATCTTATTATCACTTCCATACGCTGCACTGGCGCCGGTTAAATGCAAATGAAGGGCCGTGGAAATGGCCGCAGCAAGATCCGAATCCATATTTTTCGCTGATTCTGTCTTACCGGATAAGTGAAGAGCCGCGGCAATAGCTGCAACAGTATCCATATCAGGATCTGGCCATGTCTCTATTTTTTCTGTTTGAACAATAGGAAACGGTTGTGCAACGTGCAGCTGCCCGCGCCCTTGAAAGATATTTTTGATATTTTCAAAAAGTTGATCCAGGGACATTTATATCAGCTTCCTCTCTATAGGGGTATGTTCCCGTGTTTTTTCGCAGGGTTCACATCCCGTTTGTTTCTGAGCATTCTTAAGTATTGAATCAGTTGCATCCGGGTATCTGCCGGATCAATGACATCATCAATATACCCCAGTTCAGCCGCTTTGTACGGATTAGAGAATTTATCCCGGTAATCTTCGATCAGACGTTTTCGTTCAGCCTCTTGATCGGATGCTGCTTTTATTTCCCTGCGGGAAATGATGTTTACCGCGCCATCGGCACCCATCACAGCGATCTCAGCGCCCGGAAAGGATAAGTTGACATCGCCGCGGATATGTTTGGAATTCATTACAATATAAGCTCCGCCGTAAGCTTTACGGGTGATCACGGTAATCCGGGGCACAGTCGCCTCGCAAAAAGCGTAGATCAGCTTTGCGCCATGTTTTATAATGCCGCCATGCTCCTGATGCGAACCGGGAAGAAATCCCGGAACATCTTCATATACGATCAAAGGTATGTTGAACGCGTCACAAAACCTGACGAACCGGGCGCCTTTTATCGATGCGTCAATATCCAGACATCCGGCCATGACATTAGGTTGATTGGCTACGACACCGACAGGCATTCCATCCAGTCTCCCGAATCCAACCACAATATTTCGGGCCCAATGCTGATGCACTTCAAAAAAATACCTGTCATCCATACAGGGCCGGACAATATCCCTGATGTCATAGGGTTTGTTAGGGTCAGCGGGAACAATCTCTCTTAAGGATTCGTCACGCCTCCCGGGATCATCAGATGGTGTAATACGCGGAGGATCTTCCATGTTGTTCCGGGGAAGAAAACTCATCAGCTCCCTGATCATATCCAGGCAGGCTGAGTCATCGGCGGCTGAAAAATGGGCCACACCGCTTTTAGAATTATGTGCCATCGCGCCGCCTAAATCTTCCTTGCTGACTACTTCACGGGTAACCGCTTTTATGACTTCCGGACCGGTAATGAACATATGGCTGGTTTTTTCTACCATAAATATCCAGTCTGTCAGCGCCGGGCTGTAAACAGCGCCGCCTGCCGAAGGCCCCATGATTGCGGTTATCTGGGGAATCACGCCTGAAGCCATCACGTTTAAAAGAAAAATGTCGGCGTATCCTGCAAGGCTCATAACCCCTTCCTGAATTCTGGCGCCGCCGGAATCACAAAGACCGATAACAGGCACGCCTGTTTTCATAGCCGTGTTCATTATCTTGCAGATTTTTTCAGAATGAGCCAGGGAAAGCGATCCTCCAAAAACAGTAAAATCCTGAGCAAACACAAACACCTGCCGGCCATGAATCATGCCATGGCCGGTAATAACTCCGTCCCCGGGAATTTTCTGATCTGCCATTCCAAAATCGGTGCAGCGATGGACCTTGAACCGATCGATCTCCATGAATGAATCTATATCCAGAAGCCTGGCAATTCGCTCGCGGGCGGTTAATTTACCGCCTTCATGCTGTTTCTGTATTTTATCTTCTCCCCCTCCCGCAAGTGCCTGAATCTGTTTTTGCCGCAACTTTTCAAGCAATTCTGATGATTCCATTCTGATCTCCTTATTATCCCTCAAGATATTGATTACTGATTTTTGCTGGGAGAATTTTTCTGCCGGTTTTCAAAGAAAACCATCATTCCCTTGGTCATTACATAAAATAGAATCAGCACAAAAAAAACGCCTGCGAGGCCGTAAAGTGATGCCTGCAATCCAAGCGATATCATATTGTTATCCATATTCCTTATTCCTTTATCTTGCCATATATTTATACATAGTCATCATTTCAAAAGCGCCGGCACTATAGCTAGCAACAACCCCCCGGCTACGATCGAACCCAGCTGTCCGGCCACATTAGCGCCTACGGACTGCATCAGAATATAATTTGTCGGGTCTTCTTTCAGCGCCATCTTGTTAACAACCCGTGCAGACATGGGAAACGCCGAAATGCCGGCCGCGCCCACCATAGGATTGATTTTGACTTTTTGAAACAGATTGATGAATTTGGCAAATAAGACACCCCCGGCAGTATCAAAAATAAATGCCACCAGTCCCATACCCATGATCATCATGGTATCCAGGCGGACAAATCTTGAAGCCTCCATAGTGGAGCCAATGGTAATGCCCAGCAAAAGGGTCACAAGGTTTGCCAGTTCGTTCTGAGCCGTACTGGACAGGCGGGAGAGGACTCCGCATTCCCTGACCAGATTGCCAAACATCAGGGCGCCGACAAGGGCAACCCCGATGGGGGCTACGATGCCTGCCGTAATCGTGATTACGATTGGAAACAGTATCCTGACCTGAACGGGAACCTTGGTTTCCTTATACTGCATCCTGATCAGCCGCTCCTTCCGGGTTGTCAGCAACCGGATAACCGGAGGCTGGATAATGGGAACAAGAGACATGTAGGAGTAGGCTGCGACTGTAATCGGCGCCAGCAGATTTTCGGCAAATTTTGATGCCACATAAATTGATGTAGGCCCGTCAGCAGCGCCTATGATCCCGATTGAAGCGGCCTCCTTGAGGTCATACCCCATAAACAGCGCCACCATCATTGTTGTAAAAATCCCGAACTGGGCCGCGGCCCCGAAAAAAAGTAGGGATGGGTTTTGCAAAAGCGGCGAAAAATCAATCATTGCCCCGACTGCAATAAAAATAAGGATTGGAAAGAGTTCTGTTTTAATCCCGAAGCCATACAGAACAGTCAAAAATCCATCATGGCCGATGGCCGATGAGAACGGAATATTCGCCATTATGGCCCCAAAACCTATCGGCAGGAGCAGCATCGGCTCATATTCCTTGGCTATTGCAAGATAAATCAGAATAGCCGCAACTATAAACATTATAAAATGCTCGTATTGAAAACCCAGAACTCCTTTGAACAACTCTTCCATTAAAAAATCCTCCGGAAAACCTGATTAAAAACTTTGTCTAAGCCAAGCCGGCTGCTTTAATGATTCTGACAATATCATCTCCAACCTCGTACGATTTGGCGTCTCCGCCCAAATCTCTTGTTCTTATCTTTTTTTCAGCCAACTGCTGTTTGACAGCCTTATAGAGAATGTTTGCCGTCTGAAGCTCTCCCAAGAAATCGAGCATCATTTTAGCGGTCAGAATCGCTGCAATTGGATTGGCAAGGCCTTTTCCTGCTATGTCCGGGGCAGAACCATGAACCGGGTCAAAAAGTCCGGGGACGGTTTTATCGTCCGGATTGAAACTGCCGCCAGGCGCCAGTCCCATGCCGCCGGTAATCCCTGCCGTCAGATCAGATAAAATATCGGCAAACAGATTCGACGCCACAATGACATCATAATTTCCGGGATTTCTGACCGCATCCATGCATGCCGCATCAATAAGTTTCGACTCGTGCCGAATATCCGTGTATTGAGACGAAACTTCCCTGAAAATCTGATCCCACAGCACCATGCCATATCGCTGCGCATTTGATTTGGTCAATGATGTCACTTTTTCCCGTCCATGATTCCGGGAATATTCAAAGGCATATTCCATAATCCGTTTAATTCCTTTTCGGGTAAAGACGCTGCTTTGAACTGCAAGTGCCTGATCCGCATGCCCTACGATCCCGCCGACATTTGAATACTCCCCCTCTGTATTCTCCCGGATCACAACAATGTCAATGTCCCCGGGAGACATGCCGGCCAGAACCGATGACACTCCTTGATGAAGATAAACTGGCCGGAGCCCCACATACAGGTCAAAGCCCATTTTGATGGGAAGAAGAAGTACATGCAAGGTGACATCATCCGGAACCCTCGGGTCACCCACGGCGCCCAGATAAACTGCCTGAAAATCCTTAAGAATCGTCAGACCATCGGCCGGCATCATAACGCCGTTTTTGAGAAAAAAATCGCTTCCCCAGGGAAATGTCTTGAATTCAAAAGACAATCCTCCGTGCAGATCCGAGAGAGCATTAAGGCATTTAATGCCCTCTCTTATCACCTCTTCCCCGATTCCGTCCCCTGGAATAACAGCAATTTGATAAATTGTTTTCATATTCAACCCTCTTCATTACGCCGGTACCGCTTTTCTCTTCCTGACCAGCTGTATGGTTAATATGATTCCCAGAAGCCCGAATCCGATAAGATCCGTAATCCAGCCCGGCTTTATCAATAAAAGCGCTGCTATCAACAATACACCTCTTTCCGGCATCTTTGCATGCCATAAAAAATATCCCTGAATAGCACCGGCCAGCGCCGCGCATCCGATAATACCAGTTGCGACAGCAAGTGCTATTTCACCGGGAGATCCTATCAACACCATAGCCGGACCGAACACAAACATGTAGGGGATCAAAAAGCCGGCTATTGCAAACCGCATACCCTGCCAGCCCACGTCCCATGCCTTGGCATTTGCAATGGCGGCTGCGGCAAACGATGCCAGAGCAACCGGCGGGGTCAGGGCGGATAAACAGGCAAAGTAAAAAATAAAGAGGTGCGCCGCGATAGGCACAACCTTAAGCTGGATCAGCGCAGGCGCAAGGACCGACGCGCAAATGGCATAGGCGGCGGTAGTGGGCATGCCCATTCCTAAAATCATCGCAATCAGCATGGTAAAAATCAATGCAATCAGAAGATTTCCGCCGGAATAACTGATGATTATCATGGCAAGCTTCATGCCCAGACCCGTCTGTGTCAACACACCGACAATAATACCTGCAGCTGCGCAGGTTGCAGCGATTTCAATAGAGCCTCTTGCGCCCTGGGCAAGGGTTTTTAATATTTTGACAAACCCCATGCGGGTTGATTTTTTTACCCAGCTTACGACAACAAGTGAAATGATGGCATAGATTGCGGACCGGTAAGGCGAAAGCATCAGAACCATAAGAGAAAAAAGCAGCACCACCAGCGGAACCAGCAAATAGCCCTGCTCTTTCATAAGTTTAGAGAAAACCGGCAAATTTTTTCTGTCCACACCTTTTAAATTATTTGCAGCCGAATAAAAATCGATCATGAAATAAGCTGCGACATAGTAAAGAACCGCCGGAATAATAGCGGCCAAAGCAACCACTGAATAGGGCACTGCCAGAATTTCAGCCATTAGAAACGCGCCGGCGCCCATGACCGGAGGCACAATCTGGCCTCCCGTTGAATTCATGGCCTCAACTGCGCCTGCTACGGTCGCGCGGAATCCGGTAGCTTTCATCAATGGAATGTTAAATACTCCGTCCACCACGACGTTAGCTACAGATGATCCTGACGCTGTTCCGATCAGGGCGCTTGATATAATTGAGACTTTGGCCGGCCCTCCACGGTATCCGCCTGCAAGGGAGCGGGCAAAATCAACAAAAAATTTCCCGGCCCCGGATGCCTCAACGAAAGCCCCGAATAAAACAAAGAGAAATATGTAATGCGCAGACGCAAGGATAGGCAGGCTTAAAATACCTTCCAGGCTGAATAAAAAAGTAATCAGACGATAAAGCGAATATCCTCTGTGATAAAACAGCCCGGGCATGTAATTTCCAAAAAGACCGTACAGAATGAATATTCCTGATAATATGGCAAGAGGTAACCCGGTAGTCCGCCGGGTCATTTCAAAGATGCCGATCACAAAAAGCGCGGAAAATACAAAATCAAGATCCGTTGGCACAACACCCACCCGGTTGATCCAGTCCTCAAAATCCGAGAAGATATAAACGGCAGGCGCTATTATCAGGAGCATAAAGACGTAATCGAGCCACTCAATCCGCTCCAGAGATGCTTTTTTCCATCCCGGGAGCCATGCAAAAATCAACACTCCTGCAAAAACGACATGCATGGTTCTGAAGTACCAGGGATCAATAGCGTACACTGTCAGTACAATGATATGAAACAGGCTCATGGCGAGACTGACAATAAAAAGGGCGTTTTTCAGAATCCCCTTGAGCTCCCGGCCTCCTGAAATTTCGATATCTTTTATCTTCATTTCAGCAAGCTTTTTTTCGACTTCCTTTATATCGACAACTTGCGCATCTTCCATTTTGATCTCTCCTGGTTAGAAAAAAAATGGCGCGGATTACAATCTCTGAAAAGCCGCGCCAATGACCCATTTTACGTTATTTCGCTATCAGTTTGTCAGGGATCTTTATTCCGATTTCCCTGTAGTACTTCACTGCCCCTGGATGCAGGGGAATGGGGCTTGTGAGGATTTTTTCAGCTTTTATTTCCTTGGCAGAACCATGAGCTGCAATCAGGATATTCAGATTTTCAAAAGTCTTTTTAACTACTTCATACACAAAATCTTCCGGCGCATCTTTGTGAACCGTCATGTAATTCCATATGGTAATGGTATCAACGTCATAATCCTTATTGCTTTTGTAGAATCCCTTTGGAATGGAATCTACCGCAAACAGCGGATTATTTGCGATAAATTTATCTGCTGTGGCCTTATCGATGGAAATCAGCCTGACATCATGAGTTGTTTCAATCTCTGTAACTGTGACCCAGGGAAGCCCTACTGCCTGGCTGTTTGCGTCCAGCATTCCGTCCTTTAACTGTGAGTTCAGATCGGCAGAACCAGCATTGACTATACGGCCAGCTTTAACACCCGCTGCTTCCAGAATTTTTGGCCAGTAAGTTGCAGGAGTACCGCCGGTAGGTCCGACGCCTACGCTTTTTCCTTCAAGATCCTTCAGAGTTTTTATACCTTTTTTGGTTTCAGCATACATTTGAAACCATGTGGCATACATCGGGAAAATAACTCTTACATTCTGATGTTTTTTGCCTTTTGCCCATCCCTCGCCGGTCCATCCTTCCCAGACCGGGGCCGCAGTTACCATGCCAAAATCGAGGTTCTTTGCATCAACCAACTGGGTGTTATGAACCGGGCCGCCTGTTACTTCCACATTGGCCTGTACTCCTACTTTTTCATGAAGCAGTTTGGCAAAGCCGCCTCCCCAGATAAAATAGGTGCCGCCAACCGGAGCCGCTCCGATGGTAACGCCTTTTGGCCAACCCGCCTTATCCGCCGCCATACCGGTTCCAAAGGCAAAAACAATCATTCCCAATATCGCAACAACAATTGCAATTTTCCGCATGATACTTTCCTCCTTGTTTTTATTGATTTTAACAAACATAAAGCAGTTTTATAATTACTTTCTGCGGCCTGAAAACAAAAAAACACTCCTTCAATATTTCAGATATCTATCATTGATTAATTTAGCTGTCAATCCAATGAATTCTGATTTTTGTGTAAGACTTTTTCTGCGGCAAAAACTATGGTTTCTTGTTCATAGTTTATAGTTTCTATTTATAAACATTTTGATGATTTAGCAGACTAACGAAATTACGAAGTACACTACCGAATCGGTTCCTGCTGAAATTTTAATAAGGTCAAACCGATTAAGGTTCTATGAGCCGGTACTGAATGGCAAACCTTGAAAGTTCGGCATCATTCCGCAGATTCAGTTTTTTCAAAAGCCTGAATCTGTAGATATCGACGGTTCCTTGTTCCTTTTCCCTGGTGGGATTAATCCGATAATTAACTCTTTGCGCAGGCATTCAATGGAAATTATTTGATTTCATTTAAATATTAAAATATTTTTTATGAAATAAGGCTTGAAAGCCTTTGAATATTATGTTAGCCGAGTCGAAATATTGTTTTATGCAAATGACCCTTTTTTATTGTTCATTTGATTTGGACATTGCATTCTGCCAATCCGACAGGAGGCCGGTATGATTGAGGCGGTTCTGTTTATGCTGGGGCTGGGACTTGCTTGCAGTTCTTTATTGAGTGCAGCCTCAAAAATATTTTATGTGTATGAAGATCCGAGAATAGCTGAAGTTGAGGGTGTTCTAGCAGGCGCCAACTGCGGAGGTTGCGGTTTTGCCGGCTGCTCTGCTGCTGCCAGCGCTATTGTATACGGTAAAGCCACTCCAAGCGCTTGTATTATCGGCGGAATGGAATCGGCCATAAATGTTGCAAGGATTATGGGGTTAGATCCGGGAACGGCCGAGCCGAAAAAATCCCTTAACGAATGCAGCGGGGGAGACAGGGCCGAGGACAAGTTTCTGTATAACGGTATCGCAAACTGCCGGGCGATGTCAGCTTATTATGGAGGAAAACGTCTTTGCGGTGTAGGCTGTATAGGGCTTGGGGATTGCGTTGCTTCGTGCATGTTTAATGCCATTAATCTGGGACCGGACGGGTACCCTGTTGTGGATGAAGCAAAATGCGTAGGATGCGGCGCATGCCAAAAAGTCTGTCCGAAAGGCATTCTTACCGTTCGTACAATGTCCGAGAGGCTTCTTCATTTCAATGCGGAAGACGACGCTCTTTCCCCGTGCAGCCAGACATGTCCTGCCGAAATCAATATTCCACAGTACATATCTCAGATCAGGAGTGGTGATTATTCCGGAGCCGTCAACACAATAAGGGATCGAAATCCCCTTCTTCTTTCCTGTGGAAGAGTCTGCCCACATCCGTGTGAATCCTATTGCCGGAGAGGTATCGAAGACGAGCCTGTATCCATAAACCAGCTGAAGCGCTTTGTTGCGGACTATGAAATGAACTCAGGAAAGCGCCTTCCAATTCCCTGCGCTCCATCTACCGGAAGAAAAGTTGCGGTTGTAGGCGGCGGGCCTGCGGGCTTAAGCTGCGCATATTTTCTGAGACGTCTCGGCCATGATGTAACAATATTCGACATGATGCCCGAGCTGGGCGGCATGATCCGCTATGGTATCCCTGAGTATCGTCTTCCAAAAACCGTGCTGAAGTGGGAAACGGACGGTATCCTGGCACTTGGTATTGAGCACAGGCCCAATGTAAGATTGGGAAAGGATTTTGACACCGCATCTTTAAAAGCCGATGGATTTGACGCCGTTTTTCTCGGCATCGGCGCATGGAAAGATTACTTGCTTGGCGCAGAGGGTGAGAACCTTGAAGGTTGCTATACCGGAATTGATTTTCTGACGCGGTTTGCAGAGCATCAGCAGGAAGGAAAGGAAATCGTATCTTTTCCTGTCGGCCGCAAATGCGTTGTAATCGGAGGTGGAAATACCGCTATAGACTGTGTCCGGACACTGATCAGACTTGGAGCAGAAGAGGTTTATATTGTTTACCGCAGAACCCGGAGCGAGATGCCCGCCAATAAGGTTGAAATCGAAGCAGCGGAGCACGAAGGCGTGAAGTTTGTATTTCTTGCCGCGCCCGTCAGGGTAATTGCCAACCAGAACAACCGGGTATCCAAACTCGAGTATCTCAGGATGGAGCTTGGAGAACCGGATGCAAGCGGAAGACGCCGTCCGGTGCCGGTTAAAGGCTCTGAAACAAGTATTGATACGGATATGATTATTTCCGCCATAGGCCAGGGACCTGATGTTTCATTTATAAGTGACGATGAAGTAATAAAAGAATTGAATATTACCAGGTGGAGCACGATAGAAGCCGATCCTGAAACTCTCCAGTCGAGCATTCCCTATGTGTTTACGGCCGGAGACGCATTTACAGGGGCTTCTCTGGTTATTGAGGCAATCGGTGGCGGAAGAAGGGCGGCACGTGCCATTCATCTCTATCTTACCGGAGAGGAGATTACACCTGTTCCCAAATCCTTGAGGAAACGGCATATCCTGGAATCACTTTTTACGTCCGTTGAAGGTGTGGTGCGCTCGAAACGGACACCCATGCCTGAGCTTCCGGTAGGTGAACGGATTGTATCCTTTGTGGAATCAGATCTTGCTATAAGCGAAACAGACGCTATTTACGAATCCGGACGCTGCCTTAATTGCTGCCGGATATGTTACAATAAAGAAGCCGCCTGAAGCGAAATTGCTGAGGAGGATTAAAAATGAGCATGTTGAAAGAATTCAAAGAATTCGTAGTTAAAGGTAATGTTTTTGACATGGCTGTCGGCATTATTATCGGAGCCGCATTTGGCAAGGTCGTTTCTTCTGTTGTCGCCGATGTGATTATGCCACCGATTGGCTTGGCAGTGGGAGGAGTTGACTTCAGCAAACTCGTTTATACATTGAAACAGGCATCAGGTGATGCCGCTGCTGTAGTAATATCTTACGGCAAGTTTATACAAACTGTTGTCGATTTTACCATCGTGGCATTCGTGATATTTATGCTTATAAAAGCCATTAACACAATGAAGCGCAAACAGGAAGCAGCGGTACAACCTCCGCCCGGGCCTTCAAAAGAGGAGGTTTTGCTTTCTGAAATACGGGATATTCTGAAAGCAAAAAAATAGATCGTTGACCTTTATGGATGTCAACATAGTCAAGAGATGAATCATACACTTCTGCCGGGCCTTCTTTTTTTCCTTGAGGAGGCCCTTTCTGTAGCAAGAGCCTTTAATTTCGGGACTGCAAAAGCAGTGTATAAAAAACAGGCAATTGCAAAAGCCGCCATTGCAAGGGCGACCCAGAAATTTTCAAAAAGGATATTTCCTGCATAATCTTTCGTTGAATCGGCAAAAATTCCTATCATTAGCCCGCTAAATAGAATTGCTGTAGTTACCGGAATAGTTTTACCAAAAGGAATCAGGAAAGAGCGGTTTTTGTCAGGAAATTTTTTTCTGAGTCTCAAGACGCATAAAGCCATGACAACATATATGAAGCATTCAAGTGCGGCAGCCATAATAATGATAAAGAGATACTTGCCTGTAACAAGAATAATAAAACTGAGAATGATCGCGAAAACGACAAGAGATAGTATCGCCGCCCACGGAGTCGCGTAATCGGGGTGAAGCTTGCTGAAAAATCTCGGGAGAGTGTTGTCTCTTGCCATGGCGTACGTGAAGCGTGAGGTATTAAGGAGACCCGCGTTAAACGAGGTTACAGAGGCAATAATGCTCATTAATATAAACAGGAGTCCGCCAGTGTTTCCGAAAAGGTTTCTGGCAAAGAGAATGTGGGGGATGGTTGTTCCGCTTTTGAGCTGCTCTTCAGTCAGTCCCGAATACATAGCGACAACAAAAAGAGAATATGTCACAGAAAGGAGTCCGACCGCATACATCATTCCTTTTCCGATCATACGGTAGTCCGTGGTCTCCTCGGCAAGAGGGGCCACCCATTCAAAACCGACATACATGAATACCCCGACCGCCGCGGCGGAAAGAACTTTTACGACCGTGAAATTCTGGCTGCTCAAAGCGGCGGTGTAATTGATGTCTTTTACAGTGAGAGTATATAAGGATACAAATATGAGAAAACCGAACATAAGGTACGTCAGAACATCCTGTGTCCATCCTGTTATTTTTATTCCCCTGTAATTTATGTAACCTACAATAAGGATAAATATAATCTGCCAGAAAAACCTGTCTGCCGCCGGGCTTATCATAATCCCGGCGGAATCAATGAGAACGCTCGATAAAAGATAGCTCTCAGCCCCCACCATGCTTGCGCCAAGAATCACATAAAACATTCCGATGGCAATCGCAGATTTTTCATTAAATGCGTTTTCCATGAAAAGTTTTATTCCTGCGGCAGACGGATAAAGGGATGTAAGTTCAGAAAAGCACATGGCGGAAAGAAGGCATAATAAGCCGGCTATTAAAATCGAAATCCATGCCAGTTCACCGGCAACAATAACTGCAATCTGGAGGCCGGCGAGATAACAGGATGTCGCCATTGCCATTCCGGCGGCAGTCGAGATAACTGTTCGAAGTTTTAAAACTTTTTTTAATGAATTGGACATCTTCCCGACATTATTTCTTGCCGTCCAGTTCGGCTTTTTTTGTATAAATCATAAGCCGGTCACCGGGGCGGACCGAGAGGTTTCTTTTATCAAGCCTGTTCCAGATGGAGATAGAGAGAACAGGAATATCGAATATCTTTGCAATCGAATAGAGAGTATCGCCTTTTTTTACAACGTACACCTGCCTGCCCTTATCGGATGTATGATTGTTTAAAAACTGCTCATACCGTTTGGCAAAACCTTCTGAAGAGCCTTTGGGGATAAGAATGGTGTGTTTTCCTTTCGGAAGGAAGTAACCCCGTATTTCGGGATTAAGATCCATTATCTCCTTGAAAGAACATTTAGCCGACTTTGCTATAATTTTTATGGGAATTTCATTGGCGCATTCAAGATTGACCCTGTCAAAGAGTATGGGGGGATAATACTCTTTATCCGTCAGTATGAATCCGTATTTTGCCGGGTCCTGCATTATCAGTTTTATCGAAAGAATCCGGAAAACATATCTCTGTGTTTCATTGTAAAGATAAAGCTTGTAGAAATCATTGGTTTCCTGCTCATGAATTTCGGCAAGAAGCCCCTCTTCTCCCATGTTATATGCGGCGGCGGCCAGTGTCCATGAACCGAGCATGTCGTAAAGATTTTTCAAATAGCTTAAAGCAGCTTTAGTCGAAGCGAAAAAATTGCGCCGTTCATCTTTATTTTCGTTGATGGTAAGTCCGTAATTCTGGCCGGTTCCAAAAATAAACTGCCAGTAACCGACAGCCCCTTTATTTGATGTTGCGTTTGGTTTCAGTGCGCTTTCCGCAATGATAATGTACTTCAGATCATCCGGCATGCCGCTTTCTTTAAGTGACTGTTCGATATAAGGCAAATAACGGCGGGAGCGCTTCAGCCATAGAATAACCTGTGCGTGATCCAGAGAGGAGATAAGAATCTCTCTTTCGAAGCGCTCTTTGACATCCTGAATTTCAACAGGAACCCGTTCTCCGCAGAAAGTTACCGGTCCGGAAGGAATTATGGGGAAATCAGAATAATTGAGATGCTGCTGTTCGGCGAAAGCCGCCCAGCCGCTGGCTGCGACAAGTAGAACGGTAAGAAACAGGACTGCCTTCTTATGGGGAAATTGCATATTCATCATACTCTCTGGCGGAAAATAAATATCAATCTTTCTTCAAACCGAAGGTTACCTCAACCGGTATGTTATCCGGATATCATAAGAAATAGGGATTGTAAACCTGAGATGCAATGTTTACGGTCCAGGCAATGCAAACAGAGCTTGAACGTCTTGAAGGCAGGGTTGAACTATCGCTTGACAGAATATGCCTTGCGTAATAGATATCTGAAAATGCGTAAAAATATTATTGATCCGATAACTCCCGGCGAAATTTTCCGAGAAGATTTTTTAAAATCTTTGGATATCGGTTTTATATCCTGATCTGCCTATAGAAACTGCTAAATTATACTTCACAAGGGCGGTATTATGAAAAAGGAGAGATTAAAAATGGATAATAAAGAACTGATTCGAATGCTAAATAGAGATCTTGCAGATGAACACGCGGCTATTTTAAGGTATCTTGTTCATGGTTACCAGGAAGGAGAAGATACACCGATTGGTGCGAGCCTCCTTTCGAGGGCAAGGGAAGAAATGTGGCATATGCACTGGCTTGGAATGATTATAGGGCAGCTCGGGGGAGAGCCCGATTTGAAACCTGCACCATATCCTTTTGATCCGTCAAATCGCGCAACAATTTTTCAATCCTACGTTGACTATGAGAAGAAACTTATTCCCCATTATCAGAATGAAGCCGGCAAGGTTACGGATGCACATATAAGGCGCGTCCTTGACAGGGAAGCATGGGAATCGGAAATTCATGCAAGAAAATTTGGAAAAATTCTCAAAAAGCTGACACCCGATGAAGCTTCCGGGAAACCGGGAGGAGAAAATAAGCTGCCTGTTGAATTCGTTAATGCATTGCAGGAAATAATAAAGAACAAATATACTCAGATGCTTCAGCGGATAAGGAGTGCCTGGGTTTTTCAGAAGGACGCTACGCTTGGGTGGCAGATCATGGATTTTTCTATGACAAAGATGAAACAGCTTGCGCATGTTTCCGAAGAGGTTGCCGCAAACGGAATAAATCCACTGTTAAAATCGGACAGATCGGATTTAAGCGCTTCGGTTGCCGAAGCTTTGAAAAATGCCGTCGAGGATTTACAGAAATCACGCATGGAATATATAGTTCTTCAGGCAGGAGATGAAACAGCAAAACATGCCGGCCTTGCAAATAACATTGAGCTTGCATTAAAACAGGAAGAGTATGAAGCATCGGAGATGAAGGAATGGATTCATGCTTTAAGAAGCAGGTAGAAATTCTATCTTCTTTCCGGTAAAAGGATAATATTCCCGGCTTCGTACTGACCCGCAACATCAAGCCTGGCACCGCAGCATGTTATGGCCTGGCCGACAACACTAACGGCTTTCTGAGGAGTGTTGTTGGTTTCACTTATGTGTGACAGAATCACATGCTCAAGATCATCATGCTGGATTTCCTGCAAAAGAGCTTTAGACTGTTCGTTCGACAAATGGCCGGTCCTGCTTTTTATTCGCTGTTTCAGGGGCCATGGATATGGGCCGTTTGCAAGCATGTCAGGATCATGATTAGCCTCAAGAATAAGAACCGAGCATTTTTTCAGGTGCTCTTTAACCATTGCTGTGGCTATCCCAAGATCAGTTGCAATTCCAATTTTTGTGCTGTTTTGTGAAATTGTAAATCCTGCTGTGTCTTCAGCGTCATGGGATATCGAAAAAGGGTGAAAAGAAATATCGTTTATCTTGAAGTTCATGCCGCATTCGAAAGTTCTTACCACTTCAATTCTGCCGAGAAACGGTGATGCGGCTTTATATGTCTTGTGGCTTAAATATACAGGCACAGCAAAACGTCTGGAAAGAACTCCTACTCCGTGAATATGGTCGGCGTGTTCATGGGAGACGATAATCGCGTCAAGGTTTTCAGGAGAAAGCCCCTTTGATTTCATTCTCCGTTCAATTTCAACACCTGATAATCCCGCGTCAATAAGAACAGACGTGATGCCATCTGAAATATAGATTGAATTGCCTTTGCTTCCGCTTGACAGCATGCAGATGGTTATATCTGGTGGTTTGCCTCCTTCAGAGGAGATCTTTTGCTTCATGTCATAATCCGGTATGGCCAAAACCGCCTTTGCCTCGAACCGTTTCTTCCAATTGCTCTGCGATCTCAATTTTTGCCTGATAAACCTTTTTTACCAGCATTTGCGCGATCCTGTCACCACGCCTGAAGGTGTAACTGTTTTTCCCTTGGTTGATTACAGCTATCATTATTTCACCTCGGTAATCCGCATCTATTGTGCCGGGAGAATTGATCAGGCCTATTCCGTGTTTTACCGCGAGTCCGCTTCTCGGGCGCACTTCAATCTCAAATCCTGGCGGAATTGCAACCGCAAAACCTGTCGGAATAAGAGCAATATTACCATGTTCCAGAACAAGTTCTTTTTCAACCGCTGCACAGACATCCATGCCGGCTGAAAGCGGAGTCATATAGCGCGGAAAAGGAATGTCGGCATCTCTGTCGGGTCTTAAGCGTAAAAAACGGATAGTAAGGGTATTTTCCATGCTCAAAGCGTCAAAATATTCTCAAGCTGTTTCTTGTCCGAAAAAGGTCCAAGGAGAGTCAGTGAAAGATTATCAGAACCAAAAAGAAAGCCTGCCAGATCATAAATGTTTTCCGGCGTCACAGATTCTATTGCATTTATTATCTCCTGGAGCGGAATATTCCGGCCGAAATTAATCTCGTTTTGAGCCTGCCTGAACATCTGGCTGTCCGTGCTTTCCGATGACAGAAGCAGACAGCCTTTCGTATATTCTACGGCATCTTTCAATTCGCCCTGATCCACGGCATTTTCTTTAAGTCTCTTTATCTCTCTTATTATGACATCCGATGCTTCGACGGCATTACCAGGATCAACAGCAACATAAGCGCCGAGAACCCCGGTATCGGCATATGAAGAGATAAAGGAATAGACCGAATATGCAAGCCCTCTCTTTTCGCGTATTTCCTGGAAAAGCCTCGAACTCATATTTCCTCCCAGTATTGTGTTCATAAGGGAAAAAGCATACCGTCTATTATCTGTAAGAGACAATCCTTTTAAGGAAACGCAGATATGAGCCTGTTCGAGATCCTTCTCGAACAGATTTACTCCGGGATGGGCTGAAGGCGTAAAACGCTCAGGGAATCCGTCGCCTCTTTTCAAGGATACAAAGGCCGGGCCGACGGCATCAAGAATTTGATTGTGCTCGATGTTGCCTGCAATTGAAACTATAGTTCTCTGCGGCTGGTAGCGGCATCTGAAAAAATCTTTTATTTTGTCCGCATTAAATTGAAGAACGTTTTCACGCGTTCCGAGAACCGAATATCCGAGAGGATTATTCTGAAAACAGCATTGACCTGCAAGAAGATGTATATAATCTTCCGGGTTGTCTTCAACCATCCCTATTTCCTGAATAATTACAGGCCGCTCTTTTTCAATCTCTTCAAAATCAAATTTTGAATTCAGGAAGATGTCGGTAAGGAGATCCGCTGCGGTTTGTGTATGAGAATTGATCACCCTGGCATGATAACAGGTTGTTTCCATGGATGTGAAGGCGTTTGTATTGCCACCCATCGCATCAAATTCTTTGGCTATCTGAAAAGCCGATCTTTTTGCCGTCCCCTTAAAGAGCATGTGCTCAATAAAATGAAAAAGCCCGCTTTCATCCTCGGATTCATCGCGGGCTCCGGCATTTACCCATACCCCCATTGAAACGGAACAGGAGTAAGGCATATTTTTTGTAAGAATCCTTATGCCATTTTCAAGGAGAGTTTTGTTTTCAGGCCGGGACATTTGTTTCTTCCAGGACGGCCTTATGGCTTAAGCGTATCTTGCCGTCTTTGGAGATTTCAAGAACCTTGACTTTTATCACGTCTCCTTCTTTGACAACATCTGAAACTCTGGTAACCCGGTGGTTTGAGAGCTGGGATATGTGCACCAGTCCGTCAGTTCCGGGCATTATCTGTACAAAGGCGCCGAAATCCATTATTTTTACGACAGTCCCTTCATAAATGGCACCGATTTCAGGTTCCATGGTTATGTTGCTGATAAGTTCAAGTGCTGCTTTCCCGTCTTCTTTTGACATTGCAGCAATTTTTACAACTCCGGAATCATCGATTTCGATACGTGTATTAGTTTCGCTCTGGATGGATCTTATAATTTTGCCACCCGGGCCTATAATATCCCGAATCTTATCAGGATTGATCTTTATGATAGTTATAGCAGGAGCATGGGGGGAAATTTTTTCACGGGGCCGGTCAATGGCTTCAAGCATCTTGTCAAGAATTATCAGTCTGCCGATACGTGCCTGTTCCAAAGCTTTTTCCATAATATCTTTTGAGAGTTCAAGGATTTTTATGTCCATCTGCAAGGCGGTTATGCCTTCTCTGGTTCCCGTTACCTTGAAATCCATGTCTCCAGCATGATCCTCATCTCCAAGTATATCAGTAAGGATAACAACAGCATCTCCCTCCTTGACAAGACCCATTGCGATACCGGAAACCGGAGCCTTGATGGGTACGCCACCATCCATGAGAGCCATCGTGCCGGAACAGACTGTGCCCATGGAAGAAGAACCGTTTGATTCGAGAACTTCAGAAACGATCCGTATGGTATAGTCAAAATCTTCCTTGGCCGGAAGAACTTTTTCCAAAGCCCGTGTTGAAAGTCCTCCATGGCCTATATCTCTCCGGCTTGGCCCTCCGAGGCGCTTGGTCTCACCTACCGAATAAGGCGGGAAATTATAGTGGAGCATAAACGGCCTTGATTCTTCACCGCTCAATGTTTCAACTCTCTGCTCGTCAGGTCCGGAGCCAAGTGTCAGCACGCCGAGCACCTGTGTTTCACCGCGAGTGAAAAGGGCGCTCCCATGAGGTCTGGGAAGGATTCCGACTTCACATGTTATTGGCCTTACTTCATCAAATTTTCTTCCGTCAATACGGCGATCTTCCTTAATTATCAGGTTTCTGCAGATTTTTTTCTCAAAATTGTAAAATATTTCGGAAAATTCATTCTTACGGTCTGCATAGTCGGGTCCAAGCTGCTCAAACAATTCAGCTTTCAGAGTCCGCAAAGCAGAATGTCTGTTTATTTTTCCCGGTATGAGGAGAGCATCCCGGATGCGGGACGCGCCTGCGGTTTCGATCTTTTCAACAAGAGCCTGGTCCGGTTTCTTTTCTTTGCAAATTCTTTTCGGAACTCCGTTGGTCTCTTTTAATTTTTCCTGAATGGCTATAATGGGCTGCATGGCATCGTGACCAAAGAAGATGGCTTCAAGCATATCCTTTTCATTCACAATATTACCGCCGCCTTCAACCATAACAACGCCGGTTTTTGAACCTGCAACAATAATATTTATTTCGCTGCCCTCACATTCTTTTATAGTCGGGTTAATTATATACTCCCCGTTTTTCCTGATTACCCTTACACTGGCGATGGGCCCCGCGAACGGGATGTCCGATATCTCCAGCGCAGCAGATGCTCCGATCATTGCGAGGACATCCGGGTCATTTTCATGATCCATTGAAATAACTGTCGCTATGATTTGTGTTTCGTAAAAATAACCTTTGGGGAAAAGAGGCCTTATGGGCCTGTCTATAAGGCGCGAAGTTAAGGTTTCCTTTTCAGAAGGCCTTCCAATTTCACGCCTGAAATAATTCCCTGGTATCCGGCCTGCGGCATAAATTTTTTCCTGGTATTCGACCGAAAGAGGCAAAAAATCGCCCGGCCGTTCTTCGTCTGATGAAACTACGGTTACAAGCACTATCGTATCGCCGTATTGCACTACTACCGACCCGGATGCCTGCTTTGCAAGCTTGCCTGCCTGAATAGTCAATGTTTTTCCACCGATATCGGTTTTATATGTATTTTCCATAAAAATCTCCTAAAAATAGACTGCTTTTATTCGGGACGATTGAAGCTCATCACAGCAATCCGCCTGAGGCGGACTGAGGCGGATTCAGCTATTTGCTGCAAGAAAAGTGGCATTCTGACCCATTACTGGGATCTTTGCAAAACATCTGATCTATCGTCATTTAGCACGACATTGCGAATGCGAGTTATTCAAAGCTTTCAACCCCCAGTATCTTAATATTCCAGCATTAAATATTCCGGATGCTCAAAGAGAGAACTGACAACTGGCAGGCCCCTATTGATTTCTCATTTTAAAAAAACTGCCTTTTGACCGGTTCAGCAAATGATTATTTCTTATCTCCTGAGACCAAGAGTATCAATGATTGTTCTATATCTCTGTACATCCTTGTTTTTCACATAATTCAAGAGTCTGCGCCTTTTACCTACAAGCATAAGCAGACCTCTCCTTGAGTGGTGATCCTTTTCATGAACTTTCAGATGGTCGGTAAGATAAGATATCCGATGCGTCAAAAGCCCTACCTGAACTTCCGGAGAACCGGTATCACTTTCATGCAGCTTATATTTTTCAATCAACTGCTTTTTGTCGTCAGATTTTAAAACCAATTTCTTTTCTGCCTCCTTTTTATTTTTGAAGTACAATATTCATATGTTGTAATTATAAATAGTTATAAAGCCAAGAATGCTTTGCTGCCAATTTGATCCGCTTTGCAACGCAAACGTATCATTTATATACATTTATCGGTGTAAACAAACAACATAAATATGGCTCTTCTCCCAATTAATTGGGAGAAAGGGATCAAGGATTCAAGCATTCAAGCATTCAAGCATTTGTTTTCTAATGATTTTATCAAAGCTTAAGCATCCCTACCTGTTTATGACGCAGCAATAAACAAACTTGTCGTTAATCCTGTTCAAAACAGCAATAAGTTCATTCTCTTTGTTTACAATTTTTATGAAATCGTTTGACCCGGTCAGCGAATCAGATTTAATATCTTCATCGGTTATTGTTTTCCCGCGGGATATCTTTTCAATCAATATGTCATTTGCAATGAATCCGGGAATATTTTTTAAAGCATCCGCCATTTTTATTATTCTGGATGTCATACTTCCCGATAAAGCAAGCTTTTCAAGTTCCACTATTGTTGAAGCTTTGCCGATTGAAAATCCGCAGCTTTCAATCCTTCTTAATTCTTTAAGATGCCCTCCACAGCCAAGATCTCTGCCTATATCAGCACAAAGCGTTCTTATATAAGTTCCTCCCGAACATGAAACCTCAAAAAAGATTTCCGGGAGGTTTATTTCAATTATTTTTAAATAATAAATATGAACTTTCCTTGCAGGCTTTTCAACCGGGCGGCCTTTCCGAGCAAGCCTGTAAAGGGGTACTCCCTTATGCTTTAAAGCGGAATAGACCGGAGGAACCTGTTCAATATCTCCTTCATATTTATTAAAAGCAGCTGTTATCTCTTCCCGGGAAAAATCCAGCTCATTACAGGTTGAAAGAATCTTTCCGGTAAAATCCTGCGTATCGGTTGAGACTCCAAGGCGGAGTATAGCCTGGTATTTTTTGTCTCCCTCAAGAAAGAACCTTGATATTTTAGTTGCCTCATTTAAACAGCAAATTAATACGCCCGTCGCAAATGGATCAAGTGTTCCTGTATGTCCCGCCTTTTTTGCTCCTGTCAGTTTTTTTAAAAGAGCGACCAGCCTTGCGGATGTAATATCCGCTGGTTTATCAATTACAATTATTCCGCTGTCTGAATTGAATGGCATCGGTTTGTTCCGTTAAACTATATTTTTTCAGACAGGCTTATAATCTGAGTCTTCAGGGCCTCTAATGTTGTTTCAATGTCAAATCCCGCTGCACTGGTATGGCCGCCGCCACCGAATGCCGAAGCAATGGCTGAAACATCGAATTTTCCGTCAGAACGCAAGCTTACATGAAAGTTTTTTAATCCAATTGATTGATCTGACTCGGCCTTTTGCTCCTGTATTAGTGCCGCCACTTTAACATCTTCAATACGCCTTGCATAATTTATAAGGCCATCTATGTCTTCCGAATGTGTTCCGGTTTCATTTATCATTTCCTGGGTTATCGTCATCATTGAAAGTTTCCCGTTTCCTGAAATTTCAATTGAATCAAGCGCAAGATTCAAAAGCCGTATACGGCCAAGAGAGTATGTGCCATAAACATGCTGGGCAACTTCGTAAGGATTGACTCCGCAACCGGTCATCTCTTCACAAATTGCAAAAGCAGACTTGTTTGTGTTTGAAAACCGGAAAGAGCCTGTATCCGTCAATATGCCAGTATATATTGATGTCGCTATTGCTCTGTTTATGGATATTCCCATCATTTTAATTGTGCTGTATACAATTTCAGCAGTTGAACATGCTTTCGTATCAATCAGCTGGCAGGTTCCAAAATTATTATTTGTTACATGATGATCAATATTTAAAATTACAGGTATGCGGGAGGCTGCAAATACACCTTTCCCGATCCGCTGAAGATTTCCGCAATCAAGAATGACGGCGGTATCAAATTCAAGTGTTTCCGGTATTTCATGCTCTATGCGTTCAATAAAGGGTAGAAAGCGATATACTGCCGGAATCGGGCTTTCATTAAACAGAAAAATTTTTTTATTGAGAGAATCAAGAGCTATCCCGATGGCAAGCAATGAACCTATAGCATCGCCATCCGGATTTGTATGAGAAGCAAGCAGTACATGGTTACTCTTTTTCAGGTATTGAATTATCTGGTCCATCATCGTTTTTTAAAGTTTTCAGCAAGGTATCTATTTTTGCTCCATAATCAAAGGATTCATCATAAAAGAAAGCAAGATCAGGCATATAACGCAGACCCAGCTGGCTTGCCAGTGTGCGCTTAAGATAACCGGCCGCGCTTTTAAACCCTTTGGATGCATCTTCTGCAGATTTATTGCTCCCGGATATTGTAAAATAAATTCTCGCAAGCTTTAAGTCTCTGGACATTTTGACACCGGTGATTGTTGCCATATCAAGCCGGGGATCTTTTATATCCTTGATCAAAATTTCTGACAGAATTTTTTGTATCTGACCCGCAACCCTGTCGGCTCGCGAAAAGAGCGTCATAGATTGGTTATCTCCATTTCGGTGTTTATAATTTCGGCCAGTCCAAGCTCGTCGGCAAAATTAAAAACTTTATCAATTATTGAATTTGTCAGGATTCTGTCATTTCCCACAACAGCAAAACCTATTAAAGCTTCATGGTATAAATCGTTTGATCCGACTTCGGCGACTGATGCGTTGAAATTGTTTTGCAGCCGACCGATTATCGACTTTACAATTTTTCTTTTACTTTTCAGCGAACGGCAGTCATGAAGTCTGAATGTTATTATTCCGATACCGACAACCATGGTTTATTCAAATTCCGGCTTTATCTCTTCCATGTAGTAAAATTCAATAATATCATCAATTTTAATATCATTATAATTTTCTATGCCGATCCCGCATTCAAAACCGCTTGAGATTTCCTTAACATCATCTTTAAATCGTCTTAAAGACGAGTTTTTCCCTTCAAAACAGACTATTCCATCCCTGATTAGACGAACCTGCCGGCCACGTTCTATTTTTCCGTCTGTTACATAGCTTCCTGCTATGGTTCCAATCTTGGGAACATGGAAAACTTCCCGGACCTGGGCTCTTCCAAGAACGCGCTCGACAAATGTCGAAGACATCAGGCCAACGATAGAATCTTTTATATCTTTGATAACATTGTAGATTATATTATAGTAGCGGATATCGACATTTTCATCATTCGCAATTGTCTGTACCTTTGAACTGGGGCGAACATTGAAACCAATTATAATGGCGTTGGAAACAGCGGCAAGTGAAACATCCGATTCGGTAATGGCTCCTGTTCCGGAGTGGATTATATCTATTTTAACCTCTTTATTTGACAGTTTATTGAGAGAGTCCCTTATAGCTTCGATAGAACCGTTAACATCTGCCTTGAGTATCAGAGTAAGATTTTTAACCTGTCCTTCCTGAATGCGTTCGAACAGGTTTTCAAGGCTGAGCCTGCTTGTTTTAGCAAGCTCTTTGGCGCGTTGTCTCTGTATTCGATACATGCTGACCTGTCTCGCGTCTTTTTCATCCGCAAGAGAAATCAGTTCATCTCCCGCCATCGGTACTCCTGAAAGACCTATTACCTCGACAGGAATTGACGGACCGGCCTCATTTACTTTCATGCCTCTGTCATCCAGGAGTGCCCGCACTTTCCCGTAGTGAATGCCGCATACGACCGATTCTCCGGTATGGAGAGTTCCTTCGCTTATGAGCACGGTTGCAACCGGACCCCTTCCGGAATCGAGTTTTGCTTCAACAACGTGACCCATTGCCAGTTTGTTGGGATTTGCCTTGAGTTCAAGAACCTCGGCCTGAAGAATGATCATTTCAAGCAGGTCATTTATTCCTGTTTTTTGCTTTGCCGATACCTTTATGAAGGGAGTGTCACCCCCCCATTCTTCCGGAACAAGCCCAAGATCGGCCAATTCACGTTTAACCCGTTCAACATCGGCTTCGGGCTTATCTATTTTGTTAACAGCAACAATTATTGAAACTCCGGCAGCTTTTGAATGATTTACTGCTTCCACAGTTTGAGGCTTTACACCATCATCCGCCGCAACAACAAGAACTACTATATCAGTAACTTTAGCCCCTCTTGCGCGCATAGCTGTGAAAGCTTCATGGCCAGGGGTATCTAAAAACACTATCTGCCCATTGTCTGTTGAGACATGGTAGGCCCCTATATGCTGAGTTATTCCGCCGGCTTCATTTTCAGTAATTTTTGTTTTGCGGATTACATCCAGAAGGGAGGTTTTTCCATGATCGACATGTCCCATTATTGTTACTACGGGCGGCCTGTAGATAAGAGAGCCCGGAGTGTCTTTTTCCGTTTTTAGAAAAGTGCTTTCCTCAAAAGATGCACGCTCAACTTCGTAATTGAACTCGTTTGCAACCAGGACTGCCGTATCAAAATCTATTGTTTGATTGACTGTCGCCAGCACACCCATTCCCATGAGAGTTTTTATCATTTCACTTGATTTAATACCCATTCTCTTTGCAAGGTCGGATAAGACGATGGCATCATCAATCTTTATCCTGCGTTTAATAGCTTTCGGTATAGTAATTTGAGGTTTTTGGGCTTGTACAATCTTTATCCTGGCGCCTTTTTTATCTCTACGTATCCTTGGTTGGGGTGCATAAAGATCTTCGGCCTCGACAATCTCTTTTTTCTTAAAAATTTTCTTTTTGAATAATTTCTTATCTCTTAAGTCTGATTCCTCTTCAACCTTCTCTTTATCCTTCTTTTTCTTTTTTTCGGGAAGAGCGACATCTTTTTTCGGGACAACCTTATCAGAAACTTTTTCATGAGCAGGTTTCCGGAACAGTTCCGGAGTTATTTCAACTGTAGTTTTTGTGCCATGAATATGGGGTCTTCCGGTTTCTTTAGCCCGGGCAGGCACTCCAGAAGCAGTCTTCTCTGAAGGAGCAGAAGGCAGGACCGGTTTTTCCTCTGCCGCCGGCTCAACTGCCGTTGGTATTTCAGGAAGTCTCAGAATTTTTGCAGGAGTATCCTTTCTTGCTTTTTTCAGGACCTTAACAGGTTTTAGAGTTTTGACAACCTGTTGTTTTTGCTGCTCTGCAGGGGGCTGTTTGACTTCTTCGGCCAATTCAGGCTCCTGCGGTTTTATTTCGGCAGGAGATGTTTCGACAGCCTCCTTTATATCAATTTCAGCAGGAACAGATTCTTTTTTCAGAGCCTCATCTCCCGGCAATTTTGAACCGGGAACTGCAGCTTCAGGTTCAGAAGGCTTTTGTGATAGTGGTTCAGGTTCAGGTTCTGCCTCTGCCTGAACAACAACTTTACGCCTCCGGATTATTGTAGGCCTGACACGAGTTTCCTCTACATCTTCTGGAATTGCAACCGGGCCATGAATTCCTGCTTTAATTTTCGCAACCGTGTCATCATCCAATGAACTAATGTGGCTCTTAACATCGATATCCATACTTCGAATCTTGTCAAGAAGAGCCTGATTAGTCATATTAAGATCTCTGGCAAGTTCATATACTCTGATCTTTGCCATTCAGTCCCCCCAATATTATTGTTAACGGGTATTTCACAGAATTAATCTGCCTCTTAACTTCCTGCGAATTCATCAAGTACAACTCTTTGTTTAATTTTTTATCACTGTATATATACATTAAGACTCCGCTGTGTTGCCGCTATCGGAAATCTCTTTTGCCTCTTTGGCAACTCCGCTTTTGTCTTCATCTCTTTTTGCCATGGCATCTATTGCCGAACGTATAAGTTTTTCGGCCTTCTCAGTGGCAATGCCCTTTATCTGCGTTAAATCGCTAACTGCGGCATTGCTTATCTCTCTGGCCGAGGCAAATCCTTTTTCAATTAATGAATTGGCAAGGCTTATTCCAACTCCCGGCAAAGATATAAGAGATTCATAACCATTTTTCAGAGCTTCGTTATAATGAGATTCGTTTTGGACATCCAGACTCCATCCGGTAAGTTTTGAGGCGAGTCTTACATTCTGTCCTCGTTTCCCGATAGCTATCGAAAGGGACTCATCAGGGACTATAACTTCCATCGAACGATTATCTTCATCAATAATTACTCTCTTTATTTCAGCGGGAGCAAGGGCATTGCATACAAATTTCGCGGCATCAACATGCCAGGTTATAATATCAATTTTTTCACCTTTTAATTCCTGAACAACATTCTGAACCCGGCTTCCTTTCATTCCTACACAGGCACCAACGGGATCAATATCCGAATCGTTTGAAGAAACAGCAATTTTGGCCCGAACACCTGGCTCACGGACAGCACCCATTATGCTTACGATTCCCTCACTTATTTCCGGAACCTCTGTTTTAAAAAGGTTAATCAGAAAGTTCGGATTAGTTCTGGAAAGAATAATTTGCGGGCCACGGGAGTCCTGGAGGACTTCTGAAAGAAGAGCCCTTATCCGGTCACCCCGCCTGTAGGATTCTTTTGGAACCTGCTCGCGAACGGGCAACACGCCTTCAGTCTGGCCAAGGTTTACTATGATGTCGCCGGAATGCTCAACACGCTGTACAATACCATTTATTATTTCACTTTTGCGATCAATAAAACTTGAATAAACGGCGTTTCTTTCGGCATCTTTCATTTTCTGAATAATCACCTGCTTTGCTGACTGGGCTGCTATCCTGCCAAAAGTGGTGGCATCCATTTTGGCTCCAAGGCTGTCGCCTATTTCACATTCAGGATCAAGTTTGCGGCCGTCCTCAAAGCTGATTTCCACTGCGCTCTCTTTAACTGTGTCAACTACTTCCTTAAACTGGAAAACCTCAATTTCTCCTGTTTGATCGCTGTACTGGATTTCTATTTCGATTTTGTTCCCGAATTTTTTTCTGGCAGCCGATTTAAGAGCCTCTTCAATTGCCTTGATGAGGACACTTTTATCAATACCCTTGTCCCGGCTTACCTGATCAACGACACGTTTTATTTCTGATATAAGCATCGGTTTTCTCCGTTATAGTCGAATAGTCGAGCCTTTGTGATGACTTCATAGGGAATGGAGACATCTTTGTCATTCACATTAAGTTTTACAAATCCGTCAAAAAAACCAAGAATAATCCCTTTAAAATTTTTTTGCCCTTCAACAGGCAACGAGGTTCTAATAATAGCAATATTACTTTTAAACCTGTCAAAATCTTCGGGTTTTCCTAAAGGTCTATCATAACCAGGTGATGAGACCTCAAGATTGTAAGACCAGTTCGTATTCAGGTTTATATCAAGGATATCGTTTAATTGACGACTTGTTTGGGTACAGTCATTCAATGTGATTCCTCCCGGTTTATCAATATAGAGACGAATAATTCTTCCGCTTGACTCCCTCTGGCACTCAACAAATACAAGTTCCAACCCTTCAGATGCACACAGCGGTTCGGCAAGTTCTTTAACCTTAATAATAATTTCTTCCGTGGTAGTCTGCAAAACGTTCACGGTTAAGGATTCATCTCTTTTTTTAACTGTTCTTTTTTCTTTCATCTGTGTTATGCTGGTTGATCATTTAAAACAAAAAACGGGCTGTCGCCCGTTTCCCTCAACGCAATAAAATTGTAACAATGGATCGAGAAAAATCACATGTTTCTAAAAAGCAAGATACTCAAATAAATTCTCCAAAACACATATTCATCGACCCTGCCAAAACAGCCTTTTTACGGAAAAGGCGGACTTTATATGGAGCGGGCAACGAGATTCGAACTCGCGACTCCAAGCTTGGGAAGCTTGCACTCTACCAGCTGAGTTATGCCCGCTTACCGAGTTTTGCTATGTATGACAATTTATAACTAATGTCAACAGTTTTTGAAGTATCGTTGCAAGTATAGCAAATGCATATTGATCATCTTCAAAAGAATCGGGATTCCATTAGAATTTAAGCTCCCCGCAGCAAGCTACGGTGGAATGCGCTCACTGTTTTGGTTCAAGGGGTCGAGGGTTCCCGCCACACCTATCGGCGGGCCTACGGCAGGGTTCAAGAATTCGAGTGAAAAAGATAGGATTCCAGGATTATAATTACATGAAATTAAGTCAGCATCTTTTTTATGCTGATGAGTTCCTGGCGCAGTTCTTCCATTGTATCTGAGGAAAATTTGTTTTCAACTGTGTCGGAGCCAAGGTGCTTTTTTGCTCCCCTGATTGTAAATTTCTTGTCGTAAAGCAGATGTTTTATTCTGAGGATAAACTCAACATCGCTTTTTCTGTAAAGACGCTGCCCCGAAGAGGATCGTTTGGGGTTAATTTTAGAAAATTCAGTTTCCCAGAACCGTATGACAGATGTCGGTAATCCTGCTATTTTGCCGACCTGTCCGATCTTGAAATAGAGTTTATCCGGTATTTGTATATCAGAATGTGATTCGTTTCGCATCTTTATGGCTCGGGCTTGAGAAAAGGTTGTCAGGCCGACAGTGATGCATCAAATTCCCTTAAAAGCCTGTTTGTAATAGTTATGTGGATACCATTTACCTCATTGTCCTCGAGGGTTTTTTCCGCAGATCTGTAAACTATCCTGACAGATACGCTTTTTTTCCCGGGCGGAACAGAATCACCTTCGAAGATATCGAACAGTTGCGTATTTTCAATAAGCTTTTCACCATAGCTGTTAAGTTTTTCCAGTATAGACATGGCTTCAATATCTTTGCTGATTATAACGGTAATATCTCTTGTTGTATAAGGATATTTTGGTAAAAGCTTAGATGTCTTCGCCCTGTTTGTAAGATCAAGAATAGTGTTGCAGTTCAATTCAAAAATAAAGGCTCTCTGCTTCAGATCAAAATTGCGAAGAACATCCGGATGTATTTCTCCAACAAGGCCTATGGGCATGTCTTCTATTGTAACCTGAGCAGTATATCCCTGCTTTGTATAGCAGCACAATTCGAAAGGCATTTTTGTAAAACGGATATTGTTTATATTGAGTCCGGATATGAGTCCTTCAACTATTCCTTTTATGTCGTAAAAATCACAACCGGCATCTTTTGCGTACCATGCAGAATTATAACGGTCGCCTGTCCATAGCCCAGCCACCATTTCAACTTCTTCGGGAAGAGTCTCCTGCCCCCTGCTCAAAAAAATATTTCCGATTTCAAACAGCTTAAGATTCCTTACCTGCTGTGATAAATTTCGGCGCATTGTTTCAAGGAGGCCTGGAATAAGCGATGTCCTCATTACTCTCTGTTCATCATTTATTGGATTTAAAATATACAGAAGTTTTCTTTTCGTATGATTTGAAAGGAGCCTGAGACGGTCGCAGGATGATTCATTAATAAAACTGTAATTAATTGCCTCCATGAACGAGAGGCCTGTCATGATGTTTTTAATCTTATCCCTTAAGACAAGGGTCTTTAATGGCGGAATGGTTTCAGCATGGATAAAAGGCATAGTTGTCGGGATATTGTTGTATCCATAAAGGCGCGCTGCCTCCTCCATAAGATCAACAGACCTTGTTATATCGACCCTGAAAGAGGGCGGGGTTACCTTCAGAGTATCTGCATCAGTATTTTCTACGTCAAACTCGATTGATTCAAGGCAGGATTTGATATTTTCCCTTTCCATTTCTATACCGAGAAGACGGCCTGTCTGGCTTATACTGAGTTTTATCGGTACTACATCATGAACCAGGGGGTTTTCGTCGATAACACCACCTGTAAATTTTCCGTTTCCTATCTCGGTCATAAGTAAGGCGGCTCTTACCAGAGCATTAACGGTTCCAAGGGGATCTATACCGCGTTCGAAACGGTAAGATGCTTCGGTGCTCAACCCAAGCTTTTTGGAGGTCTTTCTTATGCTTAAAGGATTGAAATAGGCGCTTTCAATAAGTACCCTTTTGGTGGAGTTTGCTATTTCAGAATTAAGGCCCCCCATAACTCCTGCTATCGCAACAGGCTTTTCCCCGTCGCATATCATGAGCATCTCCGGATCAAGGATACGTTCTTTCTGATCAAGAGTTACAAAGGTCTCACCCTTTTCTGCAGTACGGACTACAATTCTGTTTTCGGCCAGCAGGTTAAAATCAAATGCATGAAGAGGCTGACCGCATTCCATCATGACGAAATTCGTAATATCAACTATGTTATTAATAGGCCTTTGCCCTATTGACATAAGGCGTTTTCTCAGCCAGAAGGGAGATTCTGATACGGTTATATCTGTAACAAGAGCGGCGGCATATCTCGGGCAATGATCCGGGGCTTCTATTCTGACAGAAGTATATTTCTGTATGTCATTGTTTCTATCCGGTTGTTGTTTAACCGGATACTTGATTTTTTGTTTTTGTATGGCAGCTATTTCTCTGGCTATTCCTAATACACTCAAACAGTCGGATCTGTTTGGTGTAAGTCCGATTTCAAGCACAAAGTCAGAAAGAGAAAGGGCAACCGAAATTCTCGTTCCTGTCTCAGGTGCACCGGATAGGACCATAACACCGCTTTTGTCGTCGCCCAGCTCAAGCTCTCTTTTGCTGCATAGCATGCCCTCTGATGCTTGTCCGCGTATGTAGCATGTCTGAAGCGTAGATCCGTCAGGGAATAGTGTCCCTGGAAGTGCAAGAGGAGCAAGGATGTTTTCGGCTATATTGGGTGCACCACAGACAACCTGCACGGTACTGTTGCCAGCATCAACACGGCAGAGCTTCAGTTTTTCGGCATCAGGATGAGGACTGATTTCAACGATGCGACCTACCACCACATTGTCGAGATAGCCGAATGTATTGGTGACGGACTCAACTTCAAGACCTGCCATCGTTAAAGCAGATGCCAGATCCTGTACGTCCATTTCAATATTTACGTAATCCTTCAGCCAGCTTAAACTAACTTTCATATCAGAACTGCCTTAAAAACCTGAGGTCGTTTTCGAAAAATTTACGGGTGTCATCAATTCCGTATTTGAGCATTGTGATTCGTTCAACTCCTATACCAAAAGCAAAACCGGTGATTTTCGTGGTGTCATATCCCACATTTTCAAAAACGGCAGGATGAACCATGCCTGCGCCAAGAACTTCAATCCATCCGGTCTGGGAGCATATCCTGCAACCATTTCCCCTGCACATTACGCAAAGCATGTCAACTTCAGCGCTTGGTTCAGTGAAAGGAAAAAAGCTGGGGCGAAATCTTAATCTGGTCTTTTCATCAAACATCAGGTGAACAAAATTGGTTAGTATGCCCTTTAAGTTCCCGAAAGAAATGTTTTCGCCTACCATTAAACCTTCAACCTGGTGAAACATAGGCGTATGGGTGATATCGGAATCGCTCCGGTACACCTTCCCGGGCGCAATAACCTTAACAGGCGGCTTGCATTTTTCCATAACCCGGACCTGAACAGGTGAAGTGTGTGTTCTTAAAACAATATTGTCTGAAACATAAAAAGTGTCCTGCATATCTCTTGCAGGATGATACTTTGGAATATTGAGGGCTTCAAAATTATAATAGTCACTTTCAATTTCAGGACCTTCTGCAATATCAAAACCCATCCGGATAAAGATGTCGCAAATCTCTCTTGTAATCCGGGTAATAGGGTGAAGCGAACCGGGCAAAGCAGATCTTCCCGGTAAAGAAACATCAATAAAGTCATGCGCTTCAAGTGACTGAGAATAGAGCCTGTTTGCTGTGTCTTCAAAAGCCTTTTCAAGAAATTTCTTTATCTCGTTGGCTTTTTCTCCTGCTTTTGGCCTTTCTCCGGGGGGAAGCTTTGAAATATTTCTTAAAAACTGTGTAACAATACCTTTTCGGCCAAGATATTTTACTGAAATTGAATTTAAGCTGTCTTTGCTTTTAGCAGTTTCAATTTCTCTGAGAGCTTCGGTGCAAATCTGATCTATAGTGTTTTCCAATTTTATCTATTTGTCTTTACTTTTGCTTAAGATTTTCGGGACAAAACAAACGACAAGCGTACCAAAAGACATGTAGTCTTTTGATACGTCATACCTTTAAATGTCAGTTCAAATCTAGATCTGCTTTGTTGCAATGCCTGCTAATTGTGCGAATCCGGAAGGATCTGATATTGCCAGATCTGCGAGGACTTTACGGTCAAGCGTGATGTCTGCTGATTTAAGACCGTGAATCAGTTTGCTGTATGACAGATTGTTCATTCGGGCAGCAGCATTTATCCTTATGATCCATAATCTTCTGAAATCCCGCTTGCAGACCCTGCGATCGCGGTATGCATATGCAAGAGCCCTGTCAACGGTATCTGCTGCGGTTCGAAATAGTTTGCTGTGACCCCCACGGAAACCCTTGGCAAGTTTTAATACTTTTTTCCGTCTATGATTAGCTTTAAAACCCCTTTTAATACGCATAGTTTTTCTCCTTAAATATATATAGCAGGCTGCTTTAAAAAATGGGATATATTGTTTTTACCCTGTTATCCGTTAGGAAGAAGCAGCCGGATAGACTTTTCATTTGTTTTATCAATAATATGTTTTTTCCGCAAAGATCTTTTGCGTTTGGTTGTTTTTTTTGTAAGTATGTGGCTCCCATGCGATTTTGCGTATGCAAATTTTCCAGAACCCGTCTTTTTGAAACGCTTTGCGGCGGCACGATTTGTTTTTATCTTTGGCATAAACCTTCTCCTTGATGCATAACGATATTGTGAGACCTTTGCATAACACCCCCTTTTGCCCGATTTCTTCGTCAGGCTCAAACTTAAATCCTCGAAATACTCAATGTATTCCTGCGGTTAAAATTATCGCCTTCCTTGAACTTGAGCAAAATTGAATGCTCTGCAAATCTCTCATTGTGTAAAAAGATTAATATCAGAAAACGTACATAAAATATATAAAAATAATTGGCGTGAGCAGTAATGTCAGACTCACGCCAAAAGGTTTTTACAAACAGCATTCTAACAAAATGCGAATTTATTAAAAAGTTAAGCCGACTTTATAAAGGGCTTAATCAATCATTTTGGAGCTAAAATCATTATCATAGTACGACCTTCGAACTTTGGGAGCTGTTCAACTATTGCATTCTCCGCAGTCTCATTCACAATTTTTTCAAGTAACTCTCTGCCAAGCTGCATCAGTGTTATTTCCCGGCCCCGAAATACAACCGTTACTTTTACCTTATCCTTTTTCTCAATGAACTTTTTAATATGGTCTATTTTTACATAAAGATCATGTTCACCGGTTTTTGGTCGTATTTTGATTTCTTTAACCTGAAATGTGCTCTGCTTCTTTTTTGCCTCCTGCTTTTTCTTGGTCGTTTCATACCGGTATCTCCCGTAATCCATTATTTTGCATACCGGAGGATTCGCATTAGGAGAAATTTCGACCAGGTCAAGCCCAAAATCAGATGCTGAAGCAAGAGCTCTGTAAGTGGGTAGAATACCGAGCTGGTTTCCTTCGGGATCTATGACCCTTACCTCTTTTGCCCTTATATCCTGGTTAATATTTGTCTTATCAGTTTTATTCGGTTTTCCCGGTAGTTTGGATATAGCTATACCTGCACCTCCTGAGGTTATCTCTGTTTATATCAACGCACCCATTTTTCAGTAATAAAGCGCCATTTGAAGGCGGATGCAAACAATTGATTATTATTCGAGCTCGGAAAACTATATTACAACTTCAGGAAATGCAAGAAAAAAATATATCATTTAATTTCGCGCATTGAATTATAATAGGACGCTGTTTCAACAAAAAGAACAGCAAAAATAATTATCATGGCTCCTGTATACTGCCTTAATGTCAGAAGTTCAGCACCTATGAAATAACTGAAAAAAGCAGATGATACAGGCTCCATGCTGTATATTATGGCTGCTTTTGTCGGTGTGGTGTATTTCTGGAGTCCCGTTTGTATTAAAAAAGCTACAACCGTGGCAAGTATGCTGGTTACAAAGACGGCAAATACGAGCTGGTTACTGTAAACGTATGAAAAGCTGTTTTTTTCAAACAAAACAGATGCTAATATAGAAAAAATCAAAACAACAAGTATCTGTACTGTTGTGAGAAGAAAGATGTCATTTCTCCGCGAATAAAAATCTATAAAAACTATTTGAAAAGATGCAAAAACTGCATTTATAAGAACCAGAAATTCTCCTCTTGATAACAAGATGCTGCCGTTCAATGTTATAAGAACCAGTCCGGCAAAGGCTAATAAAACACCTGTAACAGCATAAGGGCGGGGTCTTTTTTTAAGAATTATAAGAGATAAAACCGGGACTAATACTACATAACATCCTGTAATAAAAGCAGTAACTGAAGCCTGGGTATATTTAAGCCCTATGGTCTGAAATGCATATGTCAAAAAGAGAAAAGATCCGAGTATTGTACCATCCAGAATTGTTCGAAAAGTTATTTGCCTGATTCTTGGGAGGCAGATAATTAATAACAAGAAGGAAGCAACGGTAAAGCGCAAAGTTAAAAATGAAAATACAGGCACATTTTCAATTGCCTGTTTGGTAATAATAAAAGTGCTTCCCCAAATTATTGAGATAAAAAGGAGCGATGCATCGGCTCCATATTCCCGAAGTTTTGAATTTAAAAAGGTCATGATAATATAATAATTTGATCAATCCGTAAAAAGCCTGATGCACACGTAAACAAATTATACGTTTAATTCGTCAATAGTATTTGCTATTATAAAATTCAGCGGTGCTATACTCCGGGAAAAGGAGAATAACAATCGGTTTTTTTACTTTTTACGAAGGTATAAATATCGTATTGAAATAAAAGCTCCGGCATGAATAAATAACCATCTATCAAATATAATCTGATGAAAGAACTGAATATGTACCAGTTGAAATATTTAAAAAAGGCTAATACAAAAGAATTTTTTGTATTGGTATCTTGCATGATTGCAGCTCTGATACTGTCAGGTTGCATAACAGTTGGACCTGATTATATTTTGCCGGAAACCAAAATGCCGGCGAAATGGCACAATGAATTAAAGGGTGGGATAACCGCAGAAGCTAAGGATCCCCAAATGCTTGCCAAATGGTGGACAACGTTAAATGATCCTGTCCTGTCAGGCTTTATAGAGCGGGCGGTTGTGAATAATCCGGATATTAAGAAAGTTCGTGCGAAGATTCGCGAGCAGCGTGCTCGCAGAAATATCAGCAGGTCCGGTCTGTTTCCAGCAGTTGATTCATCAGGATCCTTTACCAGGAGGAAAGGCAGCGAAGATACGGGGGGTGGAAAAGAAACGGATTCTTACTCAGCGGGTTTCGATGCCGGCTGGGAACTGAATCTTTTCGGAGGAACCCGCCGTTTGGTTGAGGCTTCAACCGCAGAGCTTCAGGCAAGCAGAGAAGATTTGAGGGATGTCCTGGTCTCTCTTCTTGCAGAAGTTGCCTTGAATTATACTGATGTTCGCTCCTTTCAGTCCCGGATTGAAGTGGCGGAGAGAAACCTTAAAATCCAGGATGAAACATATCAACTGGCACAGTTACGTTACGAATCAGGTCTCGCAAATGAGTTTGCTGTTTATCAGGCAAAATACAACCTTGAGAACACCCGTTCCAATATACCGAATCTCCGGGCCGCACTGGAAGAAGCGATGAACCGCCTTGCCGTATTGATTGGTGATAATCCGGGTGCGATCCATGCTGAATTGAAGGAACAGAAGCCTGTTCCGGTCAGCCGGCCAGATCTTGCTGTGGGGATACCTGCTGATGTATTGAGGCAGAGACCCGACATCCGAAGGGCAGAACGCCAGCTTGCCGCACAAACTGCGAGGGTGGGCGTCGCGACGGCAGAGATGTATCCTAAAATAAACCTTACAGGTTCGATTGGCTTTGAATCCCTGAGCCTTGATAATTTGATTTCAGCCGGCAGCAGGGCATATTCCTTAGGTCCGCGCATCACATGGCCGATTTTCAAAGCCGGCTCGATACGAAGCAACATTGAAGTGCAATCAGCCCTGCAGGAACAGTATCTGATCCAGTATGAAACCGCTGTTCTCAGAGCACTGGCGGAAGTGGAAAATACACTCGTAGCATACATGGAGGAGCAGAATCGCAGGGAATCTTTGAGCAATGCAAAGCGGGCCGCTGTACAGGCAGCTGCTTTTGCACAAGACCTGTATAAGGCCGGATTGACGGATTTTACAAGCGTGCTGGATGCGCAAAGGTCGCTTCTGTCATTTGAAGATCAGTTGATTCAAAGCGAAGGGAAAATAATATCAGGCCTGATTCGCCTTTATAAAGCGCTAGGGGGAGGCTGGACATCTCTGGCTCCTGCGGATATCAATCCGGATGAAAAATAAATAGTATCCATAATTTATTTCTGGATGGACATTAAATAGGAAATTGATACCATGAACAGCATGAACAAAGAAAATGATTCCGATATTAACCGGACCTTAAATGTTAATTCCAAATCAGGGCGCAGCAAACACTTAGTACGCTGGATTGTCTGGCTGTTAATCGGGATCGTGGCAGCATTCGCGGTGATCAAATTTGGAACGGGTAACAGCGCCGACAAGTTGGAATACAAGACTGATACTGTGCAGCGCGGAAACCTCATTGTCAGCGTAGCCACCACCGGCACTCTCCAGCCAACCAATCAGGTCGAAGTCGGATCTGAGCTTTCGGGAATTGTAAGGACGGTCGAAGCGGACTACAACGACATTGTGAAAGTCGGCCAGGTTCTGGCAAGACTCGATACTTCAAGGCTTGAGGCTCAGGTTCAGCAGAGCAAAGCCTCGCTGGAAGCGGCAATAGCCAAAGTAAGGCAGGTGCAGGCGACAGTTAAGGAGGCAGGCAGTTCACTTGCCCGGCTGAGGCAGGTCGGAGAATTGAGCGGCAGCAGATTGTCGTCTCAGCATGATATTGACGCTGCGGAAGCGGCTCTTGAACGTTCTCTGGCCGATGAAACATCTGCCAGAGCTTCTGTATCGCAGGCCGAAGCAAACCTCAAAATTGTCCAGACTGATCTGTCAAAAGCGATAATCTATTCGCCGATTAAAGGGCTGGTACTGAAGCGTTCTGTTGAACCGGGACAGACCGTTGCAGCATCTTTGCAGGCTCCTGTTCTTTTCACTCTGGCCGAGGATCTAACTAAAATGGAACTCCGTGTAGATGTCGATGAGGCCGATGTGGACAAGGTTAAGAAGGGTCAGAAGGCCACATTTACGGTTGATAGTTATCCTGATCGTATTTTTACGGCTCATATCACACAGGTCCGCTTCGGATCAAAAATAGTAAGCGGTGTTGTAACTTATGAAACCATAATGAATGTTGACAATACAGACTTATCATTGAGGCCGGGAATGACCGCCACAGCAAGTATAGAGATAAATAAAATTGAGGATTCGATTCTTATTCCGAATGCGGCCCTTCGTTTCACTCCGCCGGCGAAAGATAATGAAACATTATCGGGAAACAGCAGCATAATCGGAAAGCTCTTTCCCCGACCAAGAAGGCCGCAGACAAAACAGAAAAAGGAGACAAAAGCCGACAGGAAAAAATCAAAAGTCTGGATTCTTAAGGACGGGCAGCTTTCAGAGGTTTCTGTGATGATCGGTGAGAGCGACGGAATAATGACCGAAGTAACCGGCGGAGGTATTGAGCCCGGCATGAAGGTTGTTGTTGATACAATAAGGACCGGACAATGATCACGACTCCTTCCGGAACCGGGAACATGTATCCTGTCATAGAGCTTAATAACGTGACCAGAGTGTACGGAACCGGCACGGCTGCCGTCAATGCGCTGCAGGGTATCGATCTGCGGATTGATCACGGCGATTTTGTCGCTGTAATGGGCCCGAGCGGGTCCGGGAAGTCAACCTGCATGAATATCCTGGGATGCCTGGACACTCCATCATCAGGCACCTACAGGTTCAAAGGAGTTGAAGTTGGAAACCTCTCTCGTGACCAGCGCGCACTTTTGCGCAGGCATTATCTGGGATTTGTCTTTCAGGGATTCAATCTTTTAAACCGTACGTCCGCCTTGGAAAACGTCGAACTTCCCCTTATCTATCGAGGAACGCCTGCGACGGAGCGCCGGGAAATGGCACGCAAAGCTCTGGCAGCCGTTGGACTCAATGGCTGGGAAAGCCACACCCCTGCAGAACTTTCGGGCGGCCAGCAGCAACGCGTGGCAATAGCCCGTGCTATTGTTGCATCTCCTGAAGTGCTTTTTGCCGATGAGCCGACAGGAAATCTCGATTCGGCCCGGAGCCGAGAAATAATGGAACTTATGACGGATTTCAACCGTGACCAGGGCATTACAATAGTCATGGTGACCCATGATGCTGTTATGGCCGCATACGCGAGGAGGATTGTCCGTTTCATGGACGGAATCATTGACAAAGAGGAGCAAAACGGGGGCTGAAGAGTAATGTTTATTGAAACAATCCTTATAGCAATGCGTGAAATACGCCGAAATGTCATGCGGTCCTCGCTTACCATACTAGGAATTGTTATCGGAGTTGCTGCTGTAATCACTATGGTGACTGTCGGGGACGGAGCAACTAAACAGGTAGCCTACGAGATATCGAGCCTCGGAAGCAATCTGCTTGATGTGAGACCGGGACAGAGTTTCCGGGGACCCGGCGGAACCAGGTCAGGCGCTCCGATGTTTAAAATTGCTGATGCGGAAGCCATTGAAAGAGATGTTTCCGGGCTTGCAGGTGTGGCACCTATGACCGGCAGATCGGCGCAGGCTATCTATGGAAATGAAAACTGGGCCACTAATATTACGGGGAGCACAAACAATTTCCTGCTGGTGAGAAACTGGGTGCTATCCGGAGGGCGCCAGTTTACCGACGGGGAACTGAGAGCCGGCGCGGCTGTATGCATCATAGGCGCCACAATACGTAAACAGCTTTTCGGGGAACAGGATCCGGTGGGCCGTACAATCCGTCTCGAAAAATTATCGTGCCAGGTTATAGGTGAGCTTAAATCCAAAGGGCAGTCAAGCTTCGGAATGGATCAGGATGATATTGTGCTCATTCCATTGCGTACGGTACAGAGGCGTATTGTGGGCAACAATGATATCAGTTCTATCTCGGTATCTGCAAAAGACGGCGTTTCAACCGAAAAGGTGAAAGAGGAGATAGAACGCCTGTTGCGTGAACGACGACGTATCGGAAAAAATAAAGAAGATGATTTTAATGTCAGGGATATGCAGGAAATTGTCAAAACATTGACCGGAACAACGCGCCTGCTTACAACTCTTCTCGGAGCTGTGGCTGCAGTCAGTCTGCTGGTCGGAGGGATTGGCATCATGAACATCATGCTGGTTTCGGTTACTGAGAGAACACGCGAAATCGGCATCAGGCTTGCCATAGGCGCAATGGAAAAACAGGTTCTCATGCAGTTCCTAATAGAGGCGGTTGTTCTTTCATGCTTCGGGGGTTTAATAGGAATAATCCTCGGGATCGCTGCTGCTGCCGCCGGCGCAAGCGCCCTGAAAGTGCCCCTTATTCTTAACATCGGAATAATTATTATCGCATTTGTATTTTCTGCTGCAGTGGGAGTAGTCTTCGGGTTCTTTCCTGCAAGAAAGGCCGCATTGCTTGATCCTATCGAAGCGCTTCGCCATGAATAAGCAAGGACATGAGTTTTAAGACACGGAAAGCTGCGAAAGACATGGAAACAGGATGACGGATCTTCAATCGATAAAAATCAGCCGGGTTCTTGACCTTAAAGCAATCGTATTATTGACCGTACTTTGCGCGAGCTGGGGTCTGCAGCAGGTAACCATCAAGATCGCAAACCAGGGAGTTTCTCCGATACTGCAATCCGGTATCAGGTCTATAGGCGCTGCAATTCTTGTCTGGATATGGATGACGGCGCGCTGTGAACCGCTATTTAAGAAAGACGGCACACTCTGGTGGGGAATAGCTATCGGGTTTCTATTCGCAGGAGAATTCATTCTCATTTACTGGGGGCTTGTTTTTACCAATGCATCACGCGCCGTAATTTTTCTGTACATGTCGCCTTTTGTTGTTGCGCTTGGTTCACAACTCTTTATCCCGGGCGAACATTTAAGGAAAATTCAGGGCATCGGCCTGTGTTGTGCTTTTACCGGAATTGTAATCGCATTCAGAGAATCATTAAGTTTTCCTACATATAAAATGCTCATCGGTGACGGCATGCTGGCGATTGCGGCTGTTTTATGGGGAGCCGTTACCGTCATGATAAAGGCAAGCCCTCTTGCCGGAATTGCGCATAGTAAAACACTGCTCT
>JAABQB010000017.1 GCA_011391695.1 Desulfobacteraceae bacterium | reverse complement strand
CTCGAATATAATTGCAGTGACCCTTGCCTATTTTCTCCATAAGCATTTCACGTTTAAATCAAAGACCAAAGGAAAGGCAGCATTGCATGAGTATCTCCGTTTTTATGCAACCTATGCATTCACATTTGTTATAAGCTTGATTCTTCTCCCGATCTTTGTCGAGCTCCTTAAATTGGATCCGAAGATTGCAGCGGCTATTATCACACTTCTTCTAACGGTCGTAAGCTATATCAGCCATAATAAATTTTCGTTTCGCCAAATACGATAATATCTGGGGGTGGCTTTAGAAAGGAACGGATAAATTTTGACTGAGCGTAGGGCACGATTCAACATGGCCAACCTCTGTTTTGCATGCGGATGGAATCGGGCAGACGGGTGGTGGTTGCATTTTTGAATCAGGCAATATATACTTGAATAAAATGATTCGGAAGAAAAGTTGCTATCAGCTTAAAAAATAGAGTGAATCACGGGAGGGAAAAATGAGGAACGCCATTGTCACGCATGGGAAAGTGAAGGGCGCTAATATCATTGAAATCCAAGCGGATATGTTGGATTCAATGATTGATCAGGAGGTTACTGTCATAATCAGAAAGACTGAGAAATCAGCAAATATCCGGGAATTGATCGATGATATGAATGCTGGTCGGAACATGGGTTATAAACGAATCCGACGAGATGAAATTTATCGAGTCTGATGATGAAAGCCTTTCTTGACACCAACATTCTGGTCTATGCTTATGATACTTCGGATGAAGTCAGGCATAAGATTGCTCTGGAGCTGATTGCCCATCTTTTATCGGCAGAAAATGTTGTAATTAGCACTCAAGTCTTGAATGAATTTATTGTGGTGATTTCCGGGAAAGTAAAAAATCCTCTCTCTATCGATGATGTTGCGGCAATCCTGAAAAAATTAAAAAACAATTTTGAAATCCGACTTACGGGGCTACCTGATATCACAAAAGCGCTCTCCATCACCAAGGAATTCAAGTTCAGTTATTGGGATTCCCTGATCATCGCATCGGCACTGATGACCCATTGCGATGCTTTATATACGGAAGATTTACAAGACGGATTTGTCATTAACAACAGTATGCGTATCATTAACCCCTTTAATTAGCCACGGGCACGCGCGAAAGAGTCAAAATCCCCATATAAATAGTAGCTCAGATGAAATCCCAGTCAGCGATAAAATCTATACGGAGATCATCGGCGAATATATCGGCGCTATTCATACTCAGGTGCTGAAGCGCACACTGGTCATCGAAAAGGAACGGATCAATTTCGATTAAAAGCCTGGAGTCCATTTTGAAACATATAATCGACCAGTTGTGGCTGAATCATCAGACGAAGGTTCGCTTTGTCATTGTCGGCATATGGAACACGGTTTTTGGTTATCTCGTCTTTGTTGGACTCGACTAGAGGGAATTTAGGGTACGTTCTAAACTTTTAAACTTATTCATCTTAAAGCAAACATTTATTCGCCTTTGCGAGTTTCTCACTCCTTATTGCAGCTTTGTCAACAACTGTTACCGATAGATCCATTCTGAGGGCAAGAGATATCATTGTCACCTCTATGTATGCTGTGCCGGGAACACATAGCAGATTCTAATCAGGCTGTAAAAATAAAACATAAAGGGGGGAAACACCTGTTAAATAATTACCCTGTTAAATAATTACCCTTGACTGAAAGCAGGGAGTGGCATAGAATACGATCGTATTCTACTTTGGAGGTGAAGGGATATGAATCAAGGAAACGCCAAGAAAGTCAAGACGGTCCGGTTTGACGATATGGAACTGGAACGCATCAGAAGCGCCGCGATCCGGCATCATCTGTCCGAAGCGGAAGTGATCCGGAAAGTCGTCCGCATCGGACTGGTGGACCTGCTGGACGGCGAGGATGAGGATGAGTTGCTGCAACAGCGAAGGGCCGACAAATCACCGGACGTTGACGGTCAGAGTTTCCTGAATTCCCTCAAGGCCGAATTCAACATTTGACGGCGCCCGCAATGGAATACCACCTGACATTCAAGGCCGCGGCGGCGAAGGATCTCTATAAACTGACGAAAAAGAATAGAGAACTCGGTAAGCTTCTCGTCCATGAGCAAATCCCGGAATTAATGCAAAATCCTCTGAAGGGAAGATTGAAACAGGGAGATCTCAAGGGTATCCGTTCCTGGGACTTCGGTTTCCGGGATGTCACCTACCGCATCCTCTACCAAGTTGATGGTGCAACCGTGAGGATCTATGCCGTCGGCGCCCACGATGTCGCCTACCGGAAAGCAAAATCACGAAAGTAGATTGTTCCGAGAAAATTATGGGGACGCCCATGAAATTATGCGTTGTTATGTTATATTTAGGGTACGTCCTAAACTTTTAAACTTATTCATCACAAAGCAAATATTTATTCGCCCTTGCGAGTTTCTCGCCCCTTATTACAGCTTTGTCAACAACCGTTACCGACAGATCCATTCGGAGGGCAAGAGACATCATATTTCACCTCTATGCATGTTGTGCCGGGAGCATATAACAGATTCTAATCAGGCTGTAAAAAGAAAACATAAAGAGGAGGAATTCACCGAAATGCTTTTCAATAAAGAGAACCTGGGGAAATTATAGGGGACGTACATCAATATATAAGTTGACAGCGGCGAAACAGATTATGACGGTTTTGCTGAAGGTTGTGTTGATTTTGCTCCTCTGATCAACAATCCGGAAGAACCAGCCTAAATTACAACTTTGAAATGCCGAGCGGGACACTGTCTTTCCCGGCATCTTAATCACAGAAGCGCAAAGCGCGTTGCCCTTTAACTATCGGCAGCGCTTTTTTTATGGTGGGAATGATGAAAGAAAAGGAGGGGCGTAGAGGCTGTGTTGTCTTTTGCGTTGGTCGGATCTCATATTGTATGTGGATTAATAACATCTAAACCGATAATGCCTTTGAAATCTTCAACATTACGCGTGATCAGTGAACAATCTTTCTCCAAAGCAGTCGCAGCAATAATTGCATCCGGAACTTTGATCCGTACCTCTTTTCTAATAAATATCGCTTTATCAATAATATTGGAGTCAATGGCAATTTCCGTAAATTCTTTTAATAGTTCGTTAATCTTGAGTTCTTCTTCATACTTAAGGCCCGGATAACCCAACAGCTCAAGCCTTGTAATAGCCGAGTATCCAGCCCAGCTTGCTTGAACAGATAATTTTAAAAAAGCCGAAGCGGCAAGTTTGCCTGATAAAGCATCTATCCAAACATTAGTGTCTATTAAATGTCTCATAGACGTTTATCCCATTCTGCCCTGATCTGTTGTTGCCACTGAACCGAGTCCACATCGCTTTTCAGCCATCCAAGTAAACCGCTTATTATCTCAGTATCCGGTTGAATGTCTTTTTCATCAAGGACAATTAAAAGCAGCTTCCCTTCTCTGGGCAATTTCTTCGGGTCCATGGGATAAATTATTCCTTCTTTAACAACTGCTTCTATTGTATTGTAAGTTGTCATAGGGACTCCTTTTCCATAATTTTATGATGGATTACCAGCCTTGGTAGAAATAATATTTTTCATCTATTATTATGATGCCATCTCTCAAAAAAGGCAAGGAGTTTGAGAGACGACCTGGGGGGATTTTAGGGGACGTCCTAAACTTTTAAACTTGTTCATCTAACAGCAAATAATTATTAGCCTTTGCGAGTTTTTCTCCGCGTATTACAGCTTTGCCAACTGCGCTTGCCGATAAATCCAGCCGGCGGGTAAGAGATATCCTTTTCGCCTCTATGTATTCTGTGCCAAGAGCACATAACAGATTCTATGCAGGCTGTATAAAGAAAACATGGAAAGACGAATTGAACTTAAAACAGCGAGCGAATTAAGAACAGACACTATTCCCGCGGTCAAATCCTCCCAGGCGTATCGTAACTTACAGCGTGGAATCTTCAATATTTGTCTGTAAAAAATGCCTGTTTTTCCGCGCGTTGTACTGCATCATAAAATATAACGTGAATTTGTTTCGCTCAAATGACCCCCAATGATTTACTTTAGATTTTTTTGGGTTGACAATTCGATGTGACTATGGTCATATGACCATGTTTCGATTAAAATCAAGAGGATCAAAATATGGAACGTATGGTCTCGAAATCTCAGTTTAAACCACGATCATTGGAATATTTTCGTCAGATTGAAGAGAGCGGAGAGACGCTGATTATTACAGATCGCGGGCGGCCGGTGCTTAAGGTCATTCCATTTACCGCTGATCCTGAAGAGCATATGAAGATTCTTCGTAATTCAGTGCTGAAGTATGACGATCCCACAGAACCGGTTGCGCCGGAAGATTGGCAGGCGCTGCAATGATCGTATTGGATACGCATGCATGGATCTGGTGGGTAAGCAGCCCGGTGTTCCTTTCTGCCGCAGCGAAAGGCATCATTGATAGGGCGGTGACGGAACGAAACATTTTTATTTCTGTCATCAGCACTTGGGAAGTTGCCATTCTTGTTTCACGGGGCAGGCTGAAACTGACGATGAATGCCGGCGATTGGGTTGCCGCCTCCGAAGCTCTTCCCTTCCTCAACTTTGTACCCGTCAGCAACAGTATCGCTCTGAAATCAGTCGGGTTGCCTGGTGCTCTGCACAATGATCCTGCGGATCGCATAATCATTGCCACGGCCGTTTCTATGGGAGCAATTCTGGTCACGAAAGACGAAAAAATCAGAAACTATCCGCATGTCAAAACGGTATGGTAGGAGAAAGGGGCGACAGCAACTCTCGCAGTGTTTCTTGTTGTTAAGGGACTACAGCACGCATCCGGCGGCCGATCAGCGCAGCCTTCTGTCATGGGTTATTTTTAACGCGTTTATCTGGAACGCTGATGCTCACGTGAAGAATCTCGCCATGTTGTACGCCGAGAAAGGACCTCGTCTTGCGCCGTTCTACGATCTACTGTGTACGCAGGTTTATCCGGATCTGGCAGAGAAATATGCCATGAAAATCGGAGGGAGAACAGGCCGGACCGGCTGGAACTCAGTCATTGGGAACGTCTGGCCGATGAATTGTCACTGAAAAAGCGATTCGTCCTGGACATGATCCAAAGAATGATGAGAACGATTGTCATTGAGGCGGAAAAGTTGGCGGAGGCTTTCCAGAGAGAACAGGGCCCCAAAGTAATTGTCGAAGAGATACTGGCTCTGATCAAAAAGCGGGCGGGCAGCCTGCCATGACAATCGCACCATTTATCCGCATTTAAACAAGATAGATGGATTGAGGCTCCACAACATTACTTGAAAGTTAATGCTCAGAGAGTATTTAGGTAACCTATGGATCAGTTAACAATCTGTATTTGTGAGTGGTGCCGAAGGCCGGACTTGAACCGGCACGCCTTTAGAGCACTACCCCCTCAAGATAGCGTGTCTACCAAATTCCACCACTTCGGCGATTTTAAGCAGTCTATTCTATTTTTTTTCGTTTGCATCAGGAAGCTGAACCGGAGTTGTTTCCTGTTTAGGGATAACATCGCCGCTTTGTGCAGTGCTTTGCTCAACAGGGGCTTTTGCATCAGTCATAACCGAGCTCCCTTTTTTGTGCGCGGAAATGTAAGCGAGCGACAGGGATGTAATCATGAAAATAACAGCAACCACGGTTGTTGCCTTGCTTAAGAAAGTAGAAGCTCCCGTGCTTCCAAAGAGGGTCTGACTGGAACCTCCGCCAAAAGCTGCACCAATGTCAGCCCCTTTACCCGTCTGGAGCAGAACAATCATAATAATTGCCACGCAAACGATAACATGAAGTATTATCAATAAGATTGACATATAGAATATGACCTAAATTTTAAAGTTTATTATGCCTGCAAATTTTTCAGCATCGAGGCTTGCTCCGCCGACCAGAGCGCCATCAATATCGGGCATGGACATCAGTTCTCCGATATTTTCAGGTTTTACGCTTCCTCCATACAGTATTCTTATTGATCCGGCAATCCTTTTTCCAAAAAGGTTCTCAATAAGGTTGCGCAGAAACCGGTGAACTTCCTGAGCCTGAACGCTTGTTGCTGTTTTGCCTGTTCCTATAGCCCAAACCGGCTCATACGCCAGTATCATATGCTGCAGATCATCAGGAGAGAAGCCTTCTAACCCCATTTTTATCTGTTTGTCAAGAATATTAAATGTATCCTCTGCATCACGCTCTTTTTCTGTTTCACCTATGCAAAAAACAGGCGCAAGGCTGTTTTTTATCGCGGCTCTAATCTTTTTGTTGACAGACAGGTCTGTTTCGCCGAAATATTGCCTCCGTTCAGAATGTCCGATAATAACATATCTGCACCCTGATGAAACAATCATTCCCGGAGATATTTCACCGGTATAGGCTCCTTCCTTTTCCCAGAAAAGATTCTGTGCACCTATCATAACAGAACTATCCTTAATAACTTCATAAACTGAAGCAAGGGCTGTAAATGAGGGAGCGATCATTACGTCAACATGATCTATACCATGTAATATCCTGACTAATTTCTTTGCAGTTTCAACTGCTTCAGGGCAGGTTTTGTACATTTTCCAGTTGCCGGCTATAAAAGGTTTGCGCTTACTCATAATCATCTCCTTTTAAATAATGCTAACTTAATTTTTTCATAAAGACAATGGCATCTTCACCTGTTTCAGAGTAATAGTTGGGCCTTTTCCCGACAGGCATAAATGCCAGCTTGCTGTATAGAGCTACAGCGGCATTGTTTGATTCTCTGACTTCAAGAAAAACCGATGTAACCCCTTTCGTTACGGCTATTTCAAAACACCGGTTAAGGAGCCAGAATGCAATTCCTGAATTCCGGCATTCAGGGGCAACAGCAATACGAAGGATGCTCATTTCGCTGCCTGTTATGCGGGAACAGAGATATGCTATGACTTCATCCGGCTTGTCAGAACAATCTAATTTAACTACATAATCAAAAGCATCTCTGCTTGACAGCTCTTCATGAAACAGTTTGGATGACCAGGGCTGTTTGAAAGATATTTTTTCAATTAAAAGAATCTGTTCGATATCAGATTCGGTAAGAGCGGAAAGATACCACTGCAATAATTTAACTCCGTTTATTTCCTTTCAGAATGCCGCTCGCAAGGGAAATACTTTTTTTGCCGTAGGCTTCAATGCATTCGGCAAGCTTTACCAAATCCATATCCTTTCTGGAATTAATGGCTTTTATGAGTATGGGAAGGTTCACTCCTGATATGACTTCAATACGCCCTTCTTCGAGGAAGGAATAACTTAAGTTGGAAGGGGTTCCTCCGAACATATCTGTAAGAATAAGAACTCCCTCCTGCTGATTAACCTTTTTTATGCCCCCGGATATTTTTTCCCTCAGTTTATCAGCCTTTTCATTCATGTCTATAGAGACAGAGACGACACTCTCCGGGGTGGAAGCCAGAATAAACCCGGCGGTATCAATCAAGGCATCGCCCAGCTGCCTGTGTGTTACTATAACAATTCCTATCATAAAACTCCTGTTGAGACCTTTAACGCCACCTTTTGCCCGATTTATTTAAAGACTTGGTTTCTGGCTGTTTCTTAACCAGGAACCTAAACCCTTATAATCAGCTGGTTATATCCCGATGTAAAAGATTGATCTGAACTCCTGTTTTCTTAAAATGGTCAAAGATTGTTCTCGCAACAGGAACGGAGCGGTGCTTGCCTCCTGTACATCCAACGGCAATGGTCAAATATGCCTTGCCTTCCTTTTCATATAAAGGAATTAAATAGTCAAGCAAATCAAGATATTTTTTCATAAAAGTCTTCGTTGCACGGTTTTTCAATACAAAATTTCTGACTTTTTCGTTTTCCCCATCAAGATCCCTCAATTCGGGTTTAAAAAAAGGGTTTGTAATAAAACGGACATCGATAATCAGATCCGCATCAGAAGGGATACCATATTTATATCCGAATGAGAGAACATACACGTTCATTGGTGAGCTTTTTTTACTTTTAAGCGCAATATCCATGATCATGGCTTTCAGTTCATGCACGTTATAACGGGATGAGTCAATGATTCTGTCGGCAGCAGCTTTTAAATCATGCAACCGCTCTTTTTCTATCCGGATGCTGTCAACAAGAGTTTTGCCGTGTGAAAGGGGATGGTGTCTTCTTGTTTGACTGAAGCGCTGCAGCAGAACATCCTCGTCAGCATCAAGAAAAAGGATTTCAAAAGAGCAGCCGCTTTCTTTTATTGAATCGAAAACCGATCTGTATTTGGATAAGAATTCTTTTTCCCGAAGGTCCATGACAAAAGCAAGACCGTTAAATTCATTGGAACTCTTGATAGGAAGCTTTAAAAACTTGGGAAGGAGAGCAACAGGCATATTATCAACACAATAGAAGCCAGCATCTTCAAATGCTGCTATAGCAGTACTTTTACCTGAGCCTGAAATGCCTGTAATAATAAATATTTTTAAATTCTTCACGTTAAAAGAGGGCTTAATTAAAAATCTTCATCGACTTCTTCAATTATTGAATAAACCTGATTGCTGTCGGTTGCTTTCATGAGCTTTTTTTTGAAAGACTCATTTTTTAAAAGCCTCGATATTCGTGCAAGCAATTTCAAATGAAGGCCGGTTGAATTTTCAGGGGTTAAAAGAATGAAAAACAGATGGGTCGGCCTGCCGTCAATAGATTCGAACTCAACGCCTTTTTTGCTCAAGCCGAAACCCATTATAAGTGACTCAAGACTTTTTAATTTTCCATGCGGAATCCCTATGCCTCCGCCGATTCCTGTGCTTCCAAGGCGCTCTCTTTCAAGAAGAACCCTGATAAGTTCAGCACTGTTTATACCTGTTATTTTTGAAATGGATTCAACCAGCTCTTCAATAACTTCATTTTTAACTTTCGATTTTATATCGGTTATAATTGCTTCTTTTGGCAGTACTTCCAGAATTTTCATTTTTATACCATCGCTTATGATATCAGCTAAAATAATACCGAATCGAAAATTTCAGCTGACAGGTTGAATCAATCCGTAATTGCCGTCTTTTCTGCGGTACAGAACATTGATTTTATCCGTTCTGGAATTTGTAAAGACAAGGAAATTATCGGTTACCAGATCCATCTGCATAACCGCTTCTTCGATATCCATTGGTTTGTATTCAATATTCTGAACCTTTATCTGGCCGATCTCGGATTCTTCCCGCAGGTTTTCATGACTTAGCGCAGCTGTTTTTCCTTTTGATGTCGTTCTCCGTTCACGGATTTTCTGCTTGCTCTTCTTTATCTGCTTTTCAAGTTTATCAAGCACCATGTCGATGGCTGCATACATATCACTCGTTTCTTCTTTGCCGAAGATATTAAGCCTGTCCCCCGTTATATTGACTTCGGCTATGTGGCGGAATTTTTCTATTGAAAGCACAACCGTTGCTTCTGCTGGATTGTCAAGAAATTTATCGAGTTTATCCAGCTTATCACTGACGTACGACTTTAAGTTGTCAGAAGGATCGAGGTTTTTAAAGGTAACTGATGTTTGCATGCTTATTAAATCCTCCCTAATGTTGTTTGCGTTTGTTTGAAGAGAGTATCTTCAACACATCTCTATATTTCGCGACGGTTCTTCTTGCGATATTTATATTTGAATTTAAAAGAATATCAGCTATTTTATCATCACTGTATGGCTTTTGCGGATCTTCATTTTTAATGAGCTTTTTAATCATGTCCTGAACGCTGGCAGAAGCCAAAGATTCGCCTGTAATTCTGTTAATAGAACTATTGAAAAAATATTTCAATTCAAAAATGCCCTGGGGGGTTAATGCATATTTGTTTGTAGTTACCCTGCTTATTGTTGATTCGTGCATTTCTATATCCTGGGCAATATCTCTTAATACCATGGGTTTTAAAAAAGATATTCCTTTTTCAAAGAATTCCCTCTGAAACTTGAGTATGCTTTCCATTACCTTATATATTGTTTTCTGACGCTGGTGGATGCTTTTTATGAGCCATGTCGCGGACCGCATCTTCTCCTGGATATAGTCTCTTGCGTCATTGGGTATTTTCCCTCCCCCCATGTTTTTTTTATAGTAGGAACTGACTCTTAATTTTGGCATTCCGTCATCATTTAGTATTATTACAAAATTATTTTCAACCTTATATACATAAATATCAGGGGTGATATATTGCGGCTCCTCATCTGAAAACTTTCGCCCCGGTTTTGGTTCAAGCCCCAGAATAATATTTACTGCAGCTTCAACTTCTCTCATATCTGCCTTGAGCGCCTTTACAATAGCCCTGAAATTTTTGTTTTCAAGATAATTCAAATGATTTTGAATGATATCAGTTACCACTGTTCCATGGAGACCAAGCTGATTTGCCTGTATTAGAAGACATTCGCTCAAATTTCTTGCGCATACTCCGGCCGGATCGAATGTTTGTATTACTGATAGAACTTTTTCAACCTTTTCTATGGAAGTTCCGCTTGTTTCTGATATATCTTCCACAGAAACATCAAGATAACCGTCTCCGTTGAGATTTCCGATTATAAGACTTCCTATTTCTTCATCTTCTTTCGAGGGGCCTGTCATCAGAAGTTGCCAAAGGAGATGATCGTTTAAAGATTCAGTCCGGGATATAAAGGCTTCGTAGCTAGGAGTCTCTTTTTTTTCTGTTTCAAAACTGATTTTACCCGGAGCATTATATTCATCGATGTAATTGTTCCAGTCAAAGGCGTCATGGATTTTTTCTTCAATTTTTACTTCTTTGGTTAGGGATTCCTCCGGTTGGGGCAGTGTTTCAGACTGTTCGGACAACAATTCATTCGAAACAGAATCCTGAACTTCTTCCAGCACAGGGTTTGAATCAAGTTCCTGGCGCACCGTATCAAGAAGCTCAAGTCGCGAGAGCTGCAAAAGCTTGATAGCCATTTGCAGCTGGGGAGTCATAACCAGTTGTTGGGATAGTTTGAGTTGTTGTTTGAATTCAAGAGCCATATTATAACTTAAATTCGTCGCCAAGATATATGCGGCGTGCAATTTCGCTGGATGCTATTTTTTCCGAAGGTCCGGATTCAATAATCTTGCCTTCATTCAATATGAAAGCCATATCGCAGACCCCAAGGGTTTCCCTTACATTATGATCGGAAATCAAAATCCCTATCCCGCGATTCCTTAAATGCCTTATGATGTTCTTTATGTCAATAACTGCAAGAGGATCTATTCCGGCGAAAGGCTCATCCAGAAGAATAAATTTCGGATTGGTGGCAAGTGAGCGGGAAATTTCAAGGCGCCTTTTTTCCCCTCCTGAAAGGAGGGCCGCTTTCTGATCAGAAAGATGCCTGATGCCAAGCTCATCAAGAAGACTGTTTGCGCGCTCTTCCTGTTCCTGTTTAGAGTTTGATTGCAATTCGAGAATTGCCATAACATTCTGCTTCGCCGTCAGTTTTCTGAATATCGAAGCTTCCTGAGGCAGATAACCCAACCCCTTGCGGGCTCTTATGTACATTGGTGCGGTGGTAATCTCTTCATCGTTGATGAATACTTTGCCTTTGTCAGGTTTTATCATTCCTACCGTCATGTAAAAGGTCGTCGTTTTCCCAGCGCCGTTTGGACCCAGAAGTCCAAAAACCCCGCCGCTTTCGACATTGATGCTGATGGAATCAACTACTTTTCTTCCCCTGTATATCTTAACCAGACTATCAAGAAATAATTCAGCCATTAAAGAGGATGCTCCTCCTTTCTTTTTTACAAACTTTTTCCATCAGATTCAAAGAAGGCTTCAACACGGTTTTTTCCGCCGCCTTCAACATTAATACGTCCATCATCCCGGAAAAAGGTTATTTTTGACCCTGATATGGTATTCTTCCCGCTCGTAATTTTTGAATTCGGGCTGTTTAACACCAGTATTCTGGTTTCAGCGGTATAAACAGCCTGCTCGGTTTCGGCAGTCTTGTCATCAAACAATATTTTTACATTTCCGGTTGCAATAATCTCTTTTATCGATTCCTCCCCTTTTGGATTAGCCTCTATACCAGACGAGTCCTTTTTATAGAAAATCTTCAATTTATTAGATGTGATAACCGTTGTCTCCTGGACTGCTCTGACGTTTCCGATGAATTCGGCATTGTTTGAATCACCTTCCGCGATCAGCCTGTCTGCTGTTATATGGATTTTTTTTGCACTTTCGTCTTTCTCTGGCTTTTGTATTTTCGGGGCTGTATCGGCAGTTACAGGGATTTTTTTTACACTTTCGTCTTTCTTCGGCTTTTCTTTTTTTTCAGCTGCATCGGTTGTTGCAGGGATATTTTTTAAACTATCATCTTTCTTTTGCTTTTGTGTTTTTTTGGCGGTACTGGCTGTTACCTTAGTTTTTTTTGCAGCTACGCTTTTTTTTTGCTTTTGTATTTTTTTGGCTGCAAGAGCAGTGTCAGTATGAAACAAAAGGGAACCTGCAAAGCAACAGATTAGTAAGCAAGAGATTATTTCCCGCATTTTTCCGGCAAGAAACAATCTTGTAAACTTACTTATCCCGTTTATCGGGGTCAGGTAAAGGCAATGCCAATTTTTAAAATGAAATTTTATCACCGATTATTCCTTCCACTTTACCGCTCAACTCGGCTTTGTTTGAGTTAAGATCTATAGTCATTGAACCGGCAACAAGGTTCAGAGATCTGCCTGAAATTTCTACCGGAACACTTGAGAAAATAATGCGTTTATCATGCTCATAGTTGATTTTTTCTGTTTTCAGCAGATACTCATCATTCTTTACTATTATTCTCCCGGATATTTCTATGTCGCTTGTTTCGGTTTTTAAAATTCCGTTATCGGCGGTAAGAAAGATTTTCCGGTTATCTTTTGTGAAAAAAGTCAGGGATAACTCCTTTAAAAAAGCTTCTTTCTTGTCGGCGCTGTAAGTTGCGGAACCTGCATCAAGATTCCATTCAACAACTCCATTTTTGGAAGAAGTCTGATGAATTTTTTCAATTGTTATGGTAGATCCGTCAGCAATAACGGATATAACCTTTCCGGGTTTTTTTAAAAAATACCGGTATCCGATGAACAGAGCGAAAGTTAAGGATATTGAGAGGACAATAACCGATATTAATGCAATTTTAGTCTTTCTGTTTGCCATGTTTTCAGATATGAATGTTATAATCGTTTAGTAACGGCTTCCCAGTTACCCTGCGCCTTGACTATGGCTTCGGACACTTCACGAATCGCGCCTGCACCACCCTTTGCCGATGTTACCATATGGGCAACTTCAATTACGTTTTCATGGGCATCTGCCACCGCAATTGGAATACCAACTTTTCTCATAATGGAAATATCAGGAAGATCATCTCCGATATAGGCAATATCATGATTTTTTATACCGGTTTTTTCTGTTATTTTATCAAGGGCTGCGGCTTTGTCTGAAATGCCGTCAAATATGTGCTGAATGTGTAGGTTTTTGCACCTGTGATATAAGGCATCTGAACTTCTTCCTGTCACAACCCCGACACTAATCCCTGATTCCATGAGCATTCTGATACCAAGTCCGTCCCTTACGCAAAAAACTTTGATTTCTTCACCGCGGTCGTTATATATAATGCTCCCATCAGTCATTACACCATCAACATCAAGGAGTAACAATTTTATATTCCTTAACCTGTTTTCCGTATCAGAAACTTTATAGATCAATATACACCTTTGAGCCTATTGCAAAAGTATGTTTCCCCTCCCTTGATGGGAGGGGATTAAGGGGAGGGTGAGATCTCCTTGATAATTGTTATTTTTCTCCCTCACCCTAACCCTCTCCAGCAAGGGGAGAGGGGATTATTGAAACTTTCGCAATTGGCTCCTTAATATAAGAATACATAATACAGAATAAAAACAGCATCATGAATATTCTGACTCCTGTATTCTCATGCTTATTAAATATTAGAACCGGAATTCAGATATTACCCGCGATTTAAGATACAGCCTTCCTGACGGCCTTTAGCTTTATAATCAGGTCATTCAAGCTGTCAAGTCGCAGAGAGTTCGGCCCGTCACAAAGCGCACGGTCAGGATCAGGGTGAACCTCCATGAATATGCCATCCGCTCCTGCTGCAACAGCAGCCAGAGCAAGTGCCGGAGCAAATTTACGGTCTCCCCCGGAACTGTTTCCTCCTCCTCCCGGAAGTTGAATACTGTGTGTAGCATCAAAGATGACAGGATACCCGGTATCCTGCATTATCTGAATGCCCCGGAAATCAACTATCAGATTATTGTATCCGTACATTGTGCCGCGTTCAGTTATCAGAATGTTGTTGTTGCCGGTTGATGTTATCTTTTCAACTACATTTCGGATGTCCCAGGGTGCGAGAAACTGTCCTTTTTTTATGTTAACAGGCTTTCCTGTTCTTGCAATTTCCAGTATAAAATCGGTCTGTCTGGAAAGAAATGCGGGTATCTGAATTATATCTAAAATATCGGCCGCATCTTTGATTTCATTTATTGAATGAACATCAGACAGGATTGCAAGGCCAAGTTCGCTTTTTATCTGCTCAAGAATCTGGAGTCCTCTGGTAATTCCAGGTCCCCTGAAGGAATTGACGGAAGTCCTGTTTGCCTTATCATATGACGCCTTGAAAATTAAAGGAAAATCAAGTTTCTGCGCAAGCTCTTTCAGGTAACGGGCGATATAAATAGTGGTCTCTTTGTCTTCAATGACACAGGGACCTGCTATAATGAGCAGGGGAGAACCGACGCCAATAGATATATTGTTGATCTTTATTGTTTTTATCATGATTATTCCGAATCTAAATAATGAATATTTCAAATGCCGTTTGCATGTTTTGTAATCCTGTATATTCAGATATCTATCGGTTAGAGGTTCAAAAGTCAAGAAACGAAAAAGGGCCTTGATTATATTCCGGTTAACTGTTAATGCTTTACGGCCTCGTAGGAAGAGGTGGGGCTGTTTTTTTTCAAAGCCTCAAGTATAATTTGTCATAATATATAACCTGCAAGAAAGGTGGATTATAACACATTGAAAAGCAAAATATTCAGTTCAAGAGTTCTGTTGATATCTCTGGCCGGCCTGGTTGTTGTTCTGTCTTCTTTATGGATTTTATTTATATGCCTTGAGAAGGAGAATCCTTCTATAAAGGCCGAAATGCCGGCCCTGTCAATGGCGATTGGCCCTTCGAAAAACCTGTCGATTTCGGTTTCAGACAAAAAAAGAGGATTGCGCAAGATTTTGATAGCAATAGTAAAAGATGGGAAAGAGAGTGTTCTTGTTGAAAAGGAATATCCGTCCGGGGGTTTTCTTGGCGGCGGAAAGATAAATCAGGACAATATCAGCCTTTCCCTTGAGCCAAAAAAACTTGGGCTTGCGGACGGGAAGGCAGTATTGCGCATGGTGGCATGGGATTATTCCTGGCAGAGGTGGTGGAACGGCAACATAACCACAGTCGAAAAGGAAGTTGTGATTGATACAAAACGGCCTGATGTGAGCGTCTTAAGCGGGATACAGAATCTTAACCAGGGCGGTTCGGGGATTGTTATATACAGTTTGTCGGAGCCTTGTGAGAATAACGGGGTTTATGCGGGAGGAAATTATTTCCCGGGCTATAACGGTTTTTTTAATGATAAAAATATTTATATGTCCTTTTTTGCCCTCGAACATGACAAGGGTCCCGGGACAGAGGTTTTTGTCGAAGCGGTTGATGATGCCGGCAACAGCACCAGGAGAGGATTTAAAGTTTTTATAAAGGCGCAGATATTCAAAAAAGATTCTATCAACATTTCAGACGAATTTCTTAACTCAAAGATGCCTGAATTTGATGTGGAAGCCTCACAGGACTCAAAAACACCGCTTGCGGATAAGTTCCTCAAGGTAAACAGAGATCTGCGCGTTGAAAATTATAAGAAGATAACAGGGCTTGTGAAGAATACGGAGAAGACTCTCCTTTGGGAAGGAGTGTTTGTAAGCTTTCCTAATGCCAAGAAAATGGCCGGTTTTGCCGACCACCGGGATTATAATTATCAGGGAAAACAGATAGACAGCCAGGTTCATCTGGGTGTTGACCTTGCTTCCGTTGCCAATGCGCCTGTCCCTGCTGCAAACAGGGGGAAGATTGTTTTTACCGGAGATCTCGGAATATACGGGAAAACAGTTTTTGTTGATCATGGATTCGGTCTTTTCAGCGCATATTCACACCTTAACAGCTTTGATGTCAAGGAAGGGGATATTATCGAAAAGGGTGGTGTTGTCGGCCGCTCAGGAAGTACCGGTCTTGCCGCCGGAGACCATCTCCATTTCAGCATGCTTGTAAATAATATATTTGTAAATCCTCTGGAATGGTGGGATGCTTCCTGGATAAATAACAATATTACGGTAAAGATACAAGACGTTAAATCCGGATCGAAATAGTTTCCATCCGGAAATGGCCCTTTTGATCGATCTCGGTGTCAATCTGCGGGATTTCTTGTGCGGCATAAATTGCGTATGCCTCCGCGCAATCCCTTGATTTCCTTGAGCTTGCCCAAAATTGCCGACTTCCGGATTGGAAACTCACTGTTGTCCAAAATTTGTTTCCGGATGGACATGAAATAGGAGATTGAGCATGAAGGAGTATAAGGTAAAAAAGACTTACAAGGAGATCAACGAGAAGATCAAATCCGGAAAAGTTGTGGTAGTTACGGCCGGAGAGATGATTGATATAGTAAAAAAAAAGGGGCCTGTTCAGGCTGCAAAGCAAATCGATGTTGTTACAACCGGAACTTTTGCCCCCATGTGTTCTTCAGGGGCTTTTATAAATTTCGGACATTCGGTTCCCCCAATCAAAGCGTCGAAGGTGTGGCTTAACAATGTGCCTGCCTACGCCGGGATAGCGGCTGTTGACTGTTATATAGGAGCTACGGAACCCTGCGAAGATGATCCTCTCAATAAAGTATATCCAGGCGAATTCAGTTATGGAGGGGGGCATGTGATACAGGATCTGGTTGGCGGGAAAAAAATTTATCTGAAAGCCACTGCATATGGCACATCATGTTATCCGAACCGCTTGGTAGAAAAAGAGATTACCCTTGCCACCATTCCAAATGCCACCCTTTGTAATCCAAGAAACGGGTATCAGAATTATAACTGCGCCATCAACCTTACAGATAAAATAACGTATACTTACATGGGGGCTTTAAAGCCCAGAGCGGGAAATGCAAATTATTGTTCGGCGGGCGAACTAAGCCCTCTTTTTAATGACCCATATTATAAGACAATAGGGATTGGAACGAGAATATTTCTCGGAGGTGGAACAGGTTATGTAACGTGGAGCGGGACTCAGCATAAACCTTCTGCAAAAAGAAACGAAAAGGGGATCCCGATAACTCCCGCCGGGACGATGTGGGTTATGGGAGATTTGAAAAACATGAGTCCAAACTGGCTGGTCGGTATTGGTATCCAGGGATATGGCTGCTCCCTGAATGTGGGGCTTGGTGTTCCGATTCCGGTATTGAACGAAGAGATGGCGGCATATACGGGGATATCGGATGAAGAAATATTTACACAGATTGTTGACTATGGGAATGATTATCCAAACGGAATTTCAAAGAGTTACGGCCAGGTCAGTTATGCCGAGTTAAAAAGCGGGTCTATCAATATCAGGGGGAAAAAAGTGCCGACTGTTCCTCTTTCGAGTCATGTCAAGGCCGAAGAGATTGCCAATATTTTAAAGGAATGGATTTCAAAGGGGAAATTTCTGCTGGGTGAACCGCAGTTTACCCTTCCGGATAGTTGATGCCTTGGTTAGCGTCCATACTAAAAAACGATCAGGGCCAAAAGGAAATTTTATATTATCATGTCAGATAAAATAAGAGCTTTTGTGGCTCTGAAACTTCCGGAAAACACGGTATCTTCCATTAGAAGAATGCAGGAAGATCTGAAACCTTACAGGTTTCCTGTAAGATGGGTCCGACCTGAAAAGATACATCTTACCATAAAGTTTTTCGGGGAAATTGCGGAGTCTGATATTAAAAACATTGGGGCTGCAATGGATAATTGCGCAGGGAATTATGCGCCTTTGTCTCTTTCAGCCAGAGGAGTTGGTGTTTTTCCAGGGATAACGCGTCCCAGGGTAATATGGACAGGTATTTCAGGCGAAGCATCTTTGCTGTCTGCCCTCCGGAATGATCTTGAAAACAGATTTGAGGAAACGGGTTTTAAAAGGGAAGACCGGCCGTTTAAAGGGCATCTGACAATAGGGCGATTCAGGGAAAAGGCGGACAGAGAGAAACTGATTGAGGCTCTAAGAAAATTTCAGAGTTTTGAATCGGAAATATTTGTTGCCGGGAAGCTTTATTTATATAAAAGCGACCTCAGGCCGGAAGGGCCGGTGTACACCGAGCTTTTGAGTGTTTCTTTCAATAGTGATAAAATAACCGGACCATCTCCAAAAGAGTTGGTGATTCAATAAGCTTTCAAGAGGTCAAGGATTCTATGGTCCAAGTGACACGAAGTGAAGCATCAGCTCTAAATACTTGGGATATTCAAACCTCTAAATGCTGTAAAAAACAGGTAACAACTTTATTCGTATATAGGGTAAACAAAAGAATTACAGAAGTATACTCAAAGGATAAATCTTTTGTCAGGTATTACATAAAAAAAAGGCTGTTATGAATATTTTTTAGAGCATGAAAGAAGATTATAGGATTCGTATGGCGATAATAAAATCATTGGAAAACAAACACTTTCCGCCACACAGTTTGGCGGATTGAATCCTAGAATCCTGGACCCCTTTCTCCCAACTAAATGGGAGAAGAACCGTTTATATACATAAGAAGGAGGGAAATATGGGCAATTCAGTCGATAAGGAAAAAGCGGTTGAGACTGCAATAGGCCAGATAGAACGTCAGTTTGGCAAGGGTTCCATAATGAAGCTCGGGAGCAGGCCGGTTATCGATGTTCCGGTAATACCCACCGGATCACTCGCTCTGGACAGGGCTCTTGGTGTGGGCGGTATTCCGAGGGGAAGGGTTACAGAAGTCTTCGGGCCTGAATCTTCGGGAAAGACGACTCTGACTTTAAATGCAATTGCCGAAGCGCAGAAACTTGGCGGGATAGCAGTTTTTATTGATGCAGAGCACGCTCTTGACACAGTATATGCGAAGAAAATAGGTGTAAACTGCGATGAACTTCTCGTTGCTCAACCCGATACAGGGGAACAGGCCCTTGAAATAGCAGATATGCTGGTCAGAAGTGGCGCCATAGATATCATGGTGATTGATTCGGTCGCCGCTCTTGTTCCAAGGGCTGAAATTGAAGGTGAAATGGGGGATTCCCATATGGGACTTCAGGCAAGGCTCATGTCTCAGGCGCTGAGGAAGCTGACGGGGACAATCGGAAAGACGATGACTTCCGTTATTTTTATAAACCAGATAAGGATGAAGATAGGAGTGGTTTTCGGAAATCCTGAAACAACAACAGGAGGAAACGCGCTTAAGTTCTATTCGTCCGTGAGACTTGATATACGCAGAAACGCAGCAATCAAAGAGGGTCAGGATGTGGTCGGAAACAGGACCAAGGTTCGGGTTGTGAAAAACAAGATGGCGCCTCCATTCAAGGAGGCCGAATTTGATATAATGTACGGCGAGGGAATATCGAAAATAGGCGATGCAATCGATATGGGTTCGGAAGCAGGCATAATTGAGAAAAGCGGCGCATGGTATTCTTATAACGGAGAGAGAATAGGTCAGGGCCGTGAAAACGTGAAAAAGTTTTTAAAAGAAAACCCCGACATTTTCAACAGCCTGTACCCAAAAGTCAAAGAGGCGATGGGACTTATTCCGACGAAGGAAGAAAGCAGGGTGGAAAAATAAATATGGAGCTCTTAATGACAGGCAGTGAAATTCGCGGGCGGTTTCTTGAATACTTTAAAAAGCATAATCATCAGATAGTCAGAAGTTCATCCCTTGTTCCATCCGATGATCCGACTCTGTTATTTACAAATGCCGGGATGGTGCAATTTAAGCGCACTTTCCTCGGCGAAGAATCAAGGAACTATGTCCGGGCGGTTACTTCCCAGAAATGTGTGCGTGCGGGGGGAAAACACAACGACCTTGAGAATGTGGGTTACACGGCACGGCACCATACTTTTTTTGAAATGCTGGGGAACTTTTCTTTCGGAGATTACTTTAAGGAAAAAGCTGTTGAATTTGCATGGGACCTTTTAATAAACGGTTATGGTCTTCCCGCTGATAAACTGTGGGCTTCGGTTTATCTTGATGATGATGAAGCTCACGGCATCTGGCACAACAATATCGGAATCCCGGAAGACAGGATAGTAAGGTTTGGTGAGAAAGACAATTTCTGGTCGATGGGAGATACAGGGCCATGCGGCCCGTGTTCCGAAGTCCTTATTGACAGAGGAGAAAAATATGGCTGTGGTAAGCCGGATTGCAAGGTCGGATGTGAATGTGACAGATATCTCGAAATATGGAATCTCGTCTTCATGCAGTTTAACCGTGATGTTTCCGGAAAAATGACCCCGCTTCCCAAGCCAAGCATCGATACGGGGATGGGGCTCGAGCGTATTGTCACGGTGATACAGAATGTAGATACCAACTACGATACCGACCTGATTCTTCCAATGATTGAAAAGACCGCGGAGCTTTCCGGAAAGCGTCCCGGCGAATCCGGAGCATCTGATATCGCTATGAAAGTTATTGCCGATCACAGCAGGGCGGCCGCATTTCTAATCTGTGACGGTATTCTCCCGTCAAATGAGGGGAGGGGGTATGTCCTTCGCAGGATAATGCGAAGAGCCATACGTTACGGACGCAATATAGGCCTTTTAAAGCCCTTTCTCCATGAAACATCCGGTGTTGTCATTAAAAACATGAAAGAGGCTTACCCTGAATTTGACGGGGCTGAAGCGTTTATAACAAATGTCATAAAGAACGAGGAAATAAGGTTTTCCGAGACTCTTGATAACGGATTAAAAATTCTAAATGACACCCTTTCGGAAATCAAGGCAAAAGGCCAGAACACGGTTCCCGGTGATGTTATATTCAAGCTGTATGACACCTTCGGTTTTCCAGTTGATATCGTGAGGGATGTTGTAAGAGATGAAAAACTCTTTCTAGATATGGACGGATTTAACGGGGCCATGGAGGTGCAGAGGGAAAAATCAAGATCCGTTGTATCTTTTACAGGAATCAGCGAAGCATATAAAAATCTTTCCGCAAAAAGGCTGATACCGGAATTTGTCGGATATGATAAGCTTTCATGCGATTCAAAGGTTCTTCTCATTGTTGAAAACGGGGAAGAAGTCGCCGAAGCGGGAACCGGCCGGAACATAGAAATTGTCACCGAAGAGACCCCGTTTTACGGGGAATCGGGAGGGCAGGCCGGAGATACAGGGCTTATAAGTTCAAAGAACCTGGCGATATCTGTATCTGATACAGTCAAAGACCCGACAGGCATAATAATTCACAAGGGTAAAGTCATTACCGGCACTGTAAGCAAAGGGCAGGTGGTAACTCTGGCTGTGGACAGCGAAAGACGCGGTGCGATAGCCAGGAACCATACCGCAACACACATATTGCATTCTGTTTTAAGGCAGGTTCTTGGTGACCATGTTAAACAGGCCGGATCACTTGTAGCTCATGACAGGCTTCGTTTTGATTTCACGCATTTTTCGCAGGTTGATTCCGAATCGCTTGATAAAATAGAAATACTTGTAAACGAGAGAATCAGGGAAAACGCATCTTTATCTATAGAAGAGATGGAGGCTGACAGGGCTTTCAAATCGGGCGCAACAGCACTTTTTGAAGAAAAATACGGAGATATTGTGAGGGTTGTTTCCCTTGCATCTTTCAGCAGGGAACTTTGCGGCGGGACCCATACCGACAGAACCGGGAATATCGGTCTTTTTAAGATTACCGCAGAATACAGCGTTGCGTCAGGCGTGAGAAGAATCGAAGCTTTAACCGGAGCCGCTGCGGTAGTTCAGATGCAGCAGACAGCAACAATCCTCAATGAAACAGCGCGTCTTGTGAAGGAAAAGCCCGGCGCTTTGCTTCAAAGAGTTGAAAAACTGCTGTCCCAGCAAAAGCTACTTGAAAAAGAACTTGAAAAGATAAAATCAAAGGCTGCATCAGCCGTTACAGACGGGATGGATACGGATATTAAGTCGTTAAACGGTATCAGCGTGCTTGTAAAAAAAGTTACTGCGGAGACACCTTCCGGAATGAGGGATCTCGCCGATAAATTCAGGGATAAGATCAAGTCCGGAATAATTGTCCTGGGAAGTGCCGCAGGATCAAAAGTCCTACTTATTGTTGTCGTGACGAAAGACCTGACATCAAGATATCATGCCGGAGATATTGTCAAACAGGTTTCGTCCATAGTTGGAGGTGGCGGCGGCGGCAGACCCGATATGGCACAGGCAGGCGGAAACAGACCTGAAAAACTTGATGAGGCCCTTGCAAAAGCCTATGAAGTTGTTGGCGGTTCATAGAATAACCTCGTCTGTCAGTTCATTGACATCATCCTTTTTTACAGGAAAATACCTGGTTAACTCTTCGCCGCATTTTGATATTGCCTGACATGCGGATTTCCCATATTCTCTTTTCTTAATTCCTGCGGAAAGATCCGAGGCGATTTCCCTCCAGAAATCAGGGGCTATTTTTGCATTTATGCCCCTGTCTCCGAGTATCCATACCCGGTGTTCAAGAAGTGAAATAAAAATAAGAATCCCGGTTTCGTCCTTTGTTTTATATAATTCCTTTTCATAAAAAGCCATGACAGCACGCTCTCTGACAGTCTCTTCAATGCGTTTCCCCGATACGAAAAGAATTTTTATTTCGGGCAGTTTTGATAATATGAATTTAAAAAAGAAGTAGAGGATAAAAACCATCGGGATATAAGTCCAGATACTGGCACTTTTTGCGGCTTCGATAAAAAAATTATATAGAAAAAACAGATTACCGGATTCCCAGCCCGGTTCAAATACGAGTACGGATGATTTTATCAATTCAAATAAGAGCGAAAAAAAGCCGGCAAGGATAAAAGCTCCGAATGTTTCAGCTTCATTGTACGAATCGCTGGAATCAAGAACCATTAATACTATTTCGCCGGAAGTCGCAGATTCAGCTTTTTTAATGGAATTTGCAATGTGTTCTTTCTCTTCCGGGCTGAAAAACTCTGATGCCTTAATTTTCATTGATATATTTCCTTTTTACCAGCTTCCTGAAGATCCTCCGCCTCCGAAACTTCCTCCACCGCCTGAAAAACCACCCCCACCGAAACCGCCGCCACCGCCGAAACTCCCACCGCCGAAACCGCCGGTTCCAGTTCCTCTCGAATAAGTCTTCCCTCCTCCTGCCATGACGGCGCCGGCAAAAAGACCGAAGAAAAAACCGGCAATGGCAATAAGACCAAGCAATGGTAAAGAAATGCCAGGAAAGGAAAACAGGGATATTGCCGGAAGAAGAGCCGCTCCCGAGACACCGCCGAGTGTTTTTGAAAATCCGGATAAGGCAGCTGTAAAAACAAATAGAAAAATTATGAGCGAAATGAAAGGGTTTCCCCCTTTTTTCTGAGGTCTGGCATCTGATCCTGATGAGGTATATTCACCATGAACTATAGAAACGATGGCATTTACTCCAGCCTCGATACCTCCGTCAAAATTGCCTTCCCTGAATTTTGGAACAATCTCATATTGTATTATTCGCCCGGACAGCAGGTCTGTCAGCTTCCCTTCAAGGCCCCGACCCACTTCGATCCTGATTTTACGGTCATTTTTTGAAATGATAAGAATGGCTCCGTTGTCCTTATTCTTTTGCCCGATTTTCCATTCTTCGGCTATCTTTATTGAAAACTGCTCCAGAGCTTCTCCCTCCAGAGAGGGTATGGTCAGCACAACAACCTGGGTCGAATCGCTGCTTTCAAGTGCAGACAGCTTCTCTTCCAGTTTGTTCTCCGTTTCCGGAGAGAGAACGGAAGCATAGTCATTTACTCTGCCTTTTAGGGCAGGAACGTCAAGCGCTCCGGCGTAACAAGGGGAAATTACAAAAATAAGTACTATAAACCAGTTTAACATGAAATATGTCTTTAATCCTTTTTGTCTGAAAAGCTTACTTTCGGGGCGGTTTTTGCAGCCTCTTCAGCCTTAAAAGGCTCTTTGCGCGCAAGATGGAGAAGAAGGGAGTTGGTCAGAGAGTTGGGGAAAATTCTGATACTCGTGTTAAAATCCTGAACGGATTTGTTATATCTGACTCTTGCAACGTTTATTCTGTTTTCAGTCCCTTCAAGCTGATTCTGCAAATCAAGAAAATTCTGATTTGCCTTCAAATCAGGGTACCTCTCAACAATAACCATAAGTCTCGAAAGAGCGCCTGAAAGCTCTCCCTGAGCCTGCTGAAATTTGCCGAATGTTTCAGGATTGTTTACCATATCTTTTGAAATCTGTATGGATCCGGCCTTGGCCCTTGCTTCGACAACAGCCGTAAGTGTTTCCACTTCATGTTTTGCATAACCTTTAACCGTTTCGACAAGGTTGGGTATCAGGTCAAGACGGCGCTGGTAGCTTGCCTCGACATCTCCCCATGCCGCAAAAACAGCCTCTTCATTCGCCTGCATCGTATTGTATCCGCAACCGGTTAAAGCAAGAACAGATATTAATCCAAGCAATAAAATAAAATACTTTTTCATGTTATCCTCCATATTTGTGAAAAAAACCGCTGTAATATAAAAGCTTAAATCCCTGATCCCTGTAAGACATCAATCATCGAAAAAACTCTGCCTTTTACTCCTTCTTTTATCTTAGTGTCCAGAAAGAATATGGCGTCAAGAGTTCCCTTGGCATAAATATCACGGCCGTTGACATTGTGGGAAAACTCAAATTTGACCGTTTTATCATCTGAAACAAGCGTATAGGTATGCCATCCGTGTCCTTTTATAAATTCCGGTGGTATCCCCCAGACGCTTTTTTGTCTTTCAGGATCGCGTTCCATCGAAATTTCCTGTTCTGTGAATGGAATTCCAAGCCTGTTAAAATAGCCGACAATTGTCTTGGCTGTTCCGCTTGTATCGGCCTTTCCTTTTTGATGGCTCTCTTTTACGGTCAATGAATAACCCCTGAACAGATCCGGAAATGTTTTAGCAGCATATTCCATCATTGCCTGGAAACCGACTATTTGCTTTGCCATGTTCGGTGAAATTATGGCGCATATACCGGAAGAAAAGACGGTTTCAGCAAGTTTATTCCTGTCTCCTCCGGTTGTGCCCATAACAAATGGCAGAGAATTGCTGCAGAAAAATTCAGCGTTGCTGTTTACGGCAGATGGATGTGTATAGTCAATGCTTATAAAACTGTCTTCTCTTTTCTTAATTTCATTTATGATATCCTGTCTCTCCCCGGGATGAACAAGACGGATTTGAAGCGAGGAGGTTGCATATTCTTTTTCAATTATTTCAGGACCTGTAAGTGAAAAAGGGATAAGCTCAAATCGTTCGTCATCTAAAACATGTCTTGCCACATTTGCAGCCATGTTTCCGGGCAACCCGTTTACCATGACTTTTATCCGGTTCATAATTACCTCCATAGTTTGCAGCTTTTAACGAGTCCATTATTTTTGAATATATGAGCCAATTGCAAAAGTCCTAAAAAGAGAAGAATTTGTCATTCCCACGAAAGTGGGGCACATAGTGAAGCACAGCGCTATCCAGTCTTTTCAATATATTGCAAAAATTCCTGGATTCCCGTCTGCACGGGAATGACAACTTGTGCAATTGGCTCACATGTTAACTTTGTGATCTTTGTGGCTTGGTGTGAGGCCCTGACTTTTTACAAGTCCATCATTTTGGGTTATATATCAGAAGGGCAATCAGATTACAACAGGTTGTCAATAAGCGCTTTCAGTTTCGGAAACTCATTTCTTTCAAGCTGTCTGAAGCTTTCTTTGAGTGTCGTAATTGCCGCGGGGATATATTGTTCAAAAAAGGTTTTTCCCTTAACCCTGCTTAAGTGGCCAAAAGCTCCCAGAATCTGGAAATTTCGGGCTATCGAACAGTATTTGAAACAAAGGCTGAACTTATCGGCATCAATTCCAATGGCAGCAGAAATCATTCCGGCGCAATAATCAAGGAGTTCCAGACGCATTCCGGAAGGAAGAGAGACATATGGATCGATGAGGAGTGAAGCAAGGTCGTATTGAAGCGGTCCTATTCGTCCACCCTGAAAATCTATGAAATACATTTTTCCATCTTTTACCATGATGTTCCGGGACTGCATGTCTCTGTGCATGAATCCTGTAATCTGGTGTTCCATAGCCCTTGATGCTATTTTTACAAATTCATTTTTGAATTCTTCAAAGTCAATCTTTTTATTAAGATAGCCCCTTAAAAATGAATCGGTAAAATATTTGCATTCCTTTTCGAGTATGAGATCAGTATTGTAATAAGGACTCTGATATGTCCATGAAGTGTCAAACCCTTTTTTGCCGGCAAGAGAAAGCTCTGCAAGAATACCTATAGCCTCTTTATACCACGACAGAATTTCGCTCCGGTTTACGGAATCGATGATAATATTTTGCAGTTTAATATCCCCCAGATCTTGAAGAAAAACGATACCTGAAAAGGAATCATGAAGGATAATCCCGGGGACAGGCAGTCCTTTTGCATACAGGTGTTTGCCGATTGCAATAAATGAGTCGGTTTCGTTTGTCGAAAGAGTCCTTCTTATGCCATGATCTGCCATTATAAGAGAATTGTTTTTTGAGGTCAGCCGGAACCATTTCCTGTCGGATCCGTCGCCCTTAAGTTCTGATATTCTGACATCCTCGCAATTGCAATCCGGAAAGGCCGCTTTAAATGCCCCGGGAGTCAATTCACCTATTGCCGCTTCTTTATATCTCTCAGGAGTTCCAAGATCATTCCATGAGTGTTTCGGGGGAAGGTAAGAATAAATTTTTTTACCGCAAGCCAGCATCTGCCTGTACACATCGATGCTGTGCGAGAATTTATTTGCCGGAATGTAATCAAGAACTTCAGGGCTCAAGACCTGAATTCCTGTAAAGGCAAATCTCTTTTTATCTCTGTGGCGGGATTCAAGGGAAATATCGTTAATGGTTTCCAGGCCGAGAAAAGGATCCGTATTCTTATCAAATCCCAGAATAAAATTGTCATCATCAACCGGCACATTGTTGAATTCTTCGCAATCCGTCAACACAAGAGTTGCCGGGTGCCCGTGCCTGATATGAAAAGAATAAACTTCGCGAAGGTCAATATCGGTAAAGATATCACTGTTTATTACTATAAAAGGTTTGTTATTCCAGAAATCGCTCACATTTTTTATGGCTCCCGCGGTTCCTAAAATTACAGGCTCATGGCGTGTTATCACTGGAATAGAGTATTTGCAGGAGTTTATAAAATCAATTATCCTGTTATGCAGGTGGTGAGTGTTTATTATTATTGATTCACAGCCTGAAGCCTCAAGCCCCTTGATTATGATATCTATCAGAGGGCGGCCACCCAAAGGAAACAGCGGTTTGGGTGTGTGTTCAGTGTACGGGAGAAGTCTGGTTCCGAGGCCTGCGGCAAGAATAAGGGCTTTCATGGGTTCACCATTAAAGAAAGCTCAAATATTTCTGAATGGCATCTTCATAGAATTTTATCTTATCCGTTTCTTCGGAGTTTTTGATTCCCTTGTTGTTGAAGAAATCAATTGCATTTGTATAGTAAACTTTCGATAAAGCTTCATTTCGTTCTATTCTATTTCTTTTATACATCCTGTTTCCTATATTTTGAATTTTTTTGATGCGTTCCTTGGCGTCAGCTTCATTCCGGGAAGTTTTCATGAAATAATTAAGAACTACATAGTATGATTCGTAATAGGGTTTTAAAAAAATAGAAAATGACTTCAATTTATTCAAACCTGCCGATGTTACGTTGTACGTATCAGGAAGAGTTTCGTGAGGAACAAGGATAGCGTCATCTATAAATGTCTTTATGTTTTTGCGGACAAAGTATTCGGGAGTTTTGTCGACATCGTACGCAAACTCATATTTGAAGAAATTTTGCTGAAAATCATACCCTGAATGAAGGCTGGATGCCTGGAACTGGAATGATTCCAGATTAAGAATTTCAAGGGCCGTTATTGCAGCAGGAACAAAGAACGAAATGCAGTTGTTTTTATAATATTCCATTGCGGGACGCTTGTTAACATTTACTGAAAATTCCCTGGTAACTGAGCGGCTCTCCTTTTCCATTTGAACCGGTTCAATAAATTTTCTCTGCACATAGGAATCGAGAACCTGTTCAATCGCGTATTTGAAATCGGAAATGAGCGTATCTGACAGCTTCGCGCCCAGTGAAGTGAGGTATTTCATGTAAGTATCAACAGAAAAGATGATGCGATCATAATTAAATCTCTTTCTCGAACAGTTCAGAACGGAGCAGGCAGTAATGGAAAATGGAGTAACAACGGAAACATCGTTTATTGAGTTTATTATCCTGTACCCAAGATTGCGGCACAAAGCGTTCTGATCTTTCGATGTCATGCTTTTCAGCTGAATATCTTTTTCATTGAATAACTCGTTTAAAGATATCGGGTCATTGAACTGAATATATACTTTGCCGTATTTTTTCTTCAGAAATTTTCTGGCTTTTATGACCTGGGAAAAATTTTCAGGTTTTTTTTGAGCGCCTTCAAGCTCGTCTAAATACGAGCTTTCTTCAATTACCCTGTCATATCCTATAAAAATGGGGGCTATTATCATGTCTTTGCAGGCGCCTTTCTTATAGGCATCAAGAAGGATTGAAAGGAGTCCTAGCTTGGGAAGGATAAGCTTGCCGGTTCTGCTTCTTCCTCCTTCGATAAAAAACTCTATGTTAAACCCTTCTCCGAGCAGCTTGGAAATATATTCAGAAAATACCCTTGAATACAGGGCTGCCCCTCTGAAAGTACGCCTGATGAAAAAAGCACCGCCCCTCCTGAAAAGCGGGCCAATAGGCCAGAAAGAGAGGTTCTTGCCGGCAGCTATATGGGGGCAGGGCATGTTGTTGGTATAGAGCAGATAAGAAAGTATAAGGTAATCGATATGACTTTTATGGCACGGAATTAATATAAGGGGGCCTTTTAATGACATGTTTTTTACTTTGTTCAGGCCATCAGTGTTGACTGTGTAGCCATCGAACATGGTATTAATGATCCAGCCGACAATTTCTGCAAATACTCTTATAAAGGCAATATTATAATTCGCTGCAATTTCTTCAATATATTCATTAACCTCTTTTCGTATATTCTGGGCGGGCATATTCCTGGATTTCGAATAATTATCGAGGAATTCCTGGAAACGTGCATTTGTGAGGATGCTCTCTTTAAGCTCTTCTCTTGATTTGAGAACAGGCCCGATTATGCTCTGGCGGTGGCGGTTTAACTGGCGAAGAAGATCCCGCCTTAAAATAAGGGACTGATGTTCGATTCCTCTTTCCTGAACCTCTTTTGATTCAAGAAAACTTTTCAGATTAACCGGTTCGGAAATCTCAACAATTACTTTTTCCGGATATTTGAAAAGAGTTGCTATTTTCCTCAGTCTGCCCGGATTATCGGGAGTTCCGAATATAATGTCTGTTAAATAAGGGGTCGCCCGCATGGGATTTTTCCCGAAAGACATGATTTGCGGAACAATATACACCGGCCTTTCGGTTATTTTCTGCAATTCAATAAGGTAGGATAAAGGATCGGTCTCCGACTTTACGAACCGCCTGTAAAATGCCTTGCCTTCAACAAGCGAAAGGAAGGCTGATTTTCCGTTTAAAAGTTCATCTCTTATGTAGCCGCTTTTATAGGGATTGGGAAACGACTTGTTCTGAAAAAAATAATCAAGATATGAAAGCAATGTTCTCAATACACGCGGAATAGGCTGCCAAATGAACACCTTGTAATCGAAACCGATTTCTGGAAAGGGGAGTTTGTTTTCACTGTAACGGGTATAGGAGAATAAAAACTCGAAGTGGCTTTTAAATTTAGCGGCATAGATAACAATTGCGTTTTCAGGAATGTTTTTCAGCCCGTTAAGCTGATCGGAATCGATTTTAATTCCGGAGAAGAAAAGTTTCAGAGTATTGGATGAAAAAAAACTTACATTTCCCGGGAGATGGCAGGTAAAATAGTTATGTGAATCCTGAAGAATCCTGTTGATCCATTTCCTTATTTTGCTCTTTAATATATTCATGCAGTGAGTTGGTATCCGTTCATTTTGTGTTAATTTTATCTTTATAGACTATCAAAACCTCATTTTTTTGCAATATCTTAATTTGAAAAAGAAAATCTTCTTGAGAGTCTATTGCAAAAGTATGTTTCCCCTCCCTTGATGGGATGGGATTAAGGGGAGTGAGATATATAACTCATTGGTAATTATTGTTTTTCCACCTCACCCTAACCCTCTCCCGCAAGAGGAGAGGGGATTTTTGAGACTTTTGAAATTGGCTCTTGAGTTAAATAATATAACATGATATATCTGAAGTAATAATAATCCTTATTTCAGAAGGTTGCAGGGTATTTATTTTACCGGGAGGATGACATTATATGAAAGCTTTAATCGGCGGAGCCGTTGTGTCTGCACTGGGGATAGTGCTACTTGTTATCTGGTGGGAAGAATTTCTTATGATTATTTCCGGAATTCTTCCTGTATCCCTTGTCCTGGGCGGGGGTCTCGCCATTTATCTCGGATTTGATGAATTGAAAGAAAACTGGAATAAGGAGAACATCCTTTCCGGTTCTTCGGGGAGCGAAGTGGAAAAGTACAAGCATGAGATTGATGAGCTGAAAAAAGAGATCGAATCACTCAAAAAAGGATAGAAATAATTATTTTTGAGAATGGCTTTATTAAACAAGAGGTTTTTTCTATCTTTTTTTAACAGCCTTGTTTGCAAGAAAATCTGCCCGCTCATTACCTTCCTGGCCTGCATGGCCCCTGATCTTGATAAGTTTCAAGTCGTTGAACCTCTTCATCGATTTTTTAATTGAATCTATCAAATCCCCGTTTTTTTTTACCTTCCAGTTAAATGTCAGGACGCCTAAAGCGTAAGTGCTGTCTGTAAATATTCTTACGGGTTTATTAGTAGTTTTAAGTTCAAGAAGGGCGGCCTTTATTGCCTCAAGCTCCGCGATATTGTTGGTTGCAATTCCGATGTCTCTTGACAGTTCTTTCTCATGTTTCCCGAAACGAAGAAGAACTCCTATCCCTGATGGGCCGGGATTCCCGGATGATGAGCCGTCGGTATAAATGGAAATGGCATCTTCGGGGATATTATCGTCAGGAGATGGAAAACTGTCGGGGCTTTGTTTCTTTTTCTTTTTTGGCAATGCCGGTTTTTGATCGTCGCTCATTTGAAGTGTTTCCGGCTTGCCTACAGGCTCAAGCTTGTTTTCATAAACCCAGTATTCGTATTCCTGTTTCACATTGTATTTGATTAGAACTTTTCCGTTTTTAATAACAGGGCTGTTATCCGGAGAAAAAGCCTGCCAGACCTTGTTGTCTTTGAACATCATCCTTTTCCACGATATTCTGTTATTTTCCATGATTGACGGTTCTGTTATGATGATCAGGCATAAAGATAATATTCACGGCTTATATGAAGATATTCCTCAAGCTCGGATTGCCATGTTTTTTCAATATCTTCGATTTGATCAGGGTTTTCAACAGCCATCCGGATAATTGAGTTTCCGGTGATAAGGTCAACGGGTAATTTTTCAAATTCATATTCGTACGGGGGGGCTTTCCATTCGAAGTCCTTTGCATGATTGATAAATATTGATTGAAGCAATTTAAGTGTCGAAAGGAAGGGCTTATATTCATACGGATTGGTGACGTGTATCTGGAATCCCCTGCATGGTTTTCCGGCCCATTTGTTTGATGTCGGTTCGAATACCAGGGGTCTTAGGATTGCGCCAGGCAAATTGCTGCAGCCCAGAGCCGAAATAATTTTTTCGGTGTCGATGTACGGGGCTCCAAAAACTTCAAATGGCTGGGTTGTGCCTCGCCCTTCCGACACATTCGTGCCTTCCCAGATAACCTGGCCCGGATAAACAATTGCAGAGACAGGAGTCGGAAGGTTAGGTGAAGGCGGAATCCAGGGAAGTCCTGTGTCGCTGAAAATCATTTTTCTTTTCCAGCCTTTCATGGAAATAACTTCAAGGTCGCAGCCTATTCCGAAATGATCGTTGAACAAGAGGGCCAGTTCGCCTATCGTGAGGCCGTGGCGCATCGGTATGGGATAACGCCCTACAAATGAAATGAATTCAGGCAACAGACAATTGCCTTCAACGATTTCACCTCCAATCGGGTTAGGCCGGTCGAGAATGACCACTTTTTTGCCGAATTTTTTTGCGGCTTCAAGGCAGTAGGACATCGTGTAAATAAATGTATAAACTCGTGTGCCGACATCCTGCAGATCTATGATAAGTATGTCAACAGGGTCAAACATCTCTTTTGTCGGGATGCGTGTTTTGCCATAAAGACTGAAAACAGGAACATTAAGCAGTGGATCAGTCATGTTTTCAGATTCAATCATGTTATCCTGCTTTTCTGAAAAGAAACCATGCTGGGGGGAATAAAGAGCGGCAAGTTTTCCTGGTAATCGAAAGTTTATCAATTCGCGCGCATGGTTAAAACTCCTGTCAACTGAGGCCGGATTGCACAGAAGGCCCAGACGTTTATCGCGAATATAAGCCGGTGGGGAATCAATAAAATTTTCAAGACCTGTAAAAATTGGAAACATCCTGTTTAGAATCTCCTTTTGCTTTGTCTTTATCATATCAAAATTTGGAAAGGCAAGGTATCCTTAATATATTTAGGATCATCTCCAGTCCATCAAATTTCTTGACATCAGCATAATTAAAAAATACAAGTCAAAGTTATCTGTAAATATCATGGGTTATTTAAATATGCAATCAATTGAATTTAAAGACATATATTCGGGTTCCCCGGTTTTTCCGTCTTGGTCGGTGTAAATGGATATCCTGCTTGAAGGAATAGTCATAATTGTCGGAAATTACGGGAGCGGCAAAACAGAGATTTCAATCAATCTTGCGGTAAACAGAAAACTTGCGGGGATAGACGTAAGTGTTGCGGATATTGATCTTGTTAATCCTTATTTTCGTGCCAGAGAGGCAAGAAGGCAGCTTGCAGAACTCGGGATCGGGATTATATTACCTCCGGATAAATACCTTCAGGCCGACCTTCCCATTTTGACTCCTGCCGTTGCCGGACTCATCAGAAAGCCCAGCAGGCTCACTATACTGGATGTCGGGGGAGATAAGGTTGGGGCGACCGTTCTTTCCGCGCTTGCCGATGCTTTGGATGGGAAAAGTTATCGCATGCTGCAGGTCATAAATCCTTTCAGGCCTTTTACGGATACAGTTAAAGGGTGCATGAAAATGAAGAATGAAATCGAAAAAGCTTCCCGGATGTCAATAAGCGGCATTATAGGGAATGCGAATCTTATAGATGAAACAACTGTTGACGTAATATATGAAGGGTATGCTTTTGTTTCAAAGGTGTCCGGGGAAACCGGGCTCCCTCTGGAATTTATTACCGTTTCTTCCCGGCTTTCGGATAAAATCGATATGAAGCGGTTCTCATGCCCTGTTCTGGAATTGCACAGACAGCTCGTTCCGCCATGGAAAAAAGCTGCTGCGCTGTAGAGAAAATACCGGTTGCCTTGTTATGGCCGCCTTTAATCAAGGAGTATAAATGGCATATAAACATTACATTGATTCAGACAGATGCAAGGGATGCGGTTTGTGTATTGCCGTATGCCCCAGAAAAGTTCTCGAAATATCCGGAGAAGTAAATTCAAAAGGCTATTTTCCCGCTTATCAGGCACGTCCCGAAGATTGTGTTTTTTGTTCAACATGCTGTATCATGTGTCCCGATGTGGCTATCAGCATTACCGAAACAGAAGATAGCGGTAAAACCGCTGAAATGAAATAGGAGGAAAACCATGGGCAAGATTCTGATGAAGGGAAACGAAGCAATAGGTGAAGCCGGTATCAGAGCGGGCTGCCTGAACTACTTTGCCTATCCTATTACCCCGCAGTCGGAAGTAGCGGAATATCTTTCGCACAGGATGCCGGAGGTCGGCGGCGTTTTTTTGCAGGGTGAGAGCGAAGTTGCTGTAGGATATATGATTTTTGGCGCCGCCGCCTGCGGTGAAAGGGTCTTTACAACCTCGTCAAGCCCCGGTATCAGCCTTATGAGTGAAGCAATAAGCTATATTGCCGGAGCGCAGTGCCCGGCCGTATTTGTAAATATCATGAGGGGCGGGCCTGGACTGGGCGGCATTCTTCCATCCCAGGCGGATTATTTCCAGGCTACAAAAGGAGGAGGGCACGGAGATTACAGATTGCTTGTAATGGCGCCGGCGAGCGTTCAGGAAGCGGTTGAAATGGTAATGATGGCATTTCCTCTTGCGGAAAAATACCGTAATCCGGTTATGATTTTAGGTGACGGCCTGATCGGGCAGATGATGGAGCCGGTCGAGTTTCCGGAAAACCTGAAGTCGGAACCGAGCAAGAAAGATGACTGGGCCACGAACGGGATGGATACGAGAAAGAGCAAAAAGCGGAATCTTGTGAAATCTTTGTTTCTTGACCCTGTTAAACTTAACGAGAACAACCTTATCCTGAAAGAAAAATACGAGAGGATGAAACGCGAGGAAGTCAGGTTTGAGCCTTATAATACGGATTCCGACTACAGGATCCTCATAGTCAGCTATGGAACTATGAGCAGGGTCTGCAGGACGGCTATCGACAATCTTAAGGCTGAAGGGATTGATGTGGGTATGATCAGGCCTCAAACATTGTTCCCTTTCCCTGAAGACGCGGTATTTCAGGCAGCTTCAAAAAAGAGCTGCGGCATGGCATTGAGCATCGAGATGAGCATGGGCCAGATGGTTGAAGATGTTGAAAGGTGTGTGCACGGCAAATGTCCTGTAAAGTGGTATGGAAAGTGCGGCGGGGAAGTTCCGACACCGGAAGAGATAATGGATGTCGTCAGGTCAAATCTTTCATAACTTGATAATATGAGAGAGATCTGATGATTTATATATAAGGAGTAAGTGTAATGGGAAAAACATTTAAAAGGCCTGAAGCCCTTTCAGAAATGGACAGTCATTACTGTCCCGGATGTACGCATGGGGTTGCCCACAGGCTCGTAGCGGAAGTAATCGATGAACTGGGAATCGGAGGCCGGACTGTTGGGATTGCGCCTGTCGGGTGCGCTGTTCTGGCTTACAACTATTTTACATTCGATTTTCAGGAGGCGGCTCATGGCCGGGCTCCTGCGATGGCAACAGGAATAAAGAGAGTCCGGCCCGACCTGGTCGTTTTCACTTATCAGGGAGACGGAGACCTTGCGAGTATAGGCATGGGAGAAATAATTCATGCCGCAAACAGGGGAGAAAAATTCACAACCGTCTTCATAAATAATGCCGTTTACGGGATGACCGGTGGTCAGATGGCTCCGACAACAATGCCGGGACAGCGCACAACAACATCGCCGTTTGGCCGTGATGTAAAAGATGTCGGCATGCCCATCAAGGTCTCCGAACTCCTTGCGAGCCTTCAGACTCCGGCATATATAACGAGACAATCGGTTATAAAACCCAAATATATTGTCAAGGCAAAAAAAGCTATTAAAACGGCTTTTGAATATCAGATTGAAGGCAGGTGTTTCAGCTTTGTTGAACTGGTGAGCACATGTCCAACCAATTGGGGGCTTACACCTGTTGAAGCCGTCAAATGGGCCGAAGAAACCCTGATTCCTTATTACTCCCTCGGCGAGTTTAAAAATCCGGGTAAGGCTGAAGGAGGATCCGATGCAAAGTGAAGTCATGTTTGCAGGTTTCGGCGGGCAGGGGATTCTTTTCAGCGCGAAAATCCTGGCTCATGCGGCCATGGAGCAGGGTTATGAGGTTGTATGGATTCCTTCTTACGGCCCGGAGATGCGCGGCGGAACGGCATATTGCATGGTAGTGATAAGTGACAGGCCTATAGGTTCCCCGATAGTAAGGAACCCCCAGCATCTTGTTGCAATGAACCGGCCTTCCCTTGAAAAATTTGCTCCGGTTGTCAAACCGGGCGGTGTTATCATGATCAACAGCTCTCTTGTACAGATCGGTTCAGGCAGGAAGGATGTCGATGAACTTCGGGTTCCTGTAACCGATATAGCAAATGAAATCGGAAGCGTTAAGGCTGCCAACATCGTAGCCCTCGGGGCTTTTGCAGCACGGAGCATGATGGTCGATTTTGAGATTCTGACGGAATCGGTCAAGGCTGAATTTGCCGGCAAGGCAAAATTGATACCGCTTAATATGAAGGCGCTTGAAAGGGGCAGGCAGGCCGCTTCGGGCTGAAATAAGAATTAGAATGTTATGCCATGAGAAGATTAAAAGTTCCAGAATATATACTGTCGATAAAGCCTTATGTTCCGGGCAAGCCTATTGAAGAGCTTGAAAGGGAATATGGTATTTCAGGTTCCATAAAAATGGCTTCCAATGAAAATCCCATCGGGCCCTCTCCCTTGGCTGTCAAAGCTATTAGAGGAGTTATTTCAGGTATCAACCGCTACCCTGACGGGCGCGGACATGATCTTATCATGAGCCTTTCGGAATATCTGGGGGTCCTTCCTGGAAAGATCATTCTTGGAAACGGCTCTGATGAAATTATAGGATTGCTCACACGCGCATTTCTTATGCCGGGAGATGAGGTTGTAATACCCGACCCTTCGTTTCTCATGTACGGGATAATGGCCAAAAGTGCGGGTGCAAGGCTTTTGCGTGTTCCTTTAAAATCGCTTTCAATTGATCTTGACGGTATAGCCGAAAAGATTTCAGAAAGAACCCGCATGATTTTTATATGCAATCCCAATAATCCGACAGGAACGATTTTATCAAAAAGTGATTTTGAGAGATTTCTTCAAAAGGTTCCTCAGGACGTCATTATTGTTGTGGATGAGGCATATATAGAGTTTGTGAGGGACGATAACTGCTTCAGGGGCATTGATTATCTCGATTCGGGACGACCTGTTGTTACTCTCCGGACTTTCTCCAAAATATATGGACTTGCCGGGCTCCGGATTGGTTATGGCGTAATGCCCGAAGAAATAACGGGCATATTAAACAGGATCAGGCCCCCTTTTAATGCAAGTTCACTGGCTCAGGCCGGGGCTATCGCTGCCCTCCGTGATGAAGCCTTTTTCAGAAAAACCGTCAGCCTGATTCATAACGGACTTGATTATATGTATGATTCTCTTAACAGAATGGGCATCAGGCACTTCACTACTCAGGCCAACTTTTTTTTAATAGATGTCGGGGAAAAAGCAGATGATGTTTTTGAAAATTTACTTAAAAAAGGAATCATAATAAGATCAATGACATCTTATGGCTATCCCGAATATATCAGGGTCACGGTCGGACTACCGAAAGAGAATGTTCGTTTTTTAAAGGCTCTTGAAAAGGTTTTTTAATGAAAGACCAGTCAGATTCCGGCGGAAAACCCATTCTTATCACTATAGACGGTCCTGCGGGAGCCGGGAAAACAACTGTGAGCAGAATGTTGTCAGACCGCCTCGGATACAAGTATATTGATACCGGAGCTCTTTACAGGGGCGTTGCCCGGGAAGCAGAAAAAGCCGGAATCAGCCATGATGATGATGCGGGCCTCGAGATGCTTTGCGGCTCTCTAAGGTTTGAATTCGTTCATGACACGGATGGCCTTCACCTTTTTTCAAACGGGACTGATATTAATGGTGAGATCAGGACGCCGGAGATATCAATGCTTGCTTCCGCTGTTTCTGCGCGGCCGGTTGTGAGAAAATACCTTCTTTCACTTCAAAGAGAGCTTGGAAAGGAAAAAAAGGCTGTTTTCGAGGGACGCGACATGGGAACTGTTGTGTTTCCCGGAGCAGATATAAAATTTTATCTGAATGCCTCTGTAAGAACCAGGGCAATAAGGAGATATAAGGAACTATCGGATAAAAGGGATTCTCCTGCTATAGAAGAAATTGAAAGAGATATCAGGTGCCGTGATGAAAATGACAGCACCAGGACTCTTGCTCCTCTCAAGCCCGCCGAAGATGCCATTAGAATAGATTCAACCGACCTTGATGCAGAATCTGTTGTCAATCTTATGTTATCCCACGTTCAGAAGCATATAATGCAATGATGAAATGGGTTCAAGGATTCAAGCTCGTCAGAACTTCGCAAGAGATATCGGGGAGGTTGAGAGGATGCTGAAAGCCGAAGATAAAATCAGAAGATAAAATCATTAGAAAACAAATACTTGAACACTTGAACCCTTGAATCCTCGAATCCTGGACCCCTTTCACTCAACTAATTGGGAGAAGAGCCAAAAAATAAGATTGTCTTTTAAAAAATAGTCTGATACTGAACCCAAGTTACAAGAAGCTATATATCTAAGGGATAGCGATCAAATAGGCAAGGGGGTACTTTCTTTTCATGGAAAATCTGGTTAAAGGCGATACAAACGAGAATCCAACACAAAAAGGTTTGTCCGATTCTGAAGCGATGAAAGAGTCCGTGAATGACAAGCTGCATGATGCTGTATTAAAACCTGAGTCATCGGAAGTTAAATTATCTGAAGATGTAAAAGGCCGTAATGACAGCATGGAAGAGCTGATGGGCATGTACGACGAGAGCTTTAAACGTTTTCAGGAGGGAGAAGTTGTTACAGGCAGAATAATATCGATAGACAAGGATTATGTTCTTGTTGATATTGGCTATAAATCTGAAGGACAGATTAGGATTAACGAATTCAGGGAAGAAAACGGCAACATAACCGCCAAAATTGATGACACGGTTGAAGTTATGGTGGAATGGTGGGATGACGAGGAAGAGCGTGTCGTCCTTTCCAAAGAAAAAGCCGAGAAGGTCAAAGTCTGGGATGACATAAAGAAGGCTCATGACGATGACGGGGTCGTCGATGGCGTAATATTGAGCCGTGTTAAGGGCGGTTTTTCTGTTGATATCGGAGTTCAGGCATTCCTGCCCGGTTCGCAGGCGGATCTGCGGCCGATAAGAAACCTCGATGAACTTGTAGGCAAGACGTTTACTTTCAAGATATTAAAATACAACCGGAAAAGGAGCAACGTTGTCCTTTCCAGAAGAGCCATTCTTGAGCAGGATCGCGAGTCCAAAAGATCCGCCACCCTTTCGGCAATTCATGAAAATAAAGTTATCGAAGGATTTGTTAAAAATATTACCGAGTACGGTGTATTCGTTGACCTTGGCGGTGTGGACGGACTTCTTCATATAACGGATATTTCGTGGGGCAGGGTCAAGCATCCCGCTGAAATGTTTGCGGTCGGTGACAGGATAAAAGTCAAGATCCTCAGCATTGATCACGAGAAGGAAAGAGTCTCACTCGGAATGAAACAGCTGACGGGCGACCCATGGCTGACTGCTTCTGAAAAATATGCAATCGGTTCCCGGGTAACAGGCAAAGTGGTAAGCCTTACCGATTACGGCGCTTTTGTCGAACTGGAGGAGGGTATCGAAGGCCTTATCCATGTTTCCGAAATGTCGTGGACACGCAAGATCCGCCATCCTTCCAAAGTCGTGTCTGTCGGAGAGGCTATCGAAGCGATTGTTCTTGATATTAAACCCGAAAACAGGCGAATTTCTCTTGGCGTAAAGCAGGTGGTTCCGAATCCATGGGATGTGATAAGTGAAAATTATCCTGTTGGAACAACAATAGAAGGAAAAGTTAAAAATATAACCGATTTCGGAATTTTTGTGGGAATTGATGAAGGCATTGACGGCCTTGTTCATATATCAGATATCTCCTGGACAAAGCGCATAAAGCATCCTTCGGAGCTTTATAAAAAAGGGGATGTGATACAGGCCATAGTGCTTGCAATCGAGAAGGAAAACGAAAGATTCTCCCTGGGAATCAAGCAGCTTCAGAAAGATCCCTGGGAAACAGTGAGTGATCGTTACAAAGTAGGAAAAGAGATAACCGGGACGATAACGAATGTCACAGATTTCGGGATTTTTGTCGAGCTTGAGGAAGGAATTGAGGGGCTGGTGCATGTTTCCGAAATCAGCAAGGAGAAGATCAAAACACCGGTTGGAAAATTCAATGTCGGGGATGCCTTGACCGCGAAGGTTATGAACATTAACAGCGTTGAAAGAAGAATCGGTCTTTCCATAAAACGCCTTCAGTTGGATGATGAACAGGGTATCCTGACGGAATATATCAACAACATGAAGCCTGCCACTTCTACTTTCGGAGAAATGCTGCGGGAAAATCTCCAGGAAAAATTAAACGGGGAATAATATTTCCTGGTAGCTGCTCAGGTGGATAGGCTGCAGGTGTTTAGGCTGTAGGCTAATAGTCTATAGGCTAAAAGCCTACAGCCTACTGTTTTTATTCGGAGAGAAAAATGTTTTCACGAAGGCATCCATATCTGTTTTTCATTCTTGTATCTTCTTCTATATTTGCTGCCGCGATCATAGGTATCTCCACGCTTATTTTTCTTGGAACACGGGAATCCGATTTTAATATGGGGGAGAAAGTCGGGGTAGTTGAGATATCGGGCATAATTACTGATGCCGGGGATACAATCCGCAATATCAGGAAATACCGGGAGGACGATTCCATCAAGGCGATAGTTCTAAGAATAGATTCGCCGGGGGGTGTCGTGGGACCTGCTCAGGAAATATACAGGGAAGTCAGAAAAACGGTCGTGGAAAAGAAAATTATTGCATCCATGGGCGCTGTAGCGGCATCCGGGGGATATTACGTGGCGGCCGGTACGGACGGTATAATGGCAAATCCCGGCACAATAACCGGGAGCATAGGTGTTATAATAGGATATACAAATTTTGAAGAGATTTTGCAGAAGATCGGTTTGTACCCGGTTATTGTTAAAAGCGGGGAGTTCAAAGACATGGGATCTCCCGTCCGCAAAATGACTGAAAGAGAAAAAAAGCTGCTTCAGGATTTTGTGGACAGTACGCACAGGCAGTTTGTTGCCGCCGTTGCGGAGGGGCGCAAGATGGATCCGGCAAAAGTAAGATCTGTCGCGGACGGACGGATTATTACAGGTGAAGATGCCAAATCACTGGGTCTTGTTGACCGTCTTGGAAATATTGAAGATGCAATCGAGTGGGCCGGCAGGATGGGAGGAATTAAAGGTAAGATATCCGCGGTTTATTCAAGAAAAGCAGATATTTCATTCCTGGATTATTTAATCGAATCTTCCATCATGAAAATAGTCAACCGCGTCGCAAACCCGGAATTTCATGTCGGTTATATTCTAAAATCCCCTATTTGATACCTCGCATAAAAACCGTACATCGAAGTTCGTACATCGAATATCGTATATCGTACTTCGAAATTCGATGTACGATATTCTGTTTTCAAAGAAGAGTTATATCTCCGATACCTTCCCTGATTATTTGAGGAATATCATCGATCAGTGAAACAACGCTTGATGGTTGACCAGGAACCGGACCCCCGTCTATTACAACATCGATTCTTGAGCCGAAGTAGTCATGGATCAGGGAAGGATTATCAAAAACAGTGCCGTCAGGCATTGTGGCGCTTGTTGTTATTATTGGATTCCCGATCTCTTCAACAAGCGCAAGACATATTTTATTGTTCGGCACCCTTATCCCTGCCGTTTTGCGGTTTGTCAGCATTATCTTCGGAACAAGTTTCGAACCTTCAAGAATGAAGGTATATGGTCCGGGGAGAAGACGCTTCATTGTCTTGTAGGCGTAGTTTGATACTTTGGCGTAATCACTGATATTTTTAAGCCCTGAGCATATGAAGCTGAAAGGCCTGTTCTTATCCCTCTGTTTGAGAAGGTATATTTTTTCAATCGCCTTTTTGTTCATTATGTCACAGCCTATTCCATAGAAAGTGTCCGTCGGATAGGCGATAATACCATCCTTCTTGATAAGGACTTCAGAGACCTTCCTGATCAGGCGTAGTTGCGGATTATCCGGGTTTATTTCGATCAGCATAATTTGAACGATAACCTGTTAAGAATAAAATTATTCCAAAACTCCCTCTATTGCTGAAAAACACGGACTCTTTTAGTATGTGTTCTGTTTACTTGTCAAGGTAAAGGCAAATAATGATTGCTTAAGAAAGCCCCTTCTGCTATTCGGATATAAAAATTTGAGCGTCTGCATTAGTCACTTTTGGATCCGGCATTCATTTTGCTGTGCAATAAATTCAATATGATAGAATGTAAAAAGCCGAATATCGTACATCGAACATCGAATATCGTACATTGAAGTTCGAAGTACGAATTACGAACTACGGGGAAAAACGAATTAACAGGGGAGGAACTCATGGTCAAAGCAGAACTTGAGGATGCCTATTCTTTTGATGATGTCTTGCTTATTCCAAACTATTCCGATGTCTTGCCTAAGGATGTCAATACAACGACATATCTGACAAAGAACCTTCAATTAAACATACCAATTGTCAGCGCCGCCATGGACACGGTTACCGAAGCCCAGACTGCCATCAGCCTGGCACGGGAAGGTGGTATCGGCTTCATACACCGTAATATGGGTATAAAAAATCAGGCCATGGAAGTGGACAAGGTTAAAAAATCTGAAAGCGGCATGATCGTGGATCCCGTTACCATTCATCCGGATCAGAAGGTGTGGGAAGTTCTCAAACTGATGGAGGAGTACAGGATTTCAGGTGTTCCTGTTACAAAAGGGGATCAGCTTGTCGGAATAGTCACAAACAGGGATTTGCGTTTTGAAACCAGGCTTGACAGGAAAATAGAAGATGTGATGACAAAGGATAACCTTGTTACCGTATCGGAAGGTATTCCGCTGGAGGAATCGAAAAAACTCCTGCACAAACACAGAATTGAAAAGCTGCTTGTTGTTGATAAAAAAGGCCGTCTTACAGGCATGATAACCATAAAAGATATTGAAAAAATTAAAAAATATCCGAATGCCTGCAAAGACAGGATGGGAAGGCTCAGGGTAGGAGCCGCTGTGGGTGTCGGGGCTGATATGGAAGAGCGGGCTGAAAAGCTTCTTGCCGCTGGCGCGGATGTTATAGTTATTGATACTTCCCACGGCCATTCTAAGAATGTTATTGAGGCAGTCAAGATTTTAAAGAGCGCATTCAAGGACATGGAACTTATTGCGGGGAATGTCGCAACCGAAAAGGGAACCGGCGATCTTGTCAAGGCCGGAGTCGATGGAGTAAAGGTCGGCATAGGGCCGGGTTCCATCTGCACAACCCGCATAGTAGCCGGCGCAGGTGTGCCTCAGATAACGGCAATCATGAACTGCAGGAAAGTTTCAGATAAAACAGGCGTGCCGCTGATTGCCGACGGAGGAATAAAGTTTTCAGGGGATCTCACCAAGGCGATCGGTTCGGGAGCCCATGTAGTCATGATAGGCGGATTGTTCGCCGGAACAGACGAGAGCCCCGGAGAGTCAATCTTTTTTCAGGGTCGCAGCTACAAGGTTTACAGGGGCATGGGCTCCATTGAGGCAATGAAAGCAGGAAGCAGGGACAGGTACTACCTGGGAGATCAGACTGAAGAAGACAAGCTGGTTCCCGAAGGAATTGTGGGACGCGTTCCGTACAAGGGGACACTCTCATCGAATATCCTGCAGCTTGTCGGAGGGCTGAAAGCCGGAATGGGATACGTCGGTTGCCGGACGATAAAAGAGTTGAGGGAAAAGGCGAGGTTCGTTCGAATAACAGCTGCCGGGTTGCGTGAAAGTCACGTTCATGATGTAATAATCACCAAGGAAGCTCCCAACTACAGGCTTGACTGATCAGGGACCGGTAGTCAGGGATCAGGGATAAGGTTTTTATCCCGACCCCTGGCCCCTGATCCCTATATTTATAGATTCAATGAGTGAAATTCGATCTTCAACATTCGATGTCCGATATTCGGATATCATGTAAACCATCAGGTCATATAAAAGATGCCGGATACATTTCCTTCTTTTGTCCATCTTCACGTGCATACCCAATACAGTCTTCTTGACGGTGCAATAAGAATTAACCATCTTCTTGACCGTGTGCGCGATTTCAGAATGGATTCTGTGGCCATAACCGACCATGGAACCATGTACGGAGCCCTCGAATTTTATCTTAAGGCTCTTGAGGCGGATATTAAACCTATAATAGGCTGTGAGTGCTATCTTGCCCCGCGAAAGCTTACCGACAAAACTCCCCAGGACAACAGGGGGCTTTCCCATCTTGTTCTTCTGGCTGAAAACAATGAAGGTTACGCAAACCTGTGCAAGCTTGTTTCAATAGCTCACTTAAAAGGTTTTTACTATAAGCCCCGCATAGACAGGGATCTCCTTTCCGAATACAGCAGTGGAATTATCGCCCTTTCGGCATGCCTTCACGGTGAAATACCGACACTGATAGGTGAAGGGAAATCGGTGGAAGCGGATGAAGCGGCATGCCGCTACCTTGATCTTTTCGGTGGAGATAATTTCTTTCTCGAACTGCAGAACAACGGATTGGCGGCCCAGAAAAAGATAAACGAAGCCCTGATCGATATGAGCAGAAGGCTTTCAATTCCTCTTGTCGCATCAAACGACTGCCATTATCTTGAAAAGGAGGATGCGCGCGCCCATGAGCTTCTCCTTTGCATCCAGACGGGAAAAACCATAAAAGATCCTTCTCACTTTAAATTCGAAACGGATCAGCTCTATTTCAAGTCGGGTGAAGAGATGGCCTCTTTTTTCGCTTCGACACCCGACGCAGTCGAAAATACCGTGCATATAGCAAAAAGATGTAACCTTGAGATGGATCTGCACTCCTATCATTTCCCCAGGTTTAATACTTCACCGGGGCAGACGGAAGAAGAGCTTCTCGGCATCAGGGTAAAAGAGGGATTTGAAAAGACTCTTATAAAAATAAAAGCGAAAAATCCGGCTGTGGATGAAAAAATGTACCGGGAGCGTCTTGAACATGAAATGAACGTTCTGACATCGATGGGTTTTTCGGGCTATTTTCTCATTGTCGCCGACTTCATAAGTTATGCGAAGGAAAACAATATTCCTGTCGGTCCCGGACGAGGTTCTGCCGCGGGAAGCCTTGTGGCATATTCCCTCGGAATTACAGACCTTGACCCGATTGAACACGGACTCATCTTTGAACGCTTTCTGAACCCCGCCAGAAAGAGCATGCCTGATATAGATGTCGATTTCTGCATAAACGGCCGTGAGAAGGTTTTAAAATATGTTGTTGATAAATATGGTGAAGAGAGGGTCGCGCAGATTACCACCTTCGGTTCAATGAAACCGAGAGCCGTCATAAGGGATGTCGGACGAGCGCTTGATATACCCCTGCGTGAAGTTGATGAAATAGCCAAACTGGTTCCCGATGTATTGAAGATAAGCCTGGATGATGCCTTGAAGCAGGAGCCTAGAATTGAGGAGCTGGCTGAAAACAGGCCTGATATTGCTGAGCTGATAAGCATCTGCAGGACGCTTGAAGGGCTTCCCCGCCACGCATCAACACACGCGGCAGGAGTCGTAATTGCTGACAAACCCCTTGAAGAGTATCTCCCTCTGTACAGGGGCAAAAATGGTGAGTTTGTAACCCAGTTCGATATGAAAAGGGTTGAAAAGATCGGTCTTGTCAAATTCGATTTCCTGGGGCTTCGCAACCTCACAGTTATAGAAAAAGCCCTCTCCCTTATCTCAGGACAGGGTAAAAATCCTCCCGATATTGGGAACCTCAGACTTGATGATGAACAGACGTACCGGCTTCTATCGGCTGGAGATACCACGGGGGTGTTTCAGCTTGAAAGCAAGGGGATGAAGGATCTGCTCAAAAGGGTTATGCCCGAAAACTTTGAAGATATTACGGCTCTTGTTGCCCTTTACAGGCCCGGTCCCATTGAGAGCGGGATGATAGATGATTATGTGGAGAGAAAACACGGCAGGAAATCGGTGGAATATTCCGTCCCCCAGCTTGAGCCTATCCTGAAGGAGACTTACGGAGTTATCGTATATCAGGAACAGGTAATGAAGATTGCGAGCGTGCTTGCCGGATATTCCATGGCTGAAGCGGACGATCTTCGCAAGGCAATGGGCAAGAAGATCACGGAGATTATGGCCTCCCAGAGAGAGAGGTTCGTAAACGGGGCTACGGCAAACGGTGTTTTGAAAGAAGAGGCCGACAGGCTTTTTTCCCTGATAGACAAATTCGGCGGTTACGGATTCAACAAGTCACACAGCGCTGCATATGCCCTTATTGCTTACCGGACGGCATATCTGAAGGCGCACTATCCTGTTGAGTTAATGGCCTCGCTTCTTACAAGTGAAATGAACTCAACCGACAGCGTGGTCAAGTACATTGCGGAATGCGGCAGTCAGGGGATACAGATTCTTCCTCCTGATATAAATGAAAGCGAGAGGGAATTTTCCGTAAGCGGGCAGAAGATAAGATTCGGTCTCGTTGCGGTAAAAAATGTCGGGGAGGGCGCCATCGAGGCGGTTATCGAAGCAAGAAAAGAGAAAAAATTCTCTTCCATTTTTGACTTTTGCGAGCGGGTTGACTCGAAAAAAGTAAACAAGCGCGTAATAGAGAGCCTCATAAAGTGCGGCGCCTTCGATTCAACGGGAGACTACCGTTCAAGGATGACGGCTTCCCTTGATGATGCCGTTGAATACGGACAGAGGGTTCAGAGGGAAAAAAACAGCCCCCAGATCGGACTCTTCGGGGCTCCGAAAGAGAATGAAGTTCATCCAGATATTCCGCTGATGCCTGAAATCGATGAATGGGATGAAAAGGAACTCCTTGCCTTCGAAAAGGAATATCTCGGTTTTTATATCACGGGGCACCCGCTGAACAAATATGAAGAACTGCTTGCGAGATATACGAACACCGATTCCCTTTCTATTAAAGAGATGAAAGACGGTGAAATAGCAAGATTCGGCGGAATCATCATAAACTCGAAAATCATCAAGACAAGGAAAGGGGATTCCATGGCATATGTCGTTACGGAAGACATGAACGGCGCCATTGAAACAACCGTTTTCCCTTCCGTTTACGATTCGGTGAGCAGTCTTCTTGCCGGCGAGAATCCTGTTATCATCCAGGGAAAGGTGCAGAAGGATGAAAAATCACTCAAAGTCCTTGCCGATACGATTGTTCTTTTTGAGAAAGCGGAAGAGACATGGACGGACGAAGTCCATTTCAATATCGATATAAAGAGATCCGACAGGGATTCCCTGATAAAGCTTAACAATATTTTTATGAAATACCCCGGTGCAAGCCCCGGTTTCATTCATTTAAGAGATCCGGGGAAAACGGATGTGATAGTAGCTCTTCCCGATACAATCAGGATCAAGGCGGGCTCTCTGCTCAGAAGGGAAGTCAAGGAGCTTCTGGGTTACGGCGCGGTTGAAACTGTCTGCATGCCCGCCGGGCGCTCCTATCAGGCAAACAACAATCATAAAAGAAAAAACGGGAAGGGATACACGGAACATGTCAAAAGCAAAGCATAATGTCTATCCTGTCCTTCTTGCGGGAGGAACCGGCACCCGTCTCTGGCCTGTTTCAAGGGAGCTTTATCCCAAGCAGCTTGTAAAGTTTATCGGAGATCATTCCCTTGTCCAGAGCACCGTAAAGAGGCTTGAGCCTGTTCTTGATGTAAACAGGGTCAGAATAGTGTGCGCGAAAGAACATTTCCATGAAACGGCAAGGCATATGAATGGAATCGGTATTAATCCGGACGGGAAGATCATCTGCGAGCCGTGCGGGCGAAACACCGCCCCGGCCGTTCTGCTTGCCATCCTTGATATCCTGAAAAAAGAAGAAGACGCCGTTCTCTGCATCTTTCCGGCAGATCATGTAATCAGGAATATCAAACTTTTTCACGACAAGCTCAAATCCGCCATAAAACTGGCGGAAGAAAATCATATAGTGACATTCGGGATAAAGCCTCATTATCCGGAAACCGGATACGGCTACATAGAGGGAGGCCGGGAAGTCTCATCCGGAGCCTGCATGATAAAAAGATTCGTTGAAAAGCCGGATAAAAAAAGCGCAAAACGGTATCTCGAAGCAGGCAATTTTTACTGGAACAGCGGCATGTTTGCCTTCAGGGCTGCCGTGATGCTTGAAGAGTTCAGAAAATTTCAGCCGGCTCTTCTTGACATTATGGTGGAGATTAGTGCGAAAAAGAGCCTTCTTACGAAAAAAAGGTATGAAAAGCTGGATAACATATCAATAGATGTCGCAATAATGGAGAATACGAAAAAAGGGGTGGTGCTGCCTTCCGATTTCGGATGGAGTGATATCGGATCATGGAAATCGCTTTATGACTTTCTCCCCAGGGACAAAAATAATAATGTCATAGACGGAGATGTTGTGGCAGAAAAAACCACAAACTGCTTCATAATGGGACGCCAGAGGCTTATAGCCGTAAACCGGCTTGACAGCATGGTTGTAGTTGACACTCCCGATTCCGTTTTTATTTCGGATATTGAAAACAGCAGAGATGTCAAAAACATTGTCGCGAGGCTCAAACAGAATAAAAGGAAGGAATACCAGCAGCACAGGACAATCCATTATCCGTGGGGAAGCATTACCCTGCTTGAGCAAAAAAATGATTTTAAGGTCACAAGCCTTCTCATATATCCCGGTTCATTGTACAGGATGAAAAATTCGCCCGCCTTAATAAAGCAGCTTGTTGTAGTGAGCGGGACGGTAAAGGCGGACTCGGGCAGCGGATTAAGGGCGCTCGGGAGAGGGAAGGCGGTTTTAATTTCTCGAAAGGGAGTTACTCCCATTTTGAATTCCGGAGATGATCCTGCCGAAGTTATATGTGTGGAGACGGGGAAATGATCAGGGATCAGGGGTCAGTGATCAGGGGTCAGGGATCAGTAGCCAGTGATCGGTAGCCAGGGATCAGTAGCCAGTGATCAGTGAATAGTGAAAAGTGAATAGTGAACAGTGAAAAAAGGCTGAAGCGGAAACAGTGATCAGTAACCAGTAACCAGAAACCAAAGACCAGGAACCAGAAACCATGAAAGTCCCCCTTCTTGATTTGAAAGGTCAGTATAAAACGATAAAAGATGAAATTCTTGCCGTAACTGGCGAAATTTTTGAGAGCCAGTATTTCATACTCGGGCCGCATGTAAAAAAACTGGAGCAGGAGGTAGCCGCTTACTGTTCCGTAAAGCATGCCATTGGAGTTTCGTCGGGAACGGACGCGCTTATTATTTCACTCATGGCCGCGGGAATAGGACCCGGAGACAGCGTCATAACTTCTCCATACACTTTTTTTGCGACAGCGGGATCAATCGCCCGCGTCGGAGCAAAGCCGGTGTTTGTTGATATCGATCCGGATACTTACAATATTTCTCCTGAAAAAATATCGGAAGCCGTATGTTCCATGAATGCCTCTGAGCGCTCTGCCCTGAAAGCAATAATGCCGGTTCATCTCTACGGTCAGTGCGCCGATATGGATCCTCTTCTTGAGCTTTCGAAAAAGTTTAATCTCCTGATTATTGAGGATGCCGCCCAGGCAATCGGCTCCGAATACAAAGGGAGGCGCGCAGGTTCCATGGGTCATTTCGGATGTTTTTCCTTTTTCCCTTCAAAAAATCTTGGCGCATTCGGAGATGGCGGAATTGTGACTGCCAATGCGGAAACCTTTTATGAGAAACTCGATATTCTGAGGGCTCACGGTTCACATCCCAAATACTATCACAAATATATCGGAGGCAACTTCAGGCTTGACGCGCTCCAGGCCGCGATTGTTTCCGTAAAGCTGAAGTATCTTGACGGGTGGACAAGGGCGAGGCAGAAGAACGCTCAAACATACAGGAGGCTATTTAATGAAGCCGGTCTTTCGGAAAACATCACGCTTCCCGAGGAAAGGGAGAGCCGCCACATATATAACCAGTTCGTCATACAGGTTTCGGAAAAGAGGGACGAACTCAGAAATCATTTGACCGATGCAGGGATTGGCACAGAGATTTACTACCCTGTTCCTCTTCATCTCCAGGAATGTTTTGCGTATCTTGGTTACAGAAACGGGGATATGCCGGTTTCCGAGCATGCTGCCGCAAGTACGATAGCTCTTCCGATATACCCGGAACTTACGGAGGATATGCAGAGTTGCGTGGTAAAACAGATAAAAAATTTTTGTCAGCCTTGACGGCTTCGTAAAAAGCTATACTCACACAAAGATCACGGAGAACACAAAGAACAACCTGAATGTTTTCAAAAGGCCTTTCTTCGTGACTTTGTGACTTCGTGTGAAAAATTATCTTTTTATGAGTCTGTCGGGTGTGACGGATAATGGAGTTTTTTATGCATTCGGATTCAAACAAGGTGATGACCTTAAATGATGCAGTCCGGATGTACGTCTCCGACGGCTGCCATATGTCTGTCGGCGGTTTCACGGTAAACCGGAATCCGATGGCTGCCGTTTACGAGATTATCCGTCAAAAGATAAGAAATATACATCTTTATGCGCACTCCAACGGGCAGGGTGTGGATGAGCTTGTAGGTGCAGGCTGTGTGGCAAGACTTGAAATTGCCTATGGCGGTAATGGGAGGTTTGCCCCTACCTGTATCCGGTTTAAAAAAGCGGTTCAGGACGGCACTCTTGTTGTGGAGGATTATTCGAATTACCAGATGACGCTCCGTTTTATGGCCGGTGCGATGGGAATTCCTTTTCTGCCGACCCGCTCTTCCCTTGGAACCGATATAATTAATAAATGGGGCTTTTCTGAAAGCCTCCGGAAATCGGATGAAAGAATTCCGGATCAAAAGCTTCTGGTGATGGATAATCCGTTTGGAAACTGGGGAGACACTCCGAAAGTTGTTCTTGTTCCGGCCATAACCACAGATGTCACATTTATCCACGCGCAGAAGGCAAGCCTGCAGGGAACCGCCCGCATCGAAGGGTTGACGTTTTCCGACGTTGAACAGGCCAAATCTTCCAGGCATGTCATTGTGACCTGCGAGGAGCTGATCGAAGACGACAGCCTCAAGGAAAATCCGGACAGCAACCAGATTCCGCCATTTTGTGTAGCTGCCGTGGTTCATGTTCCGTTCGGCGCGTATCCGACAGCCTGTTACCGTTACTATGATTATGATCCGGCCTATCTGAACGAGTACCGGAAATATGCCGAAGACGAGAGCCTCTTCCGGGGATATCTCGACCGGTTTGTGTACGGCGTAAAAAATCACAGCGAACTGCTCAATTTAAGAGGCAAAGCCGCGCTTGATGCCGTAAAGGCGGATCCGCGGACAGGTTATGCAGTCGGGCTGGACAGAAGATGAGAAGAGCCGTACATCGAAGATCGTACATCGTACATCGAATGTAGGGAAACAGGAGACAGTAGTCAGTTGCCAGTTATCAGTTAAAAGCCGAACATCGAAGATCGAATATCGTACATCGAAATTCGTACATCGTACATCGAAGTTTGATGTAAAGATGTTTACATTACTCCTGCCAGGTTAGATGGCCTCGAAAGAACTATATTTTCTCACAAAGGCACTAAGAACACGAAGAATAAATTCATTTAATATTAACATGTTAACTTTGTGATCTTTGTGGCTTGGTGTGAGATCCTGACTTTTTACGAAAGCATCAAGCTTTAACAGGAGATATTCAAAGCTCATAAGATAAAGGGAAGAAAAGTATATGCCGGATTACACACAAAAGGAACTCATGACCATAGCGGCGGCAAGGGAGATCAAGGACGGCGATATAGTATTCTGCGGTACCGGCATATCCATGGTGGCAGCCATGGCGGCAAAGCATATCTGCGCCCCCGGGAGCTTTATTTTTTTTGAAACAGGCGCAGTTGATTCCCTGCTCGAAGAGGTTCCCATGGCAGTTTCGGATTCCCGTGTGATGTTCCGTACATCCGTCAACGGAAGCCTTGCTGATTCATTTGCCGCAATGCAGAACCGGTTCACGGGGCCAAGAGTCATCGGCATTATGGGAGCAGCCCAGATCGATAAATACGGCAACCTGAATTCAACCTGTATCGGCGATTATTTCAGGCCGAAAGTCAGATTTTCAGGCAGTGGCGGCGCATGCGATGTGGCTTCGTTCGTGAACAGAACCATAACCTTCATGCAGCATGAAAAACGGAAGTTTGTTACGAAGCTCGACTACCTGACAAGCCCGGGTTACCTGGACGGGCCGGATGGAAGGAAGAGAGCAGGCCTCCCGGAGGGCGGGCCGATGTTCGTTATTACAAACATGGCAACAATGGGTTTTGATGACCTGACAAAGGAGATGTATCTCACGGGATATTTCCCCGGCATAAATCCGCAGAAGATCCTTGATAACATGGGATTTGGAATTGATGTTTCACGCGCAAAAGAGGTGGCTCCCCCGACACCGGGAGAGCTGAAAATTTTAAGAGAAAGATGTGACCCCCAGAGGCTGATATTGTAGGGGAAAAAAAGGGTTCAAGGATTCAAGGGTCCAAGGATCAGCAGTCAGGAATCAGCCGACAGTTTACAGGTGGCAACTGATCCCTGACAACTGATCACTGATCACTGATCCCTGACAACTGATCCCTGACAACTGACAACTGATCCCTGATCCCTGATAACCTCCTGTCGGATAAGCTTTTAAATAAAAAAGAGAATTTTTAGACAGGATCAACAGGATGGACATGATTGTTGTCTGCCCGTATAACTCTCCGCGAAGCGGATGAAAGTTTCGGGCCGCTCTTCCGGAGCGGACTGATAAATTATCCTGTTGATCCTGTGAATCCTGTCAAATAACCTTTTGATTCTCTATGGCTTTTGACTGACCCCTGACAACTGACCCCTGGTAACAGTCTTCGATGCCCGGCTTTTAACTGATCCCTGGTAACGATGTACGATGTACGATCTTCGATGTACGGCTTTTAACTGACCCCTGATCCCTGACCCCTGACAACTGACAATATCCTGTCAGATAACTTTTTTAACAGTGTCTTTAGACAGTTGGGAAAGGTGGTCATAATTTAGGTGCAATCAAGCGGTTGACAAAAACGAAAAAGGTATGATAATGAGTAATACCAGAGGTGATAAAAAATGAGCACGACAAAAGTGGCTATAACGTTAGATGAAAATCTGCTCAAGCGATTGGATCGACTGGTGAAAAACCGGATATTCGAAAACCGAAGCCGAGCCATTCAGGAAGCGGTGAGCGAAAAATTGGCACGATTGGAACGAAGCCGGCTGGCAAGGGAGTGCGCTAAACTGGACAGAAATTTCGAGCAAACCATGGCTGAGGAAGGCTTGTCGGTTGAGGCGGGAGAATGGCCCGAATACTGAGAGGCGAAATTATTTGGGCCGACCTTAACCCTGTCAGGGGCAAGGAACAAGCCGGTCAACGCCCGGTGTTGGTTATCAGTCAAGATGTGTTCAATGAGCGGTCCGGTACAGTGATAGCGGTCGCCTTGACTAGCCAGCCACAACAGGCTGGTTTTCCTTTGACTTTTGAATTGTCGGATCCGCAACTTCCAAAGAAATCATGGGTCAAAATAAGCCAAATCAGAACACTTTCCATTGAACGGCTGGGACAGAAAATAGGGATGGTATCGGCTGAAGAATTGATCCAGATAGTTGAAGGTTTAAATGAGATACTCGGCGCATAACGCGTCTGAACCAGCCAATATGCCTCCGGTTTTTTCAAATAGCCTTTGACAAAAATCAATTAAAATGAAAATAAATACAAAAATTATGTATAATATAGAGACAATTGCACAATTATGTTTCCCCTCCCTTGATGGGAGGGGATTAAGGGGAGGGTGAGACTTTTGGAATTGGCTCTATAGTTATCAATAAATTCGCACAATGTTGATCCCATGAGATCTATGCAGCCCGAGGCTGTTATGCAGGTCTCTCTGTAAAGATCAAAGGAGGATATATGGATATCAGATTTGACAGAATTACCATTGATCCGCAAGTTATGAACGGACAGCCCTGTTTGCGTAATTTGCGACTGACTGTTAAAAGAGTTGTGGAGGCGATAGCGCTATATCCGGAATGGGAGGATCTCCATACTGAGTACCCTGAATTGGAAAAAGAAGATGTTTATCAGGCACTTGCTTTTGCCGCAAGAAATCTTGACAGCCAAATTATTCCGCTGGAGGCTGCTTGAACCGGATTTTGCTTGATCAAGGTCTTCCACGAACGGCAGCAATTATTCTGCGCGATAAAGGGTGGGATGCATTGCACACGGGTGACATAGGATTGAGTCGAGCTTCTGATCAGGAGATATTGGCTTATGCCCGGCTTGAAAAAAGAGTGATCATTACTCTGGACGCAGATTTTCATGCTCTTTTGGCGGTGCAAAATGCAGAAGAACCTTCGGTGATACGAATTCGGCTTGAAGGGCTAAAAGGCCAGGAATTAGCGAACTTGATTTGGACTATATGGCCAAGAATTCAGATACAATTGGAATCCGGAGCAATGGTAACAGTTACCAGCAAATCAATCAGAATTAGAAAAATTCCAATAATTCCTGTCAAATAAGCTTTTGTTTTTGTTTGTCAAACCATTCTGTATATCCTGTTTTCCCACATTCGATGTACGATGTTCGATCTTCGATGCCCGGCTTTTAACTGATAACTGGCAACTGACTACTGTCTCCTGTTTTCCCACATTCGATGTCCGATGTCCGGCCTTTTACTGATCCCTGATCCCTGACAACTGACAACTGAAATCTTTTTTCCATCTAGTGTCAT
>JAABQB010000016.1 GCA_011391695.1 Desulfobacteraceae bacterium | reverse complement strand
GACCTGAAAATATCTGCGATGCGCGGATCCGCTTTGCCGGAAAAAACGGATGAAAAAAATGCTGCTTCAACAGGATAGAATTTATCTATTAATTTAAGTGAAGATGCCAATTCGCCGATGCTTTTTTTGCATATGGCGTCAATTCTGCCGAATTTTTCCTTAAGCCTTATTATGGCCGGAAAGATGGAGACAATGTCGCCCAGTGCTCCCTGATGAATGATTAATAGTTTTTCCTGCATATATTTATGGTTCTTCTCCCGATCAACTTCTCCGGTATCGCTCTTGAGTTTCCAATTCGAAAATAGGCAATTTTGGGCAAGCTCAAGGAAATCAAGGGATTGCGCGGAGGCATACGCATTGTATGTCGCACAAGAAATCCCGCAGATTGACACAGAAATCGCACAAAAGAGCCATTTCCGATTGGAAACTATTTATCACACAGAAAAGGATCTGTAAGCAAGCGGAACAAACAAAAAAGCTTGACATGGATTATTTAAATCGTATATCGTAAATTAACGATACAGGAGAGCTGATTATGAAGAATAAGGATGATGAAAATGTTATGGATATGGACGGTTTTGCCAAAATATGCAAAGCCCTCGGTCATCCGGCAAGGGTAAAAATATTAAAACATCTGAAAGAGGAGAACCGGTGCATATGCGGGCAGATAGTTGAAATGATGCCGCTGGCACAGTCAACAGTAAGTCAGCATTTAAAAAGCCTTAAGGAGGCCGGCATTATAAAAGGAGAGGTGGAAGGACTTTGTACCTGCTATTGCATTGATTTGAAGATACTTGAGGATTTCAAAAAAATGGCTGCCGGTTTATAAAGATTGAGTATAGTTGTGCCACAGGGAGGTTAAAAGAAAAATATCATGAAAACTGATTGTTGCGGCGAAAATAATAAGAAGGAACCATTCGGCAGGGTATCTCACTTGAAGCCTTTTGCGACCACTCCTCTTTCGCAGAACAAAAAGGAGGATGCTGCTTGCTGTGGTCCCCCTCCGGGACCAGAATGCAGCAGGTTTGCCCGTCCGGGATATGAAATATGCGGGTTTGTCGAAGACTTTATGGATACGGCTGCTGGCTCTGTTCCAAGAATCGGAACAAAACTTTCCGTGACCGATCATGCGATTTCGGTCATGGCTAGATTCGGAATAGGGAGGGATTCATACGGTATAGCGCCGGGGATTTACTGCGCAGGCACACCTGATGCTGACTCACCTGTCCTGGTTACGGCCAACTATAAGCTCACATTTGATGCTCTTCGGAAAGAACTGTCATCACTCAGCGCGTGGATTCTGGTACTCGACACACGGGGAATAAACGTATGGTGCGCTGCCGGGAAAAGCCTTTTTTCAACCGGGGAAGTGATAAAAAGAGTAAAGGTCTCAGGCCTGGATAAAATCGTAAACCACAGGGAGCTTATTCTCCCCCAGCTTTCAGCTACTGGGGTATCTGTCATTGATGTGAAAAAAGGGTGCGGGTTCAGGGTGGTATGGGGGCCGATCCGTGCAAATGATATAAAACAATTTCTGGATGCCGGAAAGAAGGCCGACGAGCCGATGCGCCGTGTGACTTTCACCGTATCGGAGCGCCTTGTGCTTGTTCCAGTTGAGCTTTCATTTCTCGTAAAGCCGACAGTCTTCATATTGCTTGGATTTTTCATTCTGTCCGGGATCGGAACAGAAATATTTTCCTTAAAAGATGCCTGGTCGAGGGGGATTATGGCGGCTTTGGCGTATGCGGCCGGAATATTCGCCGGAGCTGTTTTTGTGCCTGCGATTTTACCGTGGCTTCCCGGAAAGGCTTTTTCTATCAAGGGAGCTGTTACAGGAATCATAGCGTCTATTTTTGTCATGATTTTTTTGAAAGATGTTGCAAACGCATGGGAGCTTACGGCTCTTTTCCTTTGTACTACGGCCGTAAGTTCTTATCTTGGAATGAATTTTACAGGCTCAACCCCTTATACTTCGCCGTCAGGAGTTGAAAAAGAGATGAGGAAAGCAATGCCTCTTCAGGCGCTTGCCGGCCTTGCCTCCATTATTTTATGGATCGGCGCCGCCTTTGTACGTTAACATTTAGGAGAAGAATATGCAGGACTTTAGATATTTATATGATGTTTCAACACTCGCTTTAAACCGTGAAGCATGTATCGGGTGCGGGATGTGCGAAATTGTATGCCCGCACGGTGTTTTTAAAGTGGAGAATAAAAAGGCCGGCATCGTGGATAAAAACGGGTGCATGGAGTGCGGAGCATGCGCTAAAAACTGCCCGACAGAGGCGGTAACCGTTACTCCGGGTGTCGGCTGTGCCGCATATATCATTCAGACATGGATTATTGGAAAAAACGGAAATTCCCGCGGCATAGCCAAGTGCTGCTGAACCGAATTTAAGACTTTTTCGGCATGTATTCCAGAAAAGTCGTGACTTTTTCGGAGACTCTCTTGCCGGAAGATTTTTTCAATTCAGGCATCATCCTCTTAAAACAGGATTTGAGTGAATTTAAAATATTCAGCAGATTATATCCATAGACATCCTGATTAAGCGCAAGTATGCAAGCTTTCGGATGGCAATAATTGACGTTATTTGAAAATTTCCCACCCAGTATTTTGGATAACCCACTAAAATTCATTGACAAACCATAGACAATATGGTCTTTTGAGTCCGCATTTCAGCAGCACCATTAAAATTCTCATGCGTCCTTTGAGACGCATTATATTATGCGGATAAATCTAAACATTGTTCTCTTTAGGAATGAAAAAAATGGATAAACCGTTCCAACGAAAAGGTTCTGAGAGCAACTCTCATGTGGGGCGTGATTTTGAAAAAAAGATACGAGAGTACTTCGTAAAACAAAATTTGCCTTTAGATTCCGGCGTTACGGTCCCTATCGGCATTAACGGGAAGAAATCTCATTCCTTCGATCTTGGAAACAAGGATGAGAAGGTTCTTGTAGAGTGTAAAGCCCACAGATGGACTGAAGGGGGGAATGTTCCAAGCGCTAAACTCACTGTATGGAACGAAGCCATGTTCTTCTTTTACGGTTCCCCACCGGGTTACCGCAAATTTCTGGTGGTATTACGAGACTTCAGCGCAAGAAGGAATGAAACGCTTGGAGAATACTATGTTCGTACATATTCACATCTTATTCCAGCAGATGTTGAGGTGTGGGAATACGACGAAAGCGAGAAAACAGGAAAGAAGATCAAATGAATAGAGATAATCAGCGTGAAAGGGACGGCGGGGACCATGCCTCCTGTAATAACGGACTAACGGACGTTAGCCGAGAAGAAAATGCACACAAATAGCATCCGCGATAGGTTGATTGAGCATGGGCAGACGCTATTCCAAGCGCCAAGACAGTTTATTCAGTTCACCAAGGTACATGAGGCCGATGCTTTGCTGAATGATTTGGAGGTTCACCCGCACGCTTTTGTATTGGCTTGTGTGATGGATCGCCAGGTCAGAGCCGAAAAGGCGTGGCTCGTCCCGTATCGGATTTCGGAGAAACTTCAGTTTTGTATAAGACAAATTGAGTATCTTGGCATGAATAGAAAGATATGGTAGGATTCGACCATGGGCAAATTGGAAAAGCTATATGAGCATATTCTGCTGCGTAGATCAGATGCGAATGTCTCGTTTGATTCGCTATGCGGTTTGCTTAAGCGGCTTGGGTTTGATGAGCATATAAAAGGCGATCACCATATTTTCACCAAGGATGGTGTTGAAGAGATTCTCAATATTCAACCGAAAGATGGTAAAGGAAAGCCATATCAAGTTAAACAAGTCAGGAATGTTATCCTTAAATATCAAATTCGCTTTGGAGAATAACTATGTATAATAAATATGAAATCATTATTTATTGGAGTTCTGAGGATAATGCTTATATAGCCGAAGTTCCGGAACTCCCCGGATGCATGGCTGACGGAAGAACTTACCAGGAAGCGCTCAAGAACGCAGAGCAAATTATCGAGGAGTGGATAGAAACCGCCGCAAAGCTTGATAGACCCATCCCGCAACCGAAGGGTCGTCTTTTATATGCCTGAGTATAAATTACGGTTGCGCAACAATTTTTTACACATGACGGAAAGCGACTCGCCGCATGGGGTCTGATAGGGGACGCTTTAAACTTTTAAACTGGTGTGATATCTACATATAATACTTCTTATTATGCGGCATACGGGAGGCTGAAGCGTATAATTGAAGATGCCCTTTAATTGCTTCAAGAGCTTCAGCAGAAGGGTAAAGCCTGAATCAATTGATTGTTGGGATATACGTTCGTGCAGAAAGTGCTTGAGGATTAATATTCAAAATGAGCGCAACGGAATATGCCAAGATTGGAAAGGTATCCGGGAGTCCATAAATAAGTAAAAACATTATCATCCTGTCGATTTCCTTGTTTCTGATGCCAGTGCCCCTTTTTCTCGCGGCATCAATTCGCAGACCTACATGCAGCGTTCTATCTATTCGGCGGTTTAATAATATTCATATTTGATGAGCCAAGGTCAACATTAATGAACATATTTAAACTTTGCCTTGACAATGGTTTAATTATGTGATTTTTTGATGACTATGGCTACGAAAGGTAAAACAAAAATAAACCGTTTGATAAATCAGTGGATTGCCGGTACTTCCGGGACCACGTCCTATCTTGTCGATTCCGGATTCAGTCGGGATCTACTCGTGAAATATAAGAATAGCGGCTGGCTGGAGCCCTTTGGACGAGGGGCATATATCCGCCCCGGTGATAAGGTGGATTGGCCGGGCGCTCTTTATACCCTTCAGAATCAGCTATCACTTTCTGTTCATGCGGGAGGAAAGACAGCCCTGCAATTGAAGGGATATGCCCATTACCTGCCGGCAAGACAGAGTAAAGTTTATCTTTACGGTCCGAGGGGATTGATAATGCCGGCCTGGTTCAGGGAAGATCGCTTCGGCGTTCAGTTTGTTGTGACTCGCACGAACCTCTTCCCTGCGGATTTTCAGGAGGGCTTCACCGATTTCAGGGAACGGGATTTTTCAGTCAGGATAGCGGCGCCGGAAAGGGCTGCCATGGAGATGCTTCATCTGGTGCCCGGAGAAGTCGGATTCGACGAAGCCCAATTAATCATGGAAAATCTGGTTGCCCTCCGTACCGATATTGTCCAGCGGCTGCTGGAAGTGTGCCGATCCATAAAGGTGAAAAGACTGTTTCTCTATATGGCTGAGAAAAAGGAACATACCTGGGTGTCGAAACTGGATGTAACGAAAGTCGATCTCGGAAAGGGGAAGCGGGTGATCGTGCCGCATGGACGGCTCGACAAGAAATATCAAATAATCGTTCCCGCGACCCGTGAAAGAATGCCTTTATGATCGAAAACATCTACTTCAAACAAGCCGAACTGCTCCTGCGGATTATTCCTTTCATCGCCAAAGAATCCGTCTTCGCCCTGAAAGGAGGGACGGCGATCAATTTTTTCGTCAGGGATCTTCCCCGTATCTCTGTCGATCTTGACCTCGCATATCTTCCCGTTGGCGAAAGGGTCATATCCCTCGAGAACATAAATGCTGCACTTGTCAGAATATCACGGGATATTGAAAGCAGGATTCCGGGAACGAAGGTTACTTCCAGGAAAACCAGAGGGTCCGATTTACTGAGCGGATTGTTTGTGCAGAGACAGGAGGTGTCGGTCAAGATCGAACCAAATCTGGTTTTGAGGGGTTCTGTTTATCCGCCGGAAAGTAGGGTTATCTCTCCGAAAGCAGTTGAGCTCTTTGAGATTTCAGTGGAATGTCCCATCCTGGCGGAAAAGGAACTCTATGCCGGAAAAATCTGCGCCGCCCTGGATCGCCAGCACCCGCGGGATCTCTTCGATATTATGATGCTTCTCAAATACGGCAGCTTCAGCGCCGACATCAGGAAGGCGTTTGTTGTTTACCTGATCAGCCATGATCGGCCTATGGTTGAGCTTCTTAATCCAGGCCTTGTTGATATACGGCCTGTTTTTGAAACTGAATTTCAAGGCATGACTTTAGAAGAGGTTACCTGCGAAGATCTGGAAAAGACCAGAGAAGACCTGGTTTCTATGATTACAGGAGGGTTGACTGTCACGGAAAAGCAATTCATTGTCTCCGTGAAAGAAGGGACGCCCCGATGGGAATTGATCGGCGTTGAAGGGATTGAGAACCTGCCCGCCGTCAGGTGGAAGCTCTTAAACATCGGTCGCATGAGCCTGTCAAAACACAAAAGGGCAGTTCGCAAATTGAGAGACTGCCTTGAAGTATAGTCTTGGGGGAGCTGAAGCGTATAATCGAAGATGCCCTTTACAATCTACATATCAGAAAAATATTCACCATTATTATATAACTGACAGCGGAATTACGGAATAAAAGAGTGGAAATATCTGAAGGGAATAAATTTGAAATATTTCTTTCTCTTTTACTTCAACGAAAAAACCATTTTCAGGGCCTGATCGATCTCATTCATATAATCGGGTTCGAGCATGCCCCGCACCTTTGACAATCTCATGCGATAGTCGATGGGGCGTGTCTGAAGACAATCCGCGATTGATTTTTTCGAAAGGCCGTTTTCGGGAGAGGGCGCAACGGGCACGTTGGTTTGAATTTGCGACTTTTTCTCGCTCCATGCAGTAAGCGGTACGACCTGTATAACCGGAACACGCGCATTGTAAATATCGTTGGTTACCACTACGCATGGCCGCACTTTGCCTGTTTCAGAACCCTGAACAGGGTCCAGATTTATATCGATTATCATGCCTCGTTTTATAGTAATCATTCAGGCCATTCCTTTACGGCGGCATCAGTCAATGCCTTGAGTTCGGCATCCTCGCTATAGGTCTCGGCATATAAATCGGCGGATTGCCGCAATTTATGCGACTCAAGCTCTTTCTTAAGGAGATTAAGAGCTTCGCGCATCATTGAACTTTTGTCTTTAAATCCGTGCTCTTTATAACTGCTTAAAAAGACAGCCTGATCCTCATGAATACTGAATTTTGCCTGCATAATTACACCTCATATATGGCCTATTGATAGTACCCTAAATTGGGCCTTATTATATGGACCAATTTGAGGTCCGTCAATAAATATTTATTGAGGGAGCCAATTGCAAAAGTCTCTAAAATCCCCTCTCCCCTTGCGGGAGAGGATTAGGGTGAGGGGGAAAACAATAATTATCAATGAGTTTTATCTCACCCTCCCCTTAATTCCCTCCCATCAAGGGAGGGGAAACATACTTTTGCAATAGGCTCCATAACATTATATTTTCCTGAGTCAGGCTTTATAAGCTCCGGCTGAGAGGGAATAAAAATTTATAATAACGGCAGAACGGATTCCCGGAAGAAGCTGAAGAAAGGGTTTCTGTATTTCCTGATGTTTTCAACGATATCATTATCACAGGTATGTTCCGGTGTGTCGCTTACGAATTTAAAGACATAGCATGAGGTTTTGAATTTTCTGCTAGCCTGAATGACGGATGCGCTTTCCATATCGATGAGATCGGCTGTTTTTGACAATTTCTTCCTCTCTACAGGATCGAGAACAGGCCGATCGTGAGTCGCTATTTTAGCGTAAGAAAAACCATCAAGAATCTCGGGAGTGAGTTTATGGGGAGATTTTGATTTAAACTGTGGCCTGTCGCAATCGAAAGCCGTTTTTATATGCAATGGTTCGCCAAGAGCATGCTTGTTGCCTGTCGCACCTGCCGCGCCGAGATTTACAATACAAGAGGGGGCGAATTTCAGACAGGAATAGGCACAGGCCATTGCCGAATTTGCCTTACCGATTCCTGAGATGATGAGAATATGATTATTATTCCTGTAAACAGGAAAAGGTTTTTGCTCCAGTCTTGTCAATGAAAGCCCGCCGATAAAAGGCTTTGCCTCGAGAAGAGTGGCCATGACAAGGCAGATTATAGGATTTTTTTCCATCTTGCCATCTCCCCGAGAGTTTGAATCGCTCTTTGTCCAATGATACCCAGTGATACCGTAAAATCATTGACATACAGATCGATATGGCCGTCTATAACCTTGTCGTCCAATTCCTGGGCATGCTGCTGTATGAAAGAGCGTGAGGCAGCTCTGTTCTTTTTCGCGTAAAGAACCGAATTTCTGATGAGCAGCTCAACCTGTTCTTTGTGAATTACTGTTTCAGGATCTTTTCTTATCGCAATACAGCCGAGCGGAATGGGAAGGCCTGTCTCTTTTTCCCACCATTCACCGAGGTCAATAACTTTATCGCAACCGTATTCGGGATAGATAAACCTTCCTTCATGAATGATAAGGCCGGCATCATACTCGCCGCTTTGAATCCCCGGAAGTATCCGGTCGAATCTGGTTACGACGATATTTCTGATTTCAGGATTCCAGAGTTTCAGAAGTAGAAAAGCGGTTGTATAATTACCGGGAATCGCGATTCTCGAATCGGCGGAAAACCGCTTACTTTCTTGTATTACAAGAAGAGGTCCGCATCCGAAGCCGAGCGCCGAACCGGAATCAAGAAGCTCATATTCGCCTTTTAAAAGAAGATACGCGTAAAAAGAAAGCTTTGTAATCTGGAATGTTTTTTTGAAAGCGGCGTTATTCAGCGCTTCAACATCATCGATATGCGGTGAAAAAGTATAATTGCCCGTATCTATGCCGTGATGAAGCAGGGCGTGAAATATGAACGTGTCGTTTGGACACGGCGAAAATGCAATCGAAAGATCAGTCATTTGAATCTCTATACTTTATAATATTTCAAAAATTTATCGTTGATGCTTCTCTTCTTTACTTGAACCCTCGAACCCTCGAATCCTTGCCCCCTTTTTTTATCACCTTATATTCCGAGTCTCTAAGTACAGGCTTTTTGCCTGCATTTGTTATTAAATCGATAAACTCTTCAATACCTGCCTTTGTTTCAATGCCGGTTGCCTTTACCACGGTTTCTTCCATTAGAACTCCACCCATATCGTTTGCACCCATTGTGAGCGCAAGCTGCGCGAGTTTTAATCCTTCGGTAAGCCATCCCGCCTGTATATAAATGATGTTATCCAAAAAAATGCGGGAGATTGCCACTATTTTGAGATAATCTATCCCTGTCGCTGGCTCAATATATTTAAGTCCGGTGCGTGCAGGAGAAAATGACCAGGGGATAAAAGCTCTCAACATTCCTGTTTTGTCCTGTACGTCGCGTACAACATTTAAATGTCCGATTTTTTCTTCATCTGTTTCTCCCATGCCGTATGTCATGGTAGCCGAAGATTTCATCCCGTGGCGATGAAGCGCGTACATCACTTCGCACCATAAGTCTTTCCCGATTTTTCTCGGGCTTACCTTTTTGCGTATCCTGTCAACCAGCAAATCGGATGCGCCGGGCACCGAATTGAGTCCTGCCTTTTTGAGGTTAAGTATCGCCTCATCTATGGAGACCGAACTTTTTTTTGCCATGTGAGCAATTTCAGATGGGGAGAATGAATGAAGGTATATCCTTGGGAAGCGTTTTTTGACATTTCTTACCATGCTAACATATGTATCGAGTGTGTAATCCGGGTGTAGACCACCCTGGAGCATTACCTGGGTCCCGCCTGCAGAAACAAGCTCTTCGATCTTTGCATAAATCTCTTTCTGTGTAAGCTCAAAGGGTTTAATCAGGTTTGCCCTTGCATGGTAAGCACAGAAATTGCAGGCAGCTTCACAGATATTTGTGAAGTTTATTATGCGGTCGATAATAAATCCGACCTCTTCCCGTGGGAAAATAAGAGAGCGCCTCATGTTTCCGGCTTCACCCAGTTCAATCAGGTCCCATGAGAAAAGGGCGAGAGCTTCCTCCGAAGATATTCTTTCTCCGTTGCATATCTTTTCTTTAAGCTTTTTATCTGCCGATTTTTTCATCCTACAGCCTAAATGTCTTCAGTCTAAACACCTTCAGCCTAAATGCCTTCAGTCTATTAACCTATGCATCATAAAAGAAATTCAACGATTCCACCTTTGGCAACAGATTGAGTTCCTCCGCTGCAGAGAGATAATATTTGAGCGCGATCTTGAGGTTATCGGTGAACTCAAACTGCAGCGTGTCGTAATAACCATTGATATCATATAATATGTCCGGATACTTTTCTCCGGCGCTTTTTATAACATTTTCTTTTTCTTTAACAAGACATTGAAGAGAGGCTCTATACGAATCAATAACAGCCTCCAGATCAGCCGGATTTTCCTGTATGACATCTTTTTGTACGGCGAATACCGCGAAAACAACCGGATATCCAGTTTTATTAAGCCAGAGTTCTCCTAAATCGTATTTGTAAGGGGCCTTATCGGTACAACCTCTCATTGCGTCGTTTCCTATGATTAGCGCCGCATCGTGGCCGGTTAAATCAGGGAAAGGTCCCGCCTGAAGATAGTAGGGTTCAATCCCGTAGAATTTTTCAAGCAGGATTTTAAGAAGCACCCTCGATGTATGTGATGCCCCCGAAAGCCCCACTTTTTTATTGTTAAGCTCTTCGATGGGATAATTGCTGCACAGAATTACCGAACCCACATATCCAACCGAGCTTAAACAGAATTCCGGGAGCAGGAGAACGTCCTCTTTTATATCGGCATAGGTCGCGGATGATATAGGACTTAAATCGAGCCTTTTTTCTTTCATCATTCTGTTCAGCTCTGAAGGAAGTCCAGGAATGACGTTTATGCCTGTTAAGGGCTTCTTTTCGAACATTTGGAAGTAAAAAGGGTAGCAGTTCAGATAATCAATATAACCGACTTGCATCAATAAATCTCCGGCTTCATTGGAACCAGTAATTTGCCGTTGTCCGGACAGGTTTTAAGCCGGCATTTTCAATAAGTCTTTTGAGAAAAGATTCGGATCCGTAATCCGGCGTTTTTGCTCCTGCGGCATGAACAACTTTTTCATTGTAATAGGTTGCCGCAAAGTCATCAACCCCGAATTGCAGCAATACCTGGGCCATTTTGTCGCCAAGATACATCCAGAGGGCTTTCAGGTGGGGGATATTATGCAGAAAAATACGGCTTGCAGCATATATCCTTATGTCATCATATCCCGTTGAAGTCTTTCGTTTGGCTCTTATCTTTGTATTCGTATCATGGAAAAGAAGCGGGACGAAGGTTTTGAATCCGCCTGTTTCATCCTGGAGCTTTCTTATTTTTGCGAGATGATCCGCGATGTCCCCAACCCCCTCTTTATGATTGTATAGCATGGTGGCATTGGTTTTAAGACCCATCTCATGAGCCGTTCTCATTATCTTAAGCCACCTGCTGCCTGAAATTTTTGCCGGAGCTATGATGTTTCTGATATGTGGAGAAAATATTTCGGCGCCTCCGCCCGGCATTGCTCCTACCCCGGCATCTATCATCCTTTTTAAAGTTTCTTTTACGGTAAGTTTGTTCTTTTTTGAAAAGTAATCGATCTCAACGGCGGTAAAAGCCACGACGAAAAGGGTGGGTTCAATTTTTTTTATCCGCCGTATCATCTCTTCGAAGTAATCGATTTTGAGATCCGGATTAAGCCCTCCGACTATATGCACCTCATCGATACCGGATAAGACAGCGGTTTCAACACGCTGGGATATTTCATCGGTTGAAAGTAAAAATGCATCTTTATCGTTTTTATCACGTGAGAAAGCGCAAAGGGGGCAGCGAAGCTCGCATATGTTTGTAAAATTAAGATTCATGTTTACGCCGTAATATGCAGCATCTCCATGGAGTTTTGTCCTTATGAAATTGCTTATTTTACCAAGATCAAGAATATCGTTTGTTGACAGCATATATATAGCATCTGCTTTTGATACGGGTATTTCTTCAAACACCTTTACAGCGATTTTCCTGAGTCTTTTATTTATAATTGTATCCGGAAGATCGTAATCTTTCATCTGAATCGGTCGCTATTCCTTTTTATTCGTAAAAGACTCAGGTTGTTTAGACGGCAGACTGAAGGCTGTTAGTCGCAGCCGGCGCATTCCTACAGTCTAAAAGCCTATGGTCTATCTGCCTGTAATTACAAAAAAACATCAATGAGGGTGCCGGTTAAAAGAAAAGGCGAGACATACATATTCGCATTGAAGAATTTTCTCAAAGCAACTCCAATATTACCGCTCCTTGCAATATTCTGCTGGTAAATAAAGATGAAGGCAACACACACAAGAGCTGCCCAGTACGGCATGCTTTTTCCTGTAATAATGCCTGCTGTGATCATTGCTACGAAAGATAAAACATAGCAAATTCCTGAAGCGGCAAGAGCCTTTTTCTCGCCGTATGTCGAGGGAAACGAATAAAGCCCCTCTTTTCTGTCGAATTCCACGTCCATGAGGGCATAGACAATATCAAGACCAGCAATCCACAGCAGTATAGCGGCTCCAAGAACAAAAGGAACAACAGAAAATTCACCTGTTACAGCAAGATAGCCTCCTATAGGCGCGGCAGCTTCAACAAATCCCAGGTAAAAATGTGATGATGAAGAAAACCGCTTGAAAAATGAATATGTAAACAACAGGAAAACAGCAGCGAATGAGAGATAAAAGCAGAGGCTGTTCAGCAGATATGATGATCCGATAAGCGCCAGGGAAGAAATTATTCCGATTATCCAGACTTCAGCCTGCTTTACTTCTCCTTTCGGAATCAGCCTGTCTTTGGTGCGCGGATTCTTTAAGTCTATTTTCGCGTCTATTACCCGGTTGAAAGACATGCCCGCTGTTCGTGCTGCAACGAGGGCCATGGTAACTAAAATCCATGTTGAAATATTCTTTCCGTTTGCAAACAGAACTCCGAGATACGCGAAAGGAAGGGCAAAGAGCGTCTGCTCTATCATAATGAGGTTCGAAAATTTCTTAAAATCCATATTCCTTCCAGCGCCTTGTGACTTTTTCTTTCATTTCGCGCGACATGACTATCTCATCCGGCCAGTCTCTTCCCATACCTTCTTCACGGGTTTTTCTTGTTGCGTCTATGCCCATTTTCCCCCCGAAATTGGGAAACGGGGCAGAATGATCGAGGGCATCGAGCGGCCCTTCCGATATGAGCAGGTCTCTTTTGGGATCGACATTGTTAAGAAGTTTCCAAACCACTGTGCCTGAATCCCGCAGATTAATATCCCTGTCAAATATCGCTATGAATTTTGTCGATGCCATCTGTCCAAGCCCCCAGAGCGCATTTATGACTTTCTTGGCCTGACCGGGGTATTTCTTGTCTATGGAGATAAGAGCGCAGTTGTGAAACACTCCTTCGATGGGTAGTTCCATATCGACTATTTCGGGTATAAGAAATTTCAGCATTGGAAGAAAGATTCTTTCGGTCGCCTTTGCCATGTAACAGTCTTCCATAGGAGGTTTTCCCACAATCGTTGCGGGATATACCGCGTCATTCCGTGAGGTAATTGCAGTCACATGAAACACGGGATAGATATCGGCTGCCGAGTAAAAGCCAGTATGATCCCCGAACGGACCTTCGATCCTTTCTTCGTCCGGATCTACATAGCCTTCTATTACAAAATCAGACTCCGCAGGCACAAAAAGATCGACCGTTTTTGCCTTTACAATCTCAACCGGCCTTGATTCGATAAAGCCTGCAAAAATATATTCATCTATATCGGGCGGAAGCGGGGCACTGGCGGCATAGGTCACTGCCGGTGAGCCTCCCAGGGCAACCGCTACATCTATTCGCTGTCCGCGGTTTTTATATTTATCAAAATGGCGGGTTCCATCCTTGTTGTACTGCCAGTGCATCCCGGTCGATAAATTGTCATATTTTTGCATGCGGTACATGCCGGAATTCTGAATCCCCGTATCGGGATCTTTTGTTATAACTATCGGAAGCGTTATAAATGGGCCGCCGTCATGCGGCCAGCATTTTAATATGGGAAGCCTGTCAAGAAGCGGGCCGTCGGTATAAATGTTTTCCTGGCAGGGGGCGGTTTTTACCTTTTTGGGGATAAATCCGGCGATCTCCTTCAGAGTAAAAAGCATTCTGATCTTATCCATGAATCCTTCGGGAGGGCGCATCTTCATGTTAGATTCAAGCCGAACGGCTATTTCGTCAAAAGAGTTACAGGATAGTGCAAGCTGCATCCGTTTATATGTCCCGAAAGCATTGATAAGAAGAGGATATGAGAATCCCTTCACTCTTTCAAAAAGGAGCGCCGGGCCGCAGGATTTGGATACACGGTCTGCAATTTCGGTAATTTCCAGTTCATGTTCGACTTCGGCGCTGACTCTTTGCAATTCGCCCAAAGCCTCAAGTTCTTTAATAAACTGTTGTAAATTTTTATATGGCATAGATTGACTGTTTAATAAAATTTTCTTTTAATAACAAGCAAATATAATAAAACAGGTACAGGGTGTCAAGGGAAAGAACCTTTCCTGTTTATTTCACCTGGTTATCATGATATAGAAAAAAGGGAACAAGGGCTCAAGGGTTCCAGGGTTCAAGTGGGTTGCTGGCTGTAGGCTTTTAGCTGATAGTCTTCAGTCTAAACACCTTCAGTCTATTTGACCAGAGACCAGGAACCGGAACCCCCAAACCCCAAACCAGAAACCAGAAACCAATGCTTATCAAGGGAGGCATTATGAAATTCGAAGCTCACCTGAAAGAAACCGTTGTTCTTGATCCAAAAAATAAAACCACCAGATCGATTCCAAGTGAAATAAGAAAAGATCCTCTTACAGGCCGAACATCGAGAATCTGCCATTTTATGAAGCTGAAATGGGAAAAACCGGATTTTGAAAAGATGACTGCCGGTACGGAAAAAATATGCCCTTTCTGCCCTGAAAAGGTTTTAAGCATCACCCCGTTTTTTGCGGAGGATCTCATACCAGAAGGACGGCTTGTATCAGGCGATATGGTGCTATTCCCGAACATCGCTCCCTATGACAGTCTTGGCGCTGTTGCGACATTCGGAAGCCGTCATTATATTCCGATGACCGAGATAACTCCTGAACTGATTGTAAAAGGTTTCCGGCTTGCTTTTGAATTTTTCAAAAGAGTTGAAAACTCAAAACATCCCGAGTCCGTGTATCATATCATTAACTGGAACTACATGCCGGCTTCAGGAAGCTCCCTTATTCACCCCCATCTCCAGGTTTTTTCAACCTCTTCGGCTCCGAATCTTATGAGGCAGGAGCTTGATGCGGCAGAAGAATATTATAAGATAAACGGAACAAACTTCTGGGATGACCTTGTAAGGAGCGAAGAATCGGAAAAGAAACGGTTTCTGGGAAGAACCGGGAGGACAGCGTGGCTGAGTTCCTATGCTCCGATAGGTGTTGCGGGAGACGTTTTAGCGGTTGTTGATGGTGTCAACAGCACCCTTGGACTGACAGAAAAAGATCTTTCAGATATAGCCATTGGTCTGACAAGGGCGATGACCGCTTATGACAGGATGGGCATTTACAGCTTTAACATGAATTTTTTTACCGGAGCAAAGGGTGATGATTTTACCCGCTTTCATCTTCTTTTTTCTCCAAGGACTTTCTTTAACCAGGCGCTTGGAACTCCCGATGTGGGCGCTCTTCGAAACCTTTTTAATGAAACGCTCTGCATGGCTTTTCCTGAAGATATAAGGGATATGCTTGCGCCCGATTTTGTGACGGCTTCGTAAAAAATATTCAGATACAATCACCAACTCTTTTGAAGATCGTTAATATTATATTTTTTCATCCGTTTCCAGACGGTTACTCTGCTGACGCCAAGCCGCCTTGCTGTTTCCGACCGGTTGCCGCCCGTTTCTCTTAAGATCTTTACCAGCTCTTCTTTCCGGTCAATTTTCCGAAGTAAAGGCTGGGAAGGCTTGTCCGCATCTTTTACTCCGGATGCAATCTTTACGGGCAGATGATTAATTCCGATTCCTCCGCCGAGACAAAGAACAAACGCATATTCAATGGCGTTTCGAAGCTCTCTCACGTTTCCGGGCCAGTCATATTCCACCAGTTTCTCCATTGCTTCAGGCGTCATGCCAAGCTTTTTTTTATCCGTTCTGTCGTTATTCTGCCGGATGAAATTCTGTACGATTGCCGGTATGTCTTCACGCCGTTCCTTAAGAGAAGGGATTCTTAAGGGAAACACGTTAATTCTGAAAAAAAGATCTTCCCGGAAGTGCCCTTCTGAAAGGAGTTTGTCCAAATTTCGGTTGGTAGCAGATATGATGCGGACGTCCACCTTTATGGGCTTATGATCGCCCACCCGCTCAATCTCTTTTTCCTCCAGCACTCTTAAAAGTTTGACCTGTGTTGACATGGGAATATCGCCGATTTCATCAAGAAAAATAGTGCCGCCGTGAGCCGCCTCGAACCGGCCGATTCTGCCTTTATCTGCCCCGGTGTAAGCGCCTTTTACATGCCCGAAAAGTTCGCTCTCAAGAAGGTTTTCATTCAATGATGCGCAATTGACCTTGATAAAAGGATTCGAAGCACGATTGCTGACCTCGTGGATGGCCCTTGCAACGAGTTCTTTTCCGGTTCCGCTTTCACCATAGATCATTACCGGGGCATCAGTAAGCCCCACGTTGTCGATCAGTTCATAAAGAGACTGCATTATCATCGATTTGCCGAAAATGCCGTGGTATCCCTCATCGAGATGGAGCGATTTGCGAAGTTCAATAATCTCCCGCTGCTTCCTGACGATCTCAGACATATCTGTCATTGTTTCGACCGCCCCGATGATGCTCCCTCCGTCATCCCTCAAAACGGACGCATTTTTTATAACATTGACCAGACGATTTTCTTTATTGGTGATCGTACATTTTTTTGCACGGACATCTCCCCTCGCATAAAGACCACACCATTTTTCCCCTGAACCTTTTCCGATAATTTCGCATCCGGTACAATCAAGTTCTCGGCATGATTTGCCGATCAATTCTTGGGTCTTATAACCTGTCAACAGCTCGGCGGCCGGATTCATAGCGAGGATTTTCCCATCCGGACCTACGACCAGGATACCATCCTGCAGGGTATCCACGATTGTTTTCCAGTGTTTTGACAGATCCATTCTCTTAATTTCTCCTGAGTTGGATAATGAAAAAGTGTTAACTTGTAATTAACACTGTTAACATAATGCATGTATGGATTTATATCAAGTGGAATATGACCTGAAATATATCAAATAGTTCGGTATGTTAAAGTCTTCATGAAAAGTCATTCAGCTGTGTTTCCATATCCAATTACAACTCTTACCTGTTAACCTATGCTTTCTAATGTTTAACATTTTACCAGATATATTTTTTAGCTTAATTGATAATTATATATATTATCAAGACTTTATTAAACAAACGAATGTTTGGCACGTCCTTTGCTGTTATTTGAATTGCAAATTGGATATCAGCAGTTTAGAATTTGATGGACTCGTAAAAAATCAATATTCTGACGAAGCCGTCAAATTTAACTTAAAAAAAATGGAGGAATTATGTTCAGAAAAACACTATTGGTATTGTTGACTTTAATGATCAGCATCAGCTTTGCGGATTTTTCTTTTGCTTCTGAAGCCGGAAATAAAAGAAAGGGTAAATATACATATCGCAAGGTTTACGAGTCCTGCCAGAAACGCGGAGCGGTAGAGACAGCCAAGCCCAAAATAAATCCCGATGCTCACACCCAGGCTGAATGGACCAAAATTTTCAAAGAAAAGAAATTTGCGGAATTCGGTTGCGCGGAAGAATGGAGCAAGCTCAGCGATGAGCAGCTTAAAGACATTTACTCGTATCTCCATGATCATGCTTCAGATTCGGGTACACCGGCAAAATGCAATTAAAAATAGATCTCATAAGATCCTGACAGGAGAAAAATCATGAAAACAAAACATATAAAAACATATTCAACTGCATTGATAGTGGCAGCAGCTATGGTTCTTGGAGTTGCCGGGCTTGCTCTTGCGGCAGACACAGCGGCAAAACCGGACTGGTTTTTTAACGACCTTGTGGATATTGCTTTTGTAAAGCAGCATGTCCAGGTGCCTATGGATGAAAACATAACGCTGATTGACTCCCGGCCCAAAAGAGCGAAATACGATTTAGGCCATATTCCGATGGCAATAAGCATTCCGGATATGGAATTTGACGAAAATGCCGGGAAGCTTCCAAAAAATAAAGATAATCTTTTGATTTTTTATTGCGAGGGACCGGAATGCAAACTGAGCCACAACAGCGCAAAAAAAGCGGTAAAGCTCGGCTATAAAAATGTCAAGGTTTATGCCGATGGCTTTCCGGGCTGGATGAAGGAATCGGGTCATTATCCTTCGGTATCCGGTGAATATGTAAAAAAACAGATCGATTCAGGAACGGATATGCTTCTTATGGATTCAAGGCCAAAGAGGACAAAATTCGATAAAGGTCATATACCCGGGGCGGTAAGTATTCCTGACTCTGAATTCGAACAGATGACCGGCCAGTTACCTCAGGATAAAAACAAGCTCCTTATTTTCTATTGCGAGGGATACCAGTGCAAACTGAGCCACAAATCCGCACAGAGAGCTATTGCGCTGGGCTTCACCAATGTAAAGGTTTATTCCGCAGGATATCCGGAATGGATTGAGAAATTCGGCGTTGCCGGAACCGGCGAGACAAAGAAGACCGCCACAAAACTGAAAAGCGGAAAAGAAGAAGGAAGCATAGACATTGCGGATTTTGAAAAAATCATGAAAGAAAACCCTGAGAGTCTTTTCTTGGTGGATGTACGTGACGCAGATGAATTTGCGAAAGGCAGTCTGAAAACGGCTGTCAATATTCCTGTTGATCAGCTTAAAAAGCGGATTGCCGAGCTTCCGACCGATAAGCCCGTAGTGTTCATATGCGGAACCGGAGCAAGATCCGGCGAATCCTTCTATATGGTACAGGATCTGCGTCCTGAGATGAAAAGCGTTTATTACGTGGAAGCCGGGATGACCTTTAAAAAAGACGGCTCCTTTGAGATTGCAAAACCGAAATAAAATTGATATAAAAAGGATCACCTGCAAATTTGCCGGTGATCCTGGGTTCGAGGGGTCAAGGTTTCGAGGATCGGAGTGAAAAAACCGGAACTCCCTTTTAATAGGAGCTACATGATTTTGGTATTTTCAAAAGCATCAGTTATGCTCATTTTTGATCAACACGGATGGAGCCTGCTATGAAAATAATGATTAGGCAACATTTCACAAGGTGGCTTATCCTTGCCGGAACAGTCATAATACTTTTTTCCGGTATGGCGGCCACTGCCGCAGATGAATCTTCTCCGGCGCCCGGTCGCGAGATGGCACGGCAGGCAACGAAAACAAAGAGACCCGGAATCACAGTTGATCATTCACGTCTCCCGGCTCTTAATAAACCTTTCAAATCCGGTCCTGAAATAACCAAAGCCTGTCAGTCCTGCCATACCGAGGCCGAATCCCAGTTTCACCAGACCATCCACTGGACATGGAAAGCCGACGACAACATAAGAGGTAAGGCCGGTCATTCCGTGAACAATTTCTGCATCTCATCCAACAAGATGCAGGATAAAGGATGTCTCTCGTGCCATCCCGGATGGAATAAATCGATGGAATCCATAAACTGCCTTGTCTGTCACGGACAGAAGGATATCAACTGGGAAGAATCATTTAATGATCTCAAGGAGCTCTCGGCTTCAAAGGATCCTGAAGAGGTTGAGATTGCAAAGGAGCTCCGGGACAATATCCAGGCTGCTGCCCAGAGTGTCGGACGTCCGGAACGAAAGAACTGCGGTTCCTGTCATTTTTACGGCGGTGGTGGAGACGGCGTCAAACATGGAGATCTCGACTCCTCTCTGGCAAAGCCTAACAAGGCGCTTGACGTACATATGGGAATCGATGGACAGAATTTCCGCTGTACCCGGTGCCATACAACGAAGCTCCATAGTATAGCAGGGCGTATTTATACGGCTCCAGCGGCTACGCACCGGAAGAGCCTTGTTGAGGACGATCTGGTCTCCAAAATAACCTGTGAATCATGTCATACAGCAACGCCACACAAGGCCGGGTCAAAACCGAATGATCATACGGACAAAGTGGCCTGTCAAAGCTGCCACATTCCGACGTTTGCGCGCGTCAATCCAACCAAGATGTCCTGGGACTGGTCAAAGGCCGGCAAACTTAAAGACGGGAAACCTTTCAAAACCGTCGGCGCTTATGGAAAAGAAGACTATCTGAGCATAAAGGGCGAAATGAAGTGGGAGAAAAACATAAAACCGGAATATTTCTGGTTCAACGGCTCCATAGATGATGTGACTACGAAAGACATCATAGATCCGTCAAAGAGAGTCGCGGTCAGCCGCCCGGCAGGCAACTGGAACGATAAAAACAGCAGGATCTTCCCGTTTAAAATTCATCGCGGCAGCCAGCCTTACGATAAGGTGAACAAGACGCTTCTTGCTCCGATTCTTTCCGGGAACGAGGGTTACTGGACAACGCTCGACTGGCCGTCGGCGCTGAGCAAGGGGCAGCAGGCGTTAGGTCTTCCATTTTCCGGAGAGTTCGACTTCGTGGAAACCAGCTATGTTTTCCCTACGACACATATGGTGGCTCCAAGAGAGAACGTGGTTAAATGCAGTGAATGTCACACGAAAAAAGACGGAAGGCTGGCGAATCTGGCCGGTTTTTACATGCCGGGACGCGACCGGAACAGGTGGATCAACATTCTCGGATGGGCAGCTATCCTTGGGTCTCTGATCGGTGTGACAATCCATGGTCTTGGCCGTGTTTTCGCGGCAAGAAACGTGAAAAAGGAGAATAAGTAATGTCCGGCATAAATATGAACCTTATCTATCTCTATTCAAGATTTGAAAGGTTTTGGCACTGGTTTCAGTCCGTTCTTATCATTCTACTTCTTGCTACCGGATTCGAGATATATGGAGCATGGAAAGTCCTCGGCTTCAGAAATGCCGTTGATGTTCATAGTTATACGGGTCTGACCTGGCTGATCGGTTTTGCTTTCTTCGTATTCTGGATCTTTACAACAGGCGAATGGCGGCAGTATATCCCGACCACAAAAAAGATGTTTGAAGTAATCCGGTATTACATCTATGGGATCTTTAAGGGTGAATCCCACCCGGTTCCAAAACGTAAAGACGCCAAACACAATCCGTTGCAGCGTTTAACCTATCTGAGCCTTGCGGCATTGCTCCTTCCTGTTCAGATGCTTACAGGATTTCTCTACTGGAGTTACAATTCCTGGTCAGGATGGGGTATTTCATTCGTACCCCTTGAGGCGATGGCGGTGATTCATATGGCCGGCGCATTTGCCATATTTCAGTTTCTCATAATTCATATCTATATGACCACTACCGGGCATACGATTTTTGCGCACATTCGAGCAATGATCACCGGATGGGAGGAGGTTGTAAAAGAAGAGAAAGTTGAAGACTGGGAAAAAGCCATCGTTAAACCCCGGCCTTCGTAGAGCAGAAAATAGACACATTCAGGGAGGTGCATGATGAATAAGCAGTTTATGTCGGTAGTCATGTCTGTATTCTTTTGCTCTTTTTCCGCTTTTGCCCAGGAAAACCTTGAATCGGATATAATAAAAACGGCATTGGGTGATATTAAAATCACGTTTATCGGGCACGGGACACTGATGTTTGATTTCGGCGGAAAAGTCATTCATCTCGACCCGGTAGGTCAATATGCCGATTATTCAAAACTTCCTAAGGCAGACATAATACTGATAACCCATGAGCATTCCGACCATCTTGATATAACGGCTATAGAAACCATCCGAAAAGACACGACAATTCTTATTATGACCGAAGCCTGCTCCGCAAAAATCGGAGGCGGAATTGTTTTGAAAAACGGCGACAGGAAAAGTGTAGATGGATTGGAGATTGATGCCGTGCCTGCATATAATATTGTTCATATGAGGAGTGAAGGTGTTCCTTTCCATAAAAAAGGGTCAGGTAACGGATACATAATAAAATATTCCGATAAAAAGGTCTATATCGCGGGAGACACCGAAAACATTCCGGAGATGAAAAATCTTGAGAAAATTGATATAGCTTTTCTTCCCATGAATCTTCCCTATACAATGACTCCTGAAATGGTGGTGGATGCCGCGAAGGCGTTCAAACCAAAAATTCTATATCCGTATCATTACGGGGATACCGACACATCAAGGATTGCAAGTTTGTTGAAAGATATGCCGGATATTGAAGTAAGAATAAGAAAATTGAAGTGATGTTCGGCTTTTAAATTAGTTGCATGGTTTCGAACGAATTGCCGTCAAGATCGACCAGAAGCAGTTTGTTTCTTAAAAGAGAACCTTTATTAAGAAGAATTTTTATTGCTTCCGAAGCCTCAAGGGAAGCAACCAGCGAAACACAGTGAGATAGCGCGCCGAGAGACGTTTCGGCCCCCTTGTTAGGAGCGTTTTCAGCCTCGCCGTAAATCAGCCTTAAACCGGGATCTTCAGGAAATATCGTGGTAACATGACCGTAGTTTCCCGCGACTGCCGCAGATACAAGGCGGCAGCCCTCTTTTTTCGAAGCCTTCTCCAGAATAAAACGGCCCGATAGTGAATCGAGGCAGTCGATAACAACGTCTGAATCTTCGATAATGCCTGAAGCATTCTCTTTATCGAGATATTCGGAATATTTCTGTACATCGACGGAAGAGTTGATCTCTTTTACTCTCTTTGCTGCGGCTTCAGCCTTTGGCGTTGCAATGAGATTTTCCACGCACAGATACTGGCGGTTCAGGTTGCTTTCTTCAAATATATCCCCGTCGATCAGGTTTAATCTTCCTATTCCCATGCGGGCAAGTATTTCTGTAACGACTCCCCCAAGGCCTCCCAGACCGACAATGGTTATCATCGATTTTAAAAGAATTGCCTGATCGGTTGCGGAAAAGGATTTCATGTTGCGGATATACCGTTCAGGAATGATTTCAGATTCAAGAGAAGCTATCTCCACTTCTCTGCAGCTTATACCTGCCTTTCGGGATATATCGGCAATATTATTGATAGAAATACTGTTACAGGGTGTCTTATCCGGAAGTTCTTTCTTGTTTGAAAGCGCTATGATTTTATATTGCAGTTCAATATCCAAGATCATCCGCCTCCGACCGGCGGGAAAATACCTATTCTTTCACCGCCATTAATTATGGAGTCGAGCTCGCCCTTGACGCCGTCTATAAAAATCAGCTTTGCCTTCTCTTCAGGAATTTTAAGCCCGGCAATAAGGTTGCGGACAGATGTTCCGGACTCTACCGGATAGTTATCCGACGAATCGGGTGTGAATTTTCCGAGTGTGGCAAAAAGCTTTAAAGTTATATATGCCTGTTTTCCCATTTTTTAATTTTATTTATTGGCGAAATAAGATATGAAACAGCCCGTACTTGATGGTTTCGTTGTCAGGATCTCACACCAAGCCACAAAGATCACAAAGTTAAATGTTAAGATTAAATGAATTTTTTCTTCGTGTTCTTAGTGCCTTTGTGAGAAAATATAGTTTTTACGAGCGTGTTATTGTTGAATTGATTAAATGAAATTGATTTAAATGTCAAACACTTAAAATAAATCAGAATTAAATATGCATATAGTTTCAACAATAATTCCAATATTTTCCATTGTAATTATAGGATGGTTTATCCGGTCGAGAGGTTTTATCCCGCCCGAATTTCTGGGGCCCGCAAACAGGCTTGTATTTTATATTGCCATTCCCGCGATGATTTTCAGGTCTGTAGCGAAAGCTTCTTTTAAGGCGCAGTTCAATTTGACCGTGCTGCTTATCACTCTTTCCTCTGTTGTTGCGGTTTTTGCTCTTTCATGGATGGCAGGAAAGATTGCAAAGAGGGGAGAAAAGACCCTTGGAACCTATATACAATCTTCCATTCATGGAAACCTCGGATATATTGGTTTTGCCGTCGCTTATTATTTCATGGGGCAGGAGGGATTTGTAAAGGCCGGAATAATAGGCGGCTTCGTTATGATCCTGCAGAATTTTCTTGCGGTGGCGGCTCTTGTTCTATACGGAAAGAATGTTCCTTTCAGGGAAAACCGGCTTTTTTTTATGCAAAAGATATTCGGAAATCCCGTAATACTGTCGGCGATGGCCGGGATATTCTTCTCTGTTATGGAGATACCGGTGCCTGAAGTCATAGGGAGGATTCTTGATATTCTTGGAAACCTTGCTCTACCGATGGCGTTGCTTGTAATAGGCGCTTCCCTATCTTTTGAGGTTATGCGCCTCTCCGTGTTTTCCGTTATTTCAGCAAATTTATTTAAACTGATCGTTCTGCCGTGCGTGGGATTTATTTTATACGGGCTTTATGGTATTTCGCCTGGCGAGTACCTGCCAGGCCTGATACTTCTCGCATCACCCACGGCCACGATCGCATACATAATGGCAAAGGAGATGGACGGGGACGCCAATTTCGCGGTCGCGGCAATTTCCTCAAGCACTCTCATATCAGCCGCGACATTTTCTTTCTGGCTTAATGTGGCGGGTTGAAAAGGCAGTGATCGGTAATCAGGGATCAGTAACCAGTTATCAGGGATCAGGGATCAGTAACCAGTGACCAGTTATCAGTGATCAGTGACCGAAGTACGATGTACGAACTTCGATGTACGAATTACGGCTTTTCGAACCAGAGACCATGGACCAGTGACCAGTGATCAGTAACCAGTGACCAGTGATCAGAAACCAGCTTATAAAACGGAGTTTTGCAAATGGATATAAATGCGGAAAGAGTACTTGTTACAGGTGCGGCGGGATTTATCGGTTATCATCTTTGTTTAAGACTATTAAACGAGGGTCTTCAGATAACCGGCATAGACAATATGAATCCTTATTATGATGTTGGTCTGAAGGAGGCGAGGCTTGCCCGGCTTTTATCATACGGGAATTTCGCATTTGTTAAGACGGATATTGCCGGGAAAGAGGGTCTTGAAAGAGTATTTGAAAAGAATAAGTTTGACGTTGTGGTTAATCTTGCTGCGCAGGCAGGCGTCAGATATTCATTGAAGAACCCGCAGGCATATATCGATGCCAACATAGTCGGTTTTACAAATATTCTTGAATGCTGCAGGCATAACGGGGTGAAACATCTTGTTTTTGCTTCATCCAGTTCAGTTTATGGCGCGAACACAAAAATGCCATTTTCCGTTCATGACAACGTCGATCACCCCGTTTCTTTATATGCAGCCACCAAGAAAGCGAATGAACTCATGGCCCATTCCTACAGCCACCTCTTCGGGCTTCCTTGCACGGGTCTCAGGTTCTTTACGGTTTACGGACCGTGGGGGCGTCCTGATATGGCGCTTTTTCTTTTTACAAGCGCTATCCTCGAGGGAAAGCCCATAAAGGTTTTCAATCACGGTAAAATGACGCGGGATTTTACCTATATAGATGATATAATTGAAGGGGTTGCGAGGATCATGAAACGGGTTCCGGAGCCCGATCCAAAATGGAGCGGGAGAAATCCCGATCCCGGCACATCATATACGAAATACAGGATCTACAATATAGGAAACAATAATCCTGTTGAACTGATAAAATTCATAGAAGCCATCGAAGAAACTCTCGGGAAAAAAGCAATAAAGGAATTTCTTGATCTTCAGCCCGGGGATGTTGTTTCAACCTACGCCGATGTTGATGATCTGATGAGAGATGTCGGATTCAAGCCGCAGACTTCACTGGAAACAGGAATTAAGCAATTTGTTAAATGGTACAAAGATTATTACATGAAGAAGCAGTATTGAACCGAAACAGCGAGTCGTCTCTTGGTGTCAGATCTGCTGATACCCATGTTCACTATCAATAAAGTTCGGTTCTACCGTCTTACGCAAATATTCCCAGAAAATCCTTCTTTTTTCAGAATCTTGCTGGGACATTGCGGGAAAATCAATGAACGGAACCTTGATATTTTCCTTAGCCAGCTCCTCCGATAATATTTCGGCCATGATACCCATCAACACAGGCTCATCCGGGGATGGATTATCCACCGGATTGGGAGATTCTGTCTGGTATCTATTTATTTTATGCTTTCCCCAGTGAATGCCGCAGGTAGGGCTGTTCTCCAAACCCAGGAAACAGGTTAAACGATAATTATTCTTAAGAAATTCTCTGACCATCAGCATCGGGGTCTTTAGAAGTTCCTTGCAATGATTGCGAAAGAAAATGCTGTCGTACTGTTGCCTGCCCTGAGGATTACGCATAAGTCCCATAACGGTAGTCTCCGGACAAAGATACTGTATAATTCCCACTTTTTTTTCCATGAGATAATCGACAATCTCCTTGGACAAAGAAAAATTCTGCCCAAGGATGTGAACGCGACAGTAAGGATTAACAAGGCACTGCGCAATGATTATAATCTTTTTATCTTTTTTACCCATTTTGCATCTCTCCTTCAAAGCTTTCTGCTATCATAAGCCCAGTGAAGAATAGCTTGTCGCTGTTTCGGCCGGCATACGGCACCGGGCTCAGTACAGTTTTTCCTGATCTGAGCAATGTGCCTTTGAATTGCCTTCCATCGCCTTATCTGGCGCTTATCTTCACCAGGCAGGCGCCTGCCCACATAATAACGGCAATACCACTGAAACCATCCGCGGGGATCGTCAGGATAAATCCATCCTTTGTTTCTCCAGACAGAAAGCGGTTGACTTGCGTTTTCACCAAAGTAATTTAAATTTGGGTCGTGCCTTTCAGAACAAAGCCTTGCTTGTTTAAACCATGACGCTGGGAACTCTTTTTGACAATCGGTCATGTATTTTCCACCAAATACACCTAATTCAAGCATTTGTTCCGGGGTAAGCTCCGGTTTAAATTCTACATCAAAATTCCTGCCGACAGGCTCCGTTAATAAATACCTGAAGTTTCCCTGCATCTTATCATTTACTATTATCGTTTTTTTCACTTGAACAGGCCGCCTTTTTGTTTTCCATAAAGATTGGGTGCGCAATTCTCATGGGATGAATTTGTGGGATGCCCCGTAAATACCTCCTCTCATTGCCTGTTTCCTGATTGAAAACTCTCATATATCCAGATTCTGTTTGATAATGGACACTATGTATTGGATTTTGCAAGAGCATGATCATTTATTTCATACCTGAGTTTGGCCGTTTCACTTTTTCTTCTGAACCAGTGAGCAACAAAAGTATCCATGACCATTTGCGTTAGGTGATAGGCTATTGCCGGAATAAATGCCATTGGAAATTTTGCGGCGAAATAACCCGCCCATACCAGATATGAAACAGTTAATGTTTTTTGCGATGTATGAATTGTAAACGCCGCCGTGGAGGGGAGATCCAGGCGGAGAATCCATGAAATAATCCTGTTTATTAAAATAATGAGCAAATGGAGACAAATCATAAACAGAAAAATTAACATGAGCATTGACCCGGCATGAAGAATTCCATCTATTGAGCTTGATAACGCATTGAGTATTATTAGTAAAACAATGCTTTGATTGAAGATTGAGATGCCGCCTCTTATGAAAGCTATTTTGTCTTTCAGCTTTATCCGGAGAGCCTGACCGAGAAGGACGGGAAGAAGCACTGTAACAGATAATTCAATCAGCATTTTCGCAACCGGGAGAGTGATTGATACTTCTCCAAATTGAAGAATGAGATTAACCATAAGAGGAATAGTTAAAATTGAAAAAAGATTTCCCAGTACACAAATGAACAGGCTCAGGGGCACGTTTCCCAGGGCAATTGAAGTCATCACGGTTCCGGAGGCTATAGTCACCGGAGCTACTCCGATGATAAGAGCGCCGATCACAATATCCGGGGAGGTACTGAAAAAGAAATGAGCAAGATAATAGGCAAGAACAGGGAAAAAGATAAGAGAGGAAAAAAGCGCCGCCCCGTGAACTTTTATATTTTGCAGTTCTTTGAGTATATGATCGGTTTCAATAGTTAGTCCTGTTAACAGAAAGGAGATAAAGATTCCAAAACTTAATATTTTGTATGTTTTCAAAAACATCCCGACAAAGGGCAGAAAGAGAGCAATGCAAATCATTGCTATTATGCCGATAAAAAACCAGTATTTTTGCAATAATATTTTCAAAAGGATATTCCTCTGATTCATAAATATCTTACCAAGATCTTATCGTAACACAACAGAGGGTTACTCCACCGCACCGCTCTTTTTGAGAAAGTCGGCAACCGACTCGGCCAGCCTGCGGTATCCAGCGGCATTCGGATGGATATAGTCAGATTTGAGGGAGCTATCGGACAACACCATGGCCAAGGTCTTTTCGTCAAAAGGGATCTTCATCTCTGCTGCTGTCTCCCGGTAAAACGTCGGGGGTGACAGAGCAAGGCCGGGAGATGGTACTGAGATGATTACAACAGACACTCCACGCTCCTGCGCCAACCGGATCATTGCTCTTAAATTACCGGCGGTTTGCTGCTTATCCAAACGACGGAGCATATCATTGCCTCCGTGGCAAAGAATAAGGAGCGCGGGTTTCTCTTTCTCAAGCACCTCCGGAAGACGGGATAACCCTTCACCTGTAACCTCTCCTGGAACACCGGAATTAACCACCCGCCTACCGACCAGGCGCTCCAGTACCGCGGGGTAGCTTTCTGCAGGTGTGGCCCCGGTTCCGAAAGTCAGGCTGTCCCCGAATGCAAGAATGACTGCATCGTTTGCTAGGCTGGGTGGTCTGGCACCGGAAGAGCAGGCCATTATAACGGTGCCTGCCATGATTATCAGCAGACAGAAAATCGGCAGCTTTTTTCTTTTTGTTATCATGCCATTGTCACCACAAGGTAAATAAAACAGAGCTTCAAGAAGCGATAAAAAACAATATCATCATGGCAGAAGTTATGCAATTGGTAACTCCAAAGGTAACTCCAAAGGTAACTCCAAAATTGGTAACTCCAAAAGTGCAGGAACAAAAAGTTGACACTGAAGATATATTGGAATATTTTCCGGTTACGGTTTTTTTGCGTAGCCACCACTCCCCCAATAAAAGGAGAATCATTCATGACGAAAGCAGAATTTGTTGATGCAATAGTCGCCGATGCAAAAATCTCAAAAGCTGCTGTCGGTGCCGCCCTGGATTCATTTACTAAAAATGTTACCAAGGCATTAAAATTAAAAGATTGGCGGGCCTTCGGCAGGGTTCAAGGATTCGAGTGAATAAAAACAGGATTCCAAGGGTCAAGAGATTAAGGATTCAAGTGTAATGCTTAAGAATTACAAAGAGTTAAAAGTCTGGCAAAAGTCTTATCAACTATGTCTGGCGATTTATAAAGCAACGAAAACATTTCCCAAATCAGAACTTCGTAAGAGATATCGGGGAGGTTGAGAGGATGCTTAAAGCCGAAGATAAAATCAGAAGATAAAATCATTAGAAAACAAACACTTGAACCCTTGAATCCTCTAATCCTGGACTCCTTTCTCCCAACCAATTGGGAGAAGAACCAAATATATTAATGGACGGTGATTATTTATGATTCAAATCAAAAACAGAAGAGCCTGCAACCTGATTATCTGCCTGTTCTGCTTTCTTGTGCTTGCAATAACAGGGTGCAAAGCCAAGCCTCCGGAGGATTCCGGAGAAAAAAAAGTGAAAGGCGCCGCAAAGAGCGCACAAAGGCCGGTGCCGGTTACAGCGGATGTTGCAAAGCTTAAAGATATTCCAAAGGAAATACGGGCTATCGGCAACGTGGGAGCTTTTGCCACTGTTTCAATAAAGGCAAGAGTCAACGGGGAACTTCAAAAAGTACATTTTAAAGAAGGAGAGGATGTTCCCAGAGGAAAGCTTCTTTTTACCATAGATCCCCAGCCGTTTCAGGCAGTTCTCAACGAAGCTTTGGCGAAGCTTGAAAAGGACAAGGCACTTGCGGCAAAAGCTGAAGATGACTACCGGCGGTATGAGAACCTGATGCAAAGAGGCAGCATCAGCAGGGAACAGTTTGATCAGGTTCGTACCAATCTCGGCGCATTAACGGCTACCATACTGGCGGATGAAGCTGTTGTTGAAAATGCGAAGGTCCAGCTTGGCTATACATCGATATATTCACCTATTTCAGGACGAACAGGAGATCTTCTCATTGATCAGGGCAACATGATTAAGGCCAATGATGACAACAAATCATTGGTTGTTATTCAACAGATTCAACCGATATATGTCAATTTTTCTGTGCCGGAAAGCAATCTGGCTGAAATTATGAGCAGGTTCAAAAAAGAGACTATTTTTATAACTGTAATCTCCGAAGGCGCTCGTTCTATGCCTGAAAAAGGGAGACTGACATTTATTGATAATTCGGTTGATCCCAGGACCGGTTCGATAAGCCTTAAAGGAATTTTTGATAACCATAGCCGGAAACTCTGGCCGGGACAGTTTGTTAATGTTGTGCTGACTCTGGGTGATCTTAAGGATGCAGTTACTGTTCACTCCCAGGCTGTGCAGAACGGGGCGAGCGGTCCCTACGTCTTTACGATTACTCCCGATAACAAGGTTGAATATAAACCGGTTTCAGCGGGAATGTCCTACAACGGCGAAACAGTGATCGAAAAAGGAGTCCTGGCCGGAGAAAAAGTTGTTACGGACGGACATCTTCGGCTGACACCCGGAGCTTCGGTCGAAATTACTGACGGTGTAAAACCCGTAAATAATAATATCAAGAAAGAGAGCAAAGAGGTTTCATCGTGAATATTGCCAGACTCTTTATCAGCAGGCCTGTTATGACAACGCTGGTAATGGCGGGCCTGCTTCTTTTTGGGGTTATGGCATACCGTACTTTACCGGTAAGTGACTTGCCGAATGTGGATTTTCCGACGATTCAGGTAACCGCCAATCTTCCGGGAGCAGACCCCGAAAACATGGCGGCAAGCGTTGCAACCCCTTTGGAAAGAGAGTTTTCCACAATTGCCGGTATTGACTCAATGTCTTCTTCAAACGCGCTGGGAACCTCACGGATCACTCTCCAGTTCAGCCTGGAAAGGGATATTGATGCGGCAGCCCAGGATGTTCAGTCGGCAATCGCAAAGGCGGCCCGTCAGCTTCCGCCGGGTATGCCTACTCCTCCAACCTACCAGAAAGTGAATCCTGCGGACCAGGCTATTTTATACCTTTCGCTCGCTTCCGCCACTCTTCCGCTTTCGGCAGTCAATGAATACGCGGATACCATGATCGCCCAGAGAATCTCCATGGTCAGCGGAGTGGCTCAGGTTGCCGTATATGGCGCAAAAAAATATGCAGTGCGTGTACAGCTCGATCCGAAGTTGATGGCTTCACGCGAGATCGGCATTGACGAAGTGGTTCAGTCAATCGAGCGTGGAAATGTGAATCTTCCGACAGGCACACTTTACGGCGAACATCAGGCATTCAATATCCAGGCCGATGGCCAGTTGATGGATGCCGCAGGATTCCGGCCTCTTGTTGTGGCATGGCGAAACGGCTCTCCTGTCAGGCTTGAGGAGATCGGAAAAGTATTTGACAGCGTTGAGCGCGATAAAGTTTATACCTGGCGGAACAATGTCCGGTCTATTGTTCTTGCAATTCAGCGGCAGCCCGGAACAAATACGGTTGCAGTTGTAGATAATATAAGGAAGCTTTTACCGGTCTTTGAAAAACAGCTTCCGGCAGCGGTGCAGCTTGAAGTCATGTTTGACCGTTCTGAATCCATAAAGGATTCTGTGAATGACGTCAAATTTACCCTGGCCCTTACCATCGGGCTTGTAATCATGGTTATCTTCATATTTTTAAGAAATCTTCCGGCCACAATTATCCCAAGCCTTGCGCTTCCAATGTCTATTATTGTCACATTTGCCGCCATGAAACTGATGGGATTCAGCGTCGACAACCTCTCGCTAATGGCTTTGACTCTTGCGGTGGGTTTTGTGGTGGATGACGCGATTGTAATGCTGGAAAATATTGTCCGCCATCTTGAGATGGGAAAAGGAGTTCTGCAGGCGACTCTTGACGGTTCAAAGGAGATCAGCTTCACCATCCTCTCGATGACGATCTCACTTGCAGCGGTCTTTATCCCCGTCCTTTTCATGGGCGGAATCGTAGGGAGGCTCTTCAGGGAATTTGCGCTCGTTATAACTGTTGCGATCCTTCTGTCGGGCTTTGTATCCTTAAGCCTTACCCCCATGCTCTGCAGCCTCTTTTTAAAGCCGAAGGAAGAAGTTCGCCACGGAAGAATTTATACGGCAACGGAATCTGTTTTCAGCTGGATACTCCGGCTCTATCAAAAAACACTCAGCCTGGCCCTCCGGTTTCATGTCATAACTTTTCTGATTTCCCTTGCTGTGCTCGCGGGAACGGTCTTTTTGTTTGCCAAGGTCCCGAAGGGATTTTTACCCAGCCAGGACACTGGTCAGATATCAGGCTTTACGGAAGCTTCCCAGAATATATCTTTTGAATCAATGGTTCGGCACCAGACGGCGCTGCATGGAATTCTGGAGGCGGAGCCCGCAATTGACACTTACATGTCTTCTGTGGGTGCAGGGGGGCCGAACCTTGCGGGCAATTCCGGAAGGTTTTTTATCCGCTTAAAACCCAGGAAAGAACGAAAAGAGAGCGCGGATGAACTTATCCAGAAATTAAGACCCAAACTGGCGACAGTCCCGGGAATTCAGGCTTTTTTGATGAATCCGCCAGCCATCAGTATGGGTGGAAGAACGACCAAGGGCCTTTATCAATATACCGTACAGGGTCCCGATACCGGCGAGCTATACAGTTTTGCGGCGATTCTTGAAAAAAAGATGAAGGAGATGCCTAAATTTCAGGATGTGAACAGCGATCTGCAGATGAACAACCCGGAAATACGTGTTGAAATCAACCGCGACAAGGCCTCTTCTCTCGGCATAACGGCGCTTCAGATCGAAGATGCATTAAGAAGCGCCTACGGCTCGCGTGAAGTATCTACCATATACACTCAGACAAACAGCTACAAGGTCATCATGGAGCTGATGCCCGAATTTCAGAGGGATCCATCAGCCCTTTCGCTTTTGTATATACGTTCATCAAGCGGAAGCTTTGTTCCCTTAAGCACGATAGCTGAATTTAAACCCGGCGTGGGTCCTCTTTCGGTCAATCACTCGGGGCAGCTTCCTTCCGTGACCATTTCATTTAATTTAAAACCCGGAATCTCTCTTGGGGAGGCCGTATCGGATGTCGGGAAGATTACGCAGGGTCTTGTCCCTCCGACAATAAGTGGAAGCTTTCAGGGAACAGCTCAGGCCTTTCAGGCATCTTTTAAGGGAATGGTGTGGCTTCTCGTCATGGCAATTCTTGTCATATATATAATACTTGGAATTCTATACGAAAGCTTTGTCCATCCATTGACAATTCTATCGGGGCTCCCTTCGGCCGGTTTTGGAGCGCTTCTGACATTATACATCTTTAAAGTCGATCTCAGCCTGTATGCCTTTGTCGGCATAATTATGCTTATCGGTATTGTGAAGAAAAATGCCATCATGATGATCGACTTTGCACTTGAAGATGAGAGGAAAAATAACAAAAGCCCGAGAGAGGCTATTTTCGAGGGATGCCTTGTCCGCTTCAGGCCCATAATGATGACGACAATGGCCGCGATCATGGGAACTCTTCCGATTGCAATCGGATTCGGAGCAGGAGCCGAAGCAAGGCGACCTCTGGGTCTTGCCGTTGTCGGCGGCCTCATTTTTTCACAACTTCTTACACTCTATATTACGCCGGTTTATTATGTTTATCTTGATGCGGCAAAGAAAAAGATTTCACATCTTTTTTCCGGAACGAAAATAAACAGGGTACCATGAAACTTATAGCGGCAATTGACCAGGGAACGACCAGCACGCGCTGCATCCTTTTTGATCAGACAGGACTGCCAATCGCCATTGCGCAAAAAGAACACACTCAGATTTATCCTCAGCCGGGCTGGGTCGAGCATGATCCTTTGGAAATCTGGGCCCGGACTCAGGGTGTTGTCGCGGAAGCGATGACCTATGCCAAATGCAACCCGGGCAACATAGCCGCCATAGGAATTACCAACCAGCGGGAAACTACGGTTATCTGGGAGAAGGCGACCGGCAGGCCGATACATAATGCAATAGTCTGGCAGGATACGAGAACTGCCGCAATATGCGCCGAACTTGCAGGGAAGGGCGGACAAAATCGTTATCGTGCAAAAACAGGGCTGCCCCTTGCTACCTATTTCTCAGGCCCGAAGATAAAGTGGCTTTTCGACAATCTACAGGGCGTGCGAAAACGGGCAGAGAAAGGCGAATTGCTCTTCGGTAACATAGACACCTGGCTTATCTGGAACCTCACAGGTGCCCATGTGACGGATGTAACCAACGCGAGTCGGACGATGCTGATGGATCTGATAACGCTTGACTGGGATGAAGGAATACTGCGCGATATGGGTATCCCGCGGGCGATGCTCCCAAAAATAGTATCATCGAGTGAAATCTACGGCACAACGAGGGAAGGTATTCCAGTTGCCGGTGATCTCGGGGATCAGCAGGCGGCTCTTTTCGGGCAGACCTGTTTTTCAACGGGTGAAGCGAAAAACACATACGGCACCGGATGCTTCATGCTGATGAACACGGGCGGTATGCCGGTGGAATCAAAAAACGGCCTGCTTACCACGGTGGGATATAAGATCGGAGATCAGAAGCCGGTCTATGCGCTTGAAGGCTCGGTTGCAATTACCGGCGCGCTGGTGCAATGGCTGCGGGACAACCTCGGCCTGATCGAGAAATCCTCCGATGTTGAAGCCCTTGCGCAATCGGTTGACGACAACGGCGGTATCTACTTTGTGCCTGCATTCAGCGGCTTGTTCGCTCCTTACTGGAAGGACAGCGCCCGCGGAGTCATAGTCGGCATGACTCGCTTCGTGAATAAAGGGCATATCGCCCGCGCTACGCTTGAAGCGACTGCGTTTCAGACACGGGAAGTCTTTGATGCCATGAAGGCGGACAGCGGTGTCACGCTGAGTTCTTTGAAGGCGGACGGCGGTATGGTGCATAATGAATTATTCATGCAGTTTCAGGCCGATATTCTGAATGTTCCTGTCATTCGACCAAAAGTCTCCGAAACGACCGCGCTCGGTGCAGCATATGCAGCAGGGCTGGCGGTCGGTTACTGGCCGGATATCGAAGGCCTGCGTCAAAACTGGAGCGTGGACAGAACATGGCAACCCGAAATGGATGATGTCAAACGGGACATGCTCTATCGCGGGTGGAAGAAAGCCGTTACGCGCACATTTGACTGGGTTGAGTAATCAAATTTGCCGATTTTTTTTATTGAGAAGGAGAATATGGGATACCCCCAAATCGTTTTCTTATTTAATTGACATACAAAGTTGTTTTTGCTTATATCTCTCTACCGGACAACAATGTCCTAATAGATAAAATTGGTTTTCAAACTGAAACCTTTGCATAATATCTGATTAAAGAGCCCTGCAGGGGATTGTATGAAATTTCTGCTAAAACTATCCGGTCTGGTCGATGCGCTCAACGAACTCGTCGGCAGGACTATTATGTGGCTGATCCTGGTGGCTGTCATTCTCAGCGCTGGCAACGCTCTCGCGCGCAGGGTTTTTAGTATCGGATCAAACGCGCTCACCGACATGCAGTGGTATCTGTTCTCCGGGGTGTTCCTTCTCGGCGCCGGCTACGTCTTCCTGAAGAACGGCCACGTTCGCATAGACTTCTTCTCTGGCCGCCTGACTGCGCGGTCGCGGTCGTGGATCGACATCGTCGGAATCCTTGTCTTTCTGGCGCCCTTCTGCTGGATCATAATCGGGATGTCCTGGCCGCTGTTCTTCAAGGCTTGGCAAAGCGGCGAGATGTCGCAAAACGCAGGAGGACTGATCCGCTGGCCGGCTTACCTTTTGTTGCCGGTCGGCATGGCCCTGCTGCTACTGCAAAGCGCCTCCGAGCTGATCAAGCGCTTCGCCTTCCTGCGCGGCCTGATCCCCGATCCGCTTGCCCACGGGCAGGAGGAAAAGGCCTCTTCCGAGGAAAAACAAGCCGATAGTCCTCAGTCGGAGGCCTGCTGAATGGAATTAATATCCCACAACTTTGTTCCCCTCCTGTTTGCAGGCCTCCTGCTGTTCCTGCTCACCGGCTTTCCGGTTGCCTTCAGCCTGGCGGCCACCGGCCTGACTTTCGGTCTGATCGGCATGGAAGCCGGTTTATTTCCACAGACGCTGTTCCAGGCATTGCCGCTAAGGATATTCGGCATCATGCAGAACGATACGCTGCTGGCTGTTCCTTTCTTCACCTTCATGGGGATCATTCTCGAACGCAGCGGAATGGCCGAGGATCTGCTGGAAACGGTTGGACAGGTATTCGGCCCGCTGCGCGGCGGCCTCGCCCTGGCTACGATCTTCGTGGGCGCGCTGCTGGCGGCGACCACCGGTGTGATGGCGGCGGCGGTGATCTCGATGGGCCTGATATCTCTACCCATAATGCTGCGCTACGGCTACAACCGGAGCATCGCCACCGGCGTTATCACCGCCTCAGGCACACTGGCCCAGATAATTCCGCCCTCGCTGGTTTTGATCGTCATGGCCGACCAGTTGGGCCGCTCCGTCGGCGACATGTACGCCGGCGCCGTGGTGCCCGGCCTAATGCTGGTGGGCCTCTTCGCCCTGTTTATTATTGCCCTGGCCATCTTCCGGCCGAGCTGGGTGCCGGCACTGCCGCCGGAAGCGTGCATCTACAAGGAAGCGAACGGCGCCAGCGGGCACTTATCCCTGCTGGCGATATTGATTATCTCGGCCGCCGCCGCCTTCGCCTGGGCCGCCCTGCACGACGGCATCATCAACCCGCTGGTCGGCCGCGAAGGCAAGGCGCCGATGGATGAGGTTCTCACCCTGTCGATGACTGCGGCGGCCTTCGTAGCTCTCGCGCTGGCGCTCGCCAACCGCTGGCTGAGCCTCAGGCTGCTGTCGCGACTCACCGAGCGTGTCGTCTTTGTGCTGCTTCCCCCACTGGTGTTGATCTTTCTCGTGCTGGGCACCATTTTCATCGGCGTCGCCACGCCGACGGAAGGCGGGGCGATGGGCGCCCTGGGCGCCCTTATAATGGCTGTTTCGCGTCGCAAACTGGGTTTCAACTTGCTCAGGCAGGCGTTGGACAACACGGCAAAACTGACCTGTTTCGTCATATTCATCCTGATCGGGGCAACTGTCTTCAGCTTTACCTTCAACGCCGCAGACGGCCATATCTGGGTAGAGCACCTGTTTGATAAATTGCCGGGCGGCCAGTTGGGCTTTTTGGTTGCGGTGAACATTCTTGTGTTCATACTCGGCTGTTTCATCGACTTTTTCGAAATCGCTTTCATCGTCATCCCCCTCCTGATACCCGTGGCCAACAAGATGGGCATCGATTTGGTCTGGTTCGGGGTAGTCATCGCCATGAATTTGCAGACCTCGTTCCTTTCGCCTCCATTCGGGTTCGCACTTTTCTACCTAAGAAGCGTGGCGGCCAGGTTCGACTACAATGACCGGGTCACGAACAAGCGTATCCGGGCGGTGACGACGGCGCAGATCTACAAGGGTTCGATCATCTTCATCGCCATTCAGATCATCATGCTGGTCATAGTCATCTCTTTCCCGGCAATCGTCATCGACAGTATTGATAAAGCGCCGGACGTGAATCTGGAAACCATGAAGATCGAAGCCGAGACCGGGGACTATGGCGAAAAGGCAGACGAGGATCCAATGAAGGCGCTCGTGCCACAACAGTCACAGGACCAAGCCGTTCAGCAGGCCCCCGCCGGATCTAATGAGGAAGATCCGATGGAAGCGGTCAGGCGGGCGATCGAACAGGATGCCAAGAAGAAGTAGGTTGCTACCTATAGCCCACTTACGGAGAACCCAGGCAAAGACCCAGGCAAAGACAAAGATAAACCCCGCAAAGGTCGAGTCTTGCGGGGTTTATTGCGAGGTGTAGATGAGGTTAAAGCTTCTGGGCCTGCATGAAGTCGTCGAAACCTGCTTCGGCGAAGCGGAACCACATATTTACGTCGGCGCGGAACTTGATGTAATCATCATATATCTTTTTCCAGCGGGGATTTTTCGCTGACAGCTCGGCATAGAGAGCCATGGATTCCTTGAAAGCTGCTTCCATGACATCCTTCGGGAAGCGATGCAGCTTGGCGCCGGCGGCCACCAACTGCTTCAGGGCAACGGGATTTTTAGCGTCATACGTTGTTTGCATGACTATGTGCGCGTACGCTGCCGCAGTCTGGATCATAGCCTTATACTCGGCCGGCAGTTCATCGTAAGCCTTGATGTTGATATAGAGATCGGTCTGAGCGCTTCCTTCCCACCAGCCGGGATAGTAATAATTGGGCGCTACTTTATAAAAGCCCAGTTTGTAGTCATCATAGGGGCCGACAAACTCGACTGCATCGATCGTACCTTTCTCCAGCGCCGTATAGATCTCGCCTGCCGGGATGCTCTGAGTCACTACACCTAGCCTCTCCTGAACCTTTCCGGCGATTCCGGCGGTGCGCATCTTGAGACCCTTCAAGTCGGCCACCGACTTGATCTCCTTGCGGTACCAGCCGCCCATTTGGGCGTTTGTATTGCCCATCGGGAAGTTGATGATATTGTAGTTCTTTAAAAACTCGCGCATCAGAGTCAGACCGTTGCCTTCATACATCCAGGCCGTCATCTGGCGGGAGTTGAGGCCGAAGGGGATGGCCGTGCCCAGGGCGAAGGTATCGTCCTTGCCGAAGAAATAGTAGGGCGCGGTATGGCAGCATTCGACGGTGCTGTTCTGTACAGCGTCAACTACGCCGAAGGGGGGGACGAGTTCGCCCGCCGGATGCACCGTAATGTTGAACTTGCCGCCGGACATCGCGCCTATCATCTTTGCGAATATCTCAGCAGGACCCAAAAGCGCGTCAAGCGACTTGGGGAAGCTGGATGCGAGGCGCCAGCGAATCGTAGCCTCGGCATGAACTGCCGGAGCGGAAACACCGACACCGGCTGCGATGCCCACACCGGCTGCGATGCCCACACCGGCCTTCTTCAGAAATGTACGTCTTGGAATCAAAGTTTCCTTTGCATTTTTCTTCATTTTTAGTTCTCCTTTTTTTATCTTTTACGGGTTCATCCCAGATTTCCCAAATCGTTTTCAAAAAATGCCGTTTCTTTATATTCGGAAATAGTCGAATAGTAACATAGTTAAATTAATCTGTAAATATCTCTTTTTCATTAAATTATTGGCTGGTCCGTTGCATCTTCCGTAATGGCGTATTTCGTTTCCGCAAACAAATTATTCAACAAGGATATTCTGTTTGATTTTTAACGCAAAAATGATAATAGAACCCATGCTAATCCAAAAAGCCGCTGCAAAATCGTAATGCACATTATATGTCTTCCAGGAGATGGAAATGAAACATCTTTTTAGATCTGCAGTAACAGCACTTTTTATTATCTGCTTCTTTTTTTCAAATGCAGATGCAACAGACAAGGGAAATTTTCCTGTTACCCCAAAAATGAACAATGGTAAAAAATGGCGGATAGGTTATCTTGAAGGAGGCCCTTACACAAATTATCCCGATAACCTGCGCGCCCTGGTTGCAGCTCTTTCAGATTTAGGCTGGGCTAAGAAACCAGCTTTTCCGCCACCAACCGATGCTGCCGATACAAAGCAGTTATGGTCGTGGCTTTCAAGAAATCTGAAAAGCGATTACCTTGAATTCGTTCAGGATGCATACTGGTCAAACAACTGGGATGACAGCCTGCGCCCGAAAAACAGGAAAATAATTCTCGATCGTCTGAACCAGAAGAAAGACATCAACCTTATGCTGGCCATGGGATCGTGGGCCGGCCAGGATCTTGCAAATAATGAGCACTCGATACCTACTATTGTCATGTCGACCAGCAATCCGATTGCTTCAAAAATTGCGAAAAGCGTTAATGATTCAGGATACGATCACCTGAACGCACGGGTTGATCCAACCCGTTATGAACGACAGGTTCGGATCTTTTACGATATATTCAGATTTAAAAGACTGGGGGTAGTCCTTGAAAAGGATACCATTGAAGGAAGATCTTACGCCGCCATAGATGATATTGAAAAAGTCGCCAGAGAAAAAGGTTTCAAGGTAATAACCTGTAACGCGCCATTTTCCGGTGTTTCAAAGGAAGAAGCTCAGGGTTCGGTTTTGAAATGCCACGAAGAACTCGCCCCGAAAGTTGACGCTCTTTATATAACTGTTCATCGCGGCGCGTCACTTGAGAAGATGGATAAATTACTGGCTCCTTTCATGCGCAACAAAATACCAACTTTCTCACAGCTCGGGACCGAGGAAGTAAAATATGGCGTATTGCTGAGTATCGCAAGGGCAGGATTCAAATACGTTGCCCGTTTCCATGCGGAAACCATAGCCAGGATATTAAACGGAGCAAAACCCCGCGATCTCGAGCAGTTTTTTGAAGATCCTCCGCGGATTGCCATCAACCTCAAGACAGCTCAGATTATAGGATACGACCCGGGTGTTGATATCCTCGGTTCGGCAGATGAAGTGTTTGAGAGCATTGCTGCCGCCAGATAGATTGCACAATAATGATGGGCTCGCAAAAAGTACGAATTTGCGCTTTTATGTCATTCCCGCGAAAGCGGGAACCCAGTAAATTCAAACTGTTCTGGACTCCCGTTTTCACGGGAGTGACGACTTTATGATGGGAAAATCCAACATGCCGTTTAGCAGAGATAAAAGTTTTTCAACGGATAAACCTGTTCAATCCGGCGTTATATTGCAAAAGAACAAGGATTCAGGTTTGATCGAAGTTCAATATGAAATAAGGATTCTCGACTCAAGTTATCTGCCGCAAATAATGGAATTGCAGCAACTCATAATCGAAAACCTCCTCCGCAAGGAAACGCTTCAGCCCTTTCCGGCCGATTTCATGGAGGAGCATCTTGGCAGGAAAGGTTTTGTGCTTGGCGTTCTTTCCGGCAAAGACCTCCTTGCTTTCCGGAATGTCTATTTCCCCGACATAAATGATACGGAATGGAATCTCGGGATTGATCTCGATTTTCCATCCCGGATTCTGAACAAGGTGGCTAATCTGCAAATGGTGTGCGTGCATCCTTCTTGTCGCGGCAACTCCATTGCCGCAACAATGAACCGGCATGCCATCAGGATAATCAAAGATCTCGGAATACACGATCATGTTTGCGCCACAGTCTCTCCTTACAACTACTGGAACATAAAAATTCTTCTTGAATGCGGCTTCATCATTAAAAAGCTCACGAAAAAATACGGAGGGAAACTCCGATACATTGTTCACCAGAATCTGCATTCTCCCATGAGTTTCGAGTCAGGCTCCTCTCAGTCTGTTGTACTCACGAACTTCATCAAACAGCATGAAATGTTAAGCAACGGTTGGTACGGCACAGATCTGAATGTCAGAAAGGAAGATGTGCGCCTGCCTTGTTACGAAAATATGCTTCTCGCTTTTTCAAGACAAACAGAACCATTAAATGCCGGATAATCTGTAAATTATGCAGTCGAAAAAATCCCTGAAAAAAATTATCGGCTTTCGCGGCAAAATAATATTGATTGTTGTGGGAATTTTATCTCTGTCCTACTCGCTTGGCATGTTTCTCAGTGTTTTATCTTTTGAAAAAATATATTTAAAAGCCCTCACATCAAAATATGAAATTCTGGGCAAGGACTTAAAACATAAAATTGAAACCGCTCTTAAATTTGGCAAGCGTCTTGACGGCTTTGTTGGGATGGAAAACCTTGTTAAGCCGCTTTATGATCAATCTGAGGATATTTCAGAGATATTCCTTGCTGACGAGGAAGGCAACAATATCTTTTTCTCGGGCAAGGCGGAATTCATTGTAGCGAGCGGCTCAACCGTGAATGATGCCAATGACGTAAAAATTATAAGCCACTCATTCAATGCAAATAAAACATTGCCCGTACGCAGGTTGTTTGACTGGAACGCAAAAAGCACCGTTATCCGTGAAGATGAGGGCAAATACTATCTCATGATTCCGATTATGCCTCCGTTTGGAGGAAACAAAGGTATTTTAGTAATTGCTTTCAGCAAGTCGGTTGTTAATGATAAAAAAGCAGCGCTTGTAAGAACGTTTCGTAATAAACTAATTTTTTCCATACTGATCAGTGCTCTCTTTGTCGGTTTGCTGATAGAGTTTTTTTTCATAAAACCTGCGAGCCGGTTGATTGGAAAGGCCACGAAAGAGGTATTTGAAAATCCTTCTTCAGCAAAGATCGGTTCAGCCGTCATTCCTCCCGAAGTGGAAGAAATTCACAAACAGATTTCCGAAGGGCTTGAATATATACGGGAGTCGAGGAAAGACCTGGACATGAACCTGTGCCGATTGGAAAACCTTCTTGCCGGTAGCGAGTATGCCGCGGATGAAATCCGGTTCATGAGGAATGTTATTGATGCTAAATAAGCCGCCGGTCAGCCTGACCAGAAAAATCCTGCTCATCGTTCTCAGCTTTATGGTTATCTCACAGCTTGCTTATTTATATATTGATGTGCGTTCATTTGAGGAAAGTTATGTTGATATAGTAAGATCCAACCTTAATGCGGCCGGAATCAGAATCAGAGATAATCTGACAAACATTCTGGAAAAGGGGATTCCGATAAACAGGCTCGTGGGATTGGAACCTCTTTTTAATGAAATCCTTTCAGATGCCCCGAGTTTATCGTTTCTTGCCATTTACGATAATTCGGGGAATTGCCTTTATTACTCCGACCGTGAAAAATTCAGTTCAGGCGATGATGCCGTTGAGGCTGGGAGGAAGATCAGCAAGTTCAGCCTCAATTTTCCGATTCAGACAACCGGCGGCAATATTGAGGGAAAACTCATAACAGGTATTGATCAAAAGCAGATATCAAAGCAGGTGAGATCAATAATTCTTGACACAGCCACAATAATATTGATCTCCATTCTTGCCACAATCGACTTTCTCTTTTTTATCGTTGCCTTCACGATTGAAATTCCACTCAAAAGGGCTGCCGCCGATATCAGCCTGGCCAAAAACCCTGAACAGACAGGACTTTCCATCAGGAGGACCGGTATCGATTTTCTTGATCATGCCCTTGATCAGTTTGACCGGCACAGGTATCTTTTCAGGGTGGAGTGGCTGAGATTCAACGATCTTTTTCTTTCATTCACCAGGGCACTGAAATATCATAAGTTGCATGACCGGTCTATCGATGAGCCGGTAAGAGGAATACAATCCATAATCAGCCGCTTCACTTCCGAAAGGAATGAGCAACCTCGCCCTGTTATTATCGGTTCACCGGTATTAATCCGTCCTGCTGTATTTTTGTTTGTATTTGCCGAAGCCCTCAGCATATCCTTTCTACCCCTCTATGCCGGGGAAATCTACCGTCCCCTCTGGGGCCTCAGCAAAGAAGTGATCATCGGTCTCCCCATCTCGGCATTTATGCTGTTCACTGCTCTCAGCTTTCCTGTAGGAGGAGCCCTCGCAGATACTCTCGGCCACAGGAAAGCCTTTGCCATAGGAGCCGCGGTCACCGCAACAGGGCTCGTTTTAACCGGCACTGCAAGCGATATTCCGCTCCTCATCATTTACCGTTCCATTGCCGGAACCGGCTTTGGCATCGTATTTATTGCGGCACAGAGTTATATCGTTTCAACCACCTCCATCTCCAACCGTGCTGAAGGAATGGCAATTTTCCTTTCGGCCTTTTACGGGGGAACTCTTTGCGGGGCTGCCATTGGAGGTATGGTGGCTGAACGGATCGGGTTCAGGTTCCTGTTCTATTCAGGAGCGGCAATTACAATTATTTCAGTCTTTTTTATTTACTTCTTTATGACCGAACAACCCGGTTCCGATTTTCAGACAGGGAAAAAGTCCGGCTCAGGTAAAATTTTTCAGCAATTTATCTCCCTTTTACCCCTACCCGGGGATTTTATAAAGCTTCTTTCAAACCGGAACTTTGCCGCTCTTACCCTCTGCCAGTCTATTCCCAATAAAATTTGCCTGATAGGTTTTGTTTACTACCTTGCGCCCCTGTTTCTGAAAAGCCTCGGCTCAGGCCAATCTGATATAGGCCGCTATATCATGGGATACAGCCTCATGATGATCCTTTTCAGCCAGACGGTTTCGAAATGGTCAGACAGGTATTTTACGGCAAAACCTTTTATATTCTGGGGTGGGGTGCTATCCGGCCTCTCGCTTATACCTTTTTTCTTTTTCACAAACACGTGGATGGTAGCGATCGGAATCATAATGCTGGGGATGTCGCACACTATTTCTGTCTCAAACCAGGCAAAAATGGCTTCCCAGATGAATGCTGTTAAAGAAATCGGCGTTGGTACGGGGCTCGGTGTCTACAGGCAGATGGAGCGTTTGGGGAATGTAATCGCTCCCATTCTTCTCGGTCTTATGTCCTCAATATTCGGATATTCTAAAAGTCTGGCGCTGATCGGGGTATTTACTGTTCTGTCGAGCATTATTTTTCAGGTTATTTACCGTGAAGAAGCTGTTGCAGCAGTCGTTAACTTAAAGACCTGATATAAAAACGGAGAGGATGTTATATGAAAGTCTTTTTAAAAATAGTTTTAATTTCAACACTCCTGCTTCATTCTTATATTGCCCATTCAGATGATTCTTCCGGCACAACCAAGGAAATAAAAACTTTTTCTTACTCGGTAACTCAGCCATTTGCCGGAAACCAGTCCCCGGATGACGCAAAGATTGCGGCAGTTGCCAAGGGAAAGACCGAAGTGCTTGAAAAAGCTGGCACCTATCTGGAAACTATGAGCGTGGTTGAAAACTTCATTCTGACGAAAGATCAAACCATTGCACTTGCATCCGGAATTCTCTCCGTAGACGTTTTGTCACAGAAAAATTTCGCAACTGACGAAGGATTTGGAATAATTCTTGAGATGAAAATTAATGTCGATACGAGTGTAATGAATAAAAGGATCAGACAGATTCACGAAGACGGGGCTCTTATGGAAAAATATATCGAGCTTAAAGACCGTGAAAATGAACTGCTGGATAAAATTAAAAAACTGGAAAGCATGAACAGGGAGCTTGCAAAACTGCCGGAGAAGGGCAAGCAAGATGAAAGGAATCAGTTTAGAAAAGAATATGATGAAGTTATCCGGGCCATTCCTGCCGGTGAATGGAACCAGAAAGCCATTTCATTATGGGAGAAAGGCAAATACAAGGACCCCGATAAAGCGATTGAATATCTGAATGAATCCATCCGGCTCGATTCAAAGAATCCTGTTTCATTCAACAACCGCGGCGTTGCATATCACAATCTGGGAAACCGTCAGCTTGCAATCGAAGAGTTTAATCAGGCATTGAAACTTGATGCCGATTATGCCGACGCCTATAACAACCGTGGCGTAGTGCTCTTTGAACTCAGGCAATATCAAAAAGCGATTCAAGATTTTAACCGGGTTATCAGTTTAAAGCCACAACGTGTTGATTCTTTCCTGAACCGTGCCGCAGCCTACAAAAACATCTGGCAATATCAGGACTGCCTTGACGATCTCAAGCAGGCGCTCCTGCTCGACCCGAATTATGCAAGGAAAAATTTCGGCCAGGGAAGCGCAAATATCGATCTGAATGAAATCGATCGCTTGTGTGAAAATGCGCGCAAGGCATGCAAACTGGGATTATGCAAATCTAAAAAGTACCTTGATGAAAGAGGGTTCTGCAGGTAGCAGTTAAATTTATACCAGGTACAAGCCTAATCATTATTTCTGCCTCGTCCGCGTCCTCGGTCATGCCTGTTTTCTCTCCTTTGTTCCCTCCAAACCTTCCGTTCCCTTCTCTCCTGATTCTTTTGTTTCATCCAACGATCGTGATTTTCGTAAGGATAACGGGGCTCTCTCTCATAAACTGTGCGATAATCCTTTGGAACACCGCGTACATGAGACGGAACATAACGCTGACTCACAATATGCCACGGCCCGTTGTAATTCCTCGAACGGTACCAGTGATTTCCGCGGGGAGACCACCAGAAATCACCATAGAAAAATACATCCACCTCCGGGTGGGGAGCTATAACAACCTCGGAACGTGGGACTACAATCACTTTCGGAGGGCTTGGAAACAAAAAAGGAGGGGGAGGAGGAAGTGGAATATTGATACTAACATGAGGACCTGCTGTTGCCTCCTGAACCCATCCGGATGTTAACGTAACCCCGGTAACTGCGATCAGTCCTAACAGACCATAAATAATTTTTCGCATTTTTGCCTCCTATTATTAATAGTTGAAGTTGTTATGCTATTATTATCTCATATAATAATGATCTTCAGCAAGAGAAATTATATTTGGAAATATTTACATTGAGATAGCGGCACATTTATTATAAATCTGATAAAAACTATTACCGTTGATCAGGAGATCACATGAAAAACAGAATATATGATGTTGTTATTGTAGGCGGTGGCATTATGGGCAGCGCTACAGCTTACTACCTGAAGCGGACTGCACCGGATCTTAAGACAGCCGTAATTGAAATGGATCCATCCTACAGTCACGCATCAACCACCCTGTCCTGTTCCAACGCCCGGATTCAGTTCAGCTTGCGGTCCAATGTTCAGATATCCCAATATGCGTTTGAAGTTCTTGAAAATTTCGAACAGGAAATGACAGTCAATGACCGCAGGCCTTCGATTGGTTACCGCCGGGAGGGCAACCTCTTTATGGTGAATGAGGAAGGCCGGATTCCGGCAGAGAACGCATTCAAAATGCAGCAGGATATGGGTTGCAATATAGAATGGTGGACACCCGAACAGGTACGCAAACGATTTCCTCTCTACAATCCCGAAGGATATCTGGGAGCCACATTTGGCCCCAAAGACGGTCATTTCGATGCATACGGAGTCCTTATGGGATACCGCGCCAAAGCTATTTCCATGGGTGCAGAATTTATCCATGCCGAAGTATCTGAAATCAAGAAAACCGGCAGGCGTATTACTGGTGTAAGCCTTAAAACAGGAGAAGATATCGGCGCTAATAAAGTCGTTAATTGCGCAGGCGCCTGGTGTGCCGGGATTGCCAGGACTGTCGGAGTCATCCTGCCGGTTGAGCCGGTAAAACGCCAGGTGTTTGTGCTTGACACAAAGGTCAAGCCGAACGGGCCCCTGCCATTGACTGTTTTGCCTTCCGGGATGTATTTCCGCACAGAAACCGGCGGTTTAATCCTTTTGGGAAAGTCCATGAGTGAGGACCCCGTGGGTTTTTCCTTTTCATGGGATGATAAAAGGTTCTACGAGATTTTATGGCCGGAACTGGCAGAATTTGTTCCTGATTTTGAATCTCTGCGATTGATCCGGGGATGGGGCGGCCTCTACGCAATGAACACCCTTGACGAGAATGCCATTCTCGGGGAATGGCCGGAACTTGAAGGACTGTTTCTGGCCAACGGTTTTTCCGGGCACGGACTTCAGCAGGCACCGGCAGTGGGGCGTTACATCTCCGAATTGATTACAAGGCAAGCCCACGCCCTCGATTTATCGGTGTTTAATCCGGAACGGATACTTGAAAACCGGAAACTGAGTGAAAACGGTATAGTGTAATATGTTGAACAGTGTCTATCATTAAAGAGTTTATCAAAACAGTTAGTATAGCTCAAAAGAGCAGTTTCCGGATGTAAACCAAACAGGAGGTTTGACTTGGCAGTAAGAGATATTCTAAAACTCGGGAATCCTATACTTTTTGAAAAATGTGAAGAAGTTGAGGATTTTAATTCAACAAAAACTTCTGAAACCATTCAGGATTTAAAGGACACTCTGTTGGATTTTAAAAAAAGGAGCGGGTTTGGACGGGGTATTGCGGCACCTCAGATTGGAATACTGAAAAGAATAATCTATGTTGATTATCAGGCTGAAAAACTCTCAGGACCGCTTATTAATCCCATGATTGTGAGGCACAGCCGGGAAAAAGTCCAATTATGGGATGATTGTTTCAGCTTTCCCGATTTATTGGTTAAGGTTGAAAGATTCAAAGAAATCGGAGTTGAATTTTTTAATTCATCGGGAGAAAAAACATCTATCAATGCCATGGGTGACTTGTCCGAACTGCTTCAACATGAAATTGACCATCTGGATGGAATTCTTTCGGTTCAGCGGGCAATCGGTCCAAAGGCTTTTGCCTTGAGACAGGAGTGGGTAAAATATGGCTGTAGATCGAAAGTGATGTAAAGGGGACAATTATGAATTTGCCATCAGTTTTGAAGCTGATCGTCGCTCTGTTCTTTCTCGCAACCATACCGGTAAAGGTCCATGCGCTTAAACCCGACCAGATTTTTGATAAGGTGAAAGATGCGATTGTTGTTGTGAAAATCTTTGACGGTGATGGCAGGATGAAAATCCAGGGGAGCGGGGTAATAATTTCACCCGGCAAGATCGCTACCAGCGGCCACGTTGTGAAAGGGGGCGATTCCTTCAAGGTGTGCCGGGGAAAACAGATTGTTGCAGCTATCCTCTATGCGGAAGATCAGGACAAAAACATCTGTATCTTGGATGCCAGGGGTATTACAGGAAAACCGGTACAGCTCGGCAAGGCGGCATACCTCAAGGTGGGGGTTCCGGTTTATGCTGTTGGAGCGCCGCAGGGCCTGGAACTTTCCCTTTCCGAAGGCATTGTCACACTGCTCCGGGGTGGGCCGCCGCCATTTATTCAGACCACGGCAGCTCTTTCTCCCGGTTCGAGCGGCGGCGGGCTATTCGATGGGGAAGGCCGCCTTGTAGGTTTGACCACCCTTTACGTGGAAAGCGGGCAGAACCTGAATTTTGCCATGCCAGTCGAATGGATAAGCGAAATCAGGCCAGGCCGAAAAACGGCCGCAGGCGCTCACGGACGGTCCGAATGGTTGAAACGTGCTATTGCACTTGAAAATTTGAAGGACTGGCAGGCTTTGCTTGATTGGAGCCTGAAGTGGACAAAAAGCGAACCGTTAAATGACGAAGCCCGGTACAACCTCGGAATCGCTAACGGCAACCTGAAGCGCTACAATGATGCCATTGAAGCCTTTCGTCAGGCTTTGCATATCAATCCAAAGCATGCCGAAGCATGGAACAACATCGGCGACACTTACCGCAAACTCAACCGCTATAGAGATGCCATCGAGGCCTTTCGTCAGGCTCTGCGTATCGATCCGAAGTATTCAGATCCCTGGAACAATCTCGGGGTCGCTTACGGCGAACTCAAGCGCCACGAAGATGCCATCGAGGTCTTTCGTCAGGCTCTGCGTATAAACCCGAATTATGCCGATGCCTGGTTCAACCTCGGGATCTCTTGTTGTGAACTCAACAGCTACAACGAAGCAATCGAAGCCTTTTCCCAGGCCCTGCGCATCAACCCGGAAGATGCCGAAGCCTGGTACAACCTCGGGGTCGCTTACAGCGAAGTCCTGCTCCACGATGAAGCCATCGAAGCCTTTCGTAAGTCCCTTCGCATCAATCCAAAGCATACCAAAGCCTGGTACAATATCGGGAGCGCATACGCCCTCTCCGGAAAACGGGCGGCCGCCCTGAATGCCGTCCGGGAACTGAGACGCCTGGATCCGGAACGGGCTGACGTGCTGTTCAATCTGGTCGAGTCACCTGACACAGCCAAAAAAACAATGAGAGAATGATTTTAACGTCCTTATTTTAAACAGAAATAAAAATGTTGTTATTTCCCAAATGAGTATGATATAGAAAGACCGCTTTATCAGGTACCGGGGCCAACGGATGCAATATTAAAAACTTTGTGGCGGTGGCAGGAAATCAGGTGTTTAACGGAGAAGGCAAGCCCATACTGTTATATCATCGGGGAAAACCGTTCATCTCTATTTGAAAGGTATGTGACGTATGATCCTTAAAAAAAGATTGGGGGAGATACTTCTAGAAAGCAAACTTATCACTGAAGAACAGCTCGAGGAATTTCTTGCGGAAGCCAAGAAATTTGGACTCAAGCTGGGGAAATATATCACCCGTCGGGGCATGCTCAATGAAAACCAGATTATTGATGCGCTGAGCCGGCAGCTAAAGATCAATAAATACCGTCCCGACAATTATCGCGTCGACAGAAATCTTTCAAGCCTGCTTCCCCTCGAAACGGCAAAAAAACTTCAGGTTGTGCCGCTTAAACAGAATGGTCGGTTGCTGACGATTGCCATGACAGACCCTCAGGACATCAATATTCTGGACACCATCGAAGCCAAGACAAATTTTGAAGTTGATCCGATAATCTGCACCGAACAGGAGATCTTTCAACTGATTAACGACCTTTATCAAGCATCGGGATTGGAACTTGCCCCTGAAAATAAGAAACCTCCGGTAGAAATTTAGAAATGAAAGAAATGAACAAACCTGTTTACTCATAAAAATTTTTTATTTTGTTTTTGGCACCGCCCTTACGGGAAAGAAAGATAGCTGCTGCCGTAGCAGCCATCAGGATACCAAAAGAAACAGGAGAAAGCATAAACCGGGGGAAAGAGATATTCTTGTTCAGGTATCCTAACGGTACTGGTGAAAGTCGACGTTATATTTTTTTGCTTTATAGTTGAACTTCCTGATTGTTGTTTTCATGATTTTTGCCGCCTGGGCGCTGTTTCCTCTCGTATTTTTCAAGGCATCAATAATCTTTTCCTTTTCAAGAGTTGCAACCGCATCATCAAGTGAAAGAGAGGGCATTGTACCGGATTCAGAACCTGTCTGCAGGGTCGGCGGAAGATGGTAGCTGTGAATAACTCCTTCTTCACACAATAAAACAGCCCGTTCAATGCAGTTCTCAAGCTCACGGACATTCCCTGGCCAGTGATAATCCATCATCATGTCTATGGAAGGAGTTGAAAACCGCCTTATATCCTTGGTGTTTTCACGGGCGTATTTTTCCAGAAAGTAATCTGCAAGAAGCAGGATATCTGTTTTTCTTTCCCTCAGCGGCGGCATATAAATAGGAAAAACGTTCAGGCGATAATAGAGGTCTCCCCTGAATGCGCCTTCTTCAACCGCCTGTTCGAGGTTTTTGTTGGTCGCGGTTATAATTCGCACGTCTGTTTTTATTGTTTTCTGACCTCCGATACGGTCGAATTCCTTTTCCTGGAGTACACGAAGAAGATTTACCTGAACGTCAAGATTTACAGAGCCTATTTCATCGAGGAAAAGAGTCCCTTTATTGGCAAGCTCAAATTTTCCGAGTTTCAGTTTAATGGCTCCGGTAAAAGATCCTTTTTCATGCCCGAAGAGCTCGCTTTCGATGAGGTTTGAGGGAAGAGCCGCGCAGTTTACTTTAATAAATGGCCCTTTGGCCCTGTTGCTGTTGTAATGTATGGAATTTGCAACGAGTTCTTTGCCTGTTCCGCTTTCACCCCTTAGAAGAACAGTGGCGTTACTTTTTGAGACCTGAGAAATCATCTGATATACTTCACGCATCCTGCTGCTGTTTCCGATAATATTTGTTACGCTGTATTTATTCTCAAGCTCGCTTCTTAACCTCTTGTTTTCATTTTTTAACTGCTCCTTCTCCAGGCTGATGTTTTCCAGATTTATGACATGTCTTGCTATCATTGTTGCGATAACAGAAAGCAGTTTTTTCCCTTCTTTAAGGGGGTAATTCGGATCATAAGGCCTGTCCACGCTTAAAGCCCCGATTACATGATCTCCTTTTTTCACAGGAACACAAATAAATGAAAGCTCCTGTTTATTCGAAGATTTGCGGGAAGCTGTCCGGTTGAGAAAAAGAGGTTCCTGGCTGATTTTAGCAATAGCAACATCTTTACCTGTCTGAATAACTCGTCCTGTAATTCCTTCTCCCAGTTTATATTTCACGTTTTCGACAATATTTCGCGAAATGCCATGTGCCACCTCGATATGAATTTCATTGCGCAACGGGTTCAGGATTGTTATCGTTCCGCGAACCATATTCAGAGAATTGGACAGTATATCCAAGACCTTATATAGTGATTTCTTAAGATCAAGGTGTTCATTCAAAGCATTGCTGATTTCGTAAAGCAGGGTAACATCTTCTATTGTTTTCATTAGTCATCAATTTAATTTTACAGGATTTACAAAAACCATATTTTTACTCAGCCATCAGCTTTCTTTAATAATACAAAATTGTAATAAATAGCAAGCCTTCTTATTAGGTTTATTGTCAGGGAAATAAAATCCTTTATCCTTCATATTGATATAGATATAGATATGGATGCATTTTTTGCATTAGTGGAACAGCTTGATAACCCGAAACTTGCAGGTAAGTGCGTCATCGTTGGCGGGCTGTCAGGGCGGGGTGTTGTTTCCGCGGCAAGTTATGAAGCAAGAAAATTTGGGGTTCATTCGGCAATGCCCAAGATGTTCAAGGCGTTCTAAATGCGGGAACCGATCCAGCTTTCAAGATCATCTAACGCCAACTTTCTGTCTTCTTCTTTCTCGTTGAAAATTTCATGGTACAGTCCTTCATAAATATGAAGGGTTTTGTCTTTTGAAGATACTCTTTCAAAAAAAGATTTCGACGCTGCCGCATCAGCAATATGATCATCTCCGGCTAGTTGCATCAGGAAAGGCACGTTAATTTCTGATGCCTGATTGTTGGCTCTTTCCATTGCTGATAAGAATTCGGTGAACCAGCGGGCTGTGACGCGATCATGGACGAGAGGATCATTCCTGTAAGCTGACACAACTTTTTCATCATGACTGATCTTTGAAGCATCCAGCTCGTTACTCAAGCTTAAGCCAGGCCATAAGGATGACATTACTTTTCCCAGAACAGCTTTTATGGCCGGAACTTTTACAGCCACTCCGAGAGAAGGGGATGATATAACCAGACCATCAATTGTTTCCTGCCGGCGGATAGCATAAATAATTGCGATGAGTCCGCCCAAACTGTGCCCGAGGAGAAAAAATTTAATGCCGGGTTTTTTTTCTTTTATTGCCACTTCGAACATTGAATAAAGGTCTTTAAGATAGTCATCGAAAGAAAGGACATGGCCCCGTTTACCGTCACTTTTCCCGTGCCCGCGGAAATCCGGAGCAAAAATGCTTATGCCTTTCGGAACAAGCCGGTTAATTACATTCAAATACCGCCCGGAGTGTTCCCCCAGCCCGTGGGTTATGATCATTCTTGCTTTTTCAGGACTGGCTTTATACTGGCGGTAAAAAATGTTCAGGTCGTTTTGTTTGATGCATCCTTCTGTGTAACCGGGCAGATTTTCCAAGGCAACTCCTTAAGTTATGTTTATTTTTGACGGCTTTATAGAAAGTAAAGCGAGCATATTTCTGCTTTTTATAAAACCATGATATACGACAGACACTAACAAGGGTTTTTTCGATTGTCAATTGTTGATAATTTATATTGCTTACAGTCTTGACACTGATATGCCGTTTTAATATATTCTATCTGTGTGCTATTTTTTTTACTGTAATTTAATGCTGTTATAAGGTTGTTATGTATAGAGTATCCTCTTTGATAAACCCGCTCACTGCTCTTGGGAGGGGTACAATATTTATAACTCGGGAAATGGGACGTATTGGCATTTTCTTTTTCAAGAGCCTTACCCTAATATTTTCCCGCCCTTTTCAGATAAGTAAGACCGTACAGCAAATCTACTTTATAGGAACAAAATCGGTTTTTGTAATATGCCTTACCGGGGCATTTACAGGCATGGTGCTGGGCCTCCAGGGCTATTACACCCTCGTGAAGTTCGGCTCTACCGGATTCCTGGGCGCAGCCGTCGCCCTTTCACTTATCCGGGAGCTGGGGCCGGTGCTGACGGCCATAATGGTGACAGGAAGAGCCGGCTCGGCTATGGCTGCAGAGGTCGGCATAATGCGGATATCCGAAGAGATTGATGCTCTTGAAACAATGGATATCAATCCGCTTCGCTTTCTTGTAAGCCCCAAACTTGCCGCGGCCCTTATAAGCATGCCGCTTCTTACAGCTCTTTTTGATGTGGTCGGGATTCTTGGAGGATACCTGACAGGATCTCTTCTGCTGGGAATAAGTCCCGGTGTTTACTTTATGCGCATTGAAACAAGCGTAATTATGGCGGATGTAACGGGAGGCTTCATAAAGTCGATTGTCTTTGCGGCTGTTATTGTAACAATATGCTGTTTCCAGGGATATTTCACACACACGCGGACCGAAGGTTTCGGCGCAAAAGGCGTCAGCCTTTCAACTACTTCGGCGGTTGTTATTTCCTGTGTCCTGATTCTTATAACAGATTACGTTTTAACATCGTTCCTGCTGTAATAAATATATGAGAGACCCTCTGATTCAATTTAAGGATGTTTATAAGAGCTTTGGTGAAAACCATGTTCTAAATGGCACTGATCTTTGCATTTATAAAGGCGAAATAACAACGATAATAGGAAAAAGCGGGGGAGGGAAAAGCGTACTTCTCAAGCATATCATCGGACTTCTTGAACAGGATTCCGGTACAATCCTTTTTGAAGGTCGCCCTGTTTCGGAAATGAAAAAAGCCGAGAGAAAAATTTTAAAAAGAAAATGCAGCTACATGTTTCAGGGAACAGCGCTTTTTGATTCATTGACAGTTTATGAAAATATTGCCCTGCCGCTGAAGGAAACCACGTCTTTATCAGATTCCGAAATAAACAGGCGGGTCAGGGATAAAATGGATCAGCTTGATCTGCATGAAATAGACGACAAGTATCCTTCACAGCTTTCGGGCGGAATGAAGAAAAGGGTTGCCCTTGCAAGGGCTCTTGTTACTGATCCTGAAATAGTCCTTTTCGATGAGCCGACAACAGGGCTTGATCCGATACGCAAAAAGGCTGTACATGAAATGATCTCGAATTATCAGCAGAAATTCGGTTTTACAGGAATTGTGGTAAGCCATGATATACCCGATATTTTTCATATTTCTCAACGGGTTGCCATGCTTGATGACGGCCGGATACTTTTTGAAGGAAGCCCCGTGCAGCTGGCTCAGGTTTCAGATCCAGCCGTAAAAGAGTTCATCCAGGGGCTCTACATAAATGATGAAAATACAACCCGTGTTTATCCGGAAATAAAGGTTGGACACGGTTGAGTTTCTGTTAATAAGCTGGAGGTATTGTGAAAAAAACATCAATAGAAACATCTGTTGGAATATTTGTTCTGCTAGGCATTTTTTGTGTGGGCTACCTTACAATAAAGCTTGGAAAGATGGAGCTTATCGGCGACAATAATTACCCGGTTTATGCGAAGTTCCAGTCTGTTTCGGGACTTAAGAAAGGTTCCCACGTAGAGATGGCAGGAGTCAGGATAGGAACTATCGATTCAATCTCTTTAGACAAGGAGAGCAAAGCTCTTGTAAAAATGAAGATAGAAAAGGGGCTTATCCTGACAGATGACGTGATCGCTTCGGTCAAGACCGCAGGAATGATAGGAGACAAGTACATCAAAATTTCTCCGGGAGGTTCCGAAGTGATATTAAAGCCAGGGGAGATGATAACCGAAACCGAGTCAGCGGTTGATCTTGAAGAGCTGATAAGCAAATACGTTTTTGGCGGTGTTTGACAATATGTAACTACTCAGGCAGATAGACTGAAGGTGGAAGACTGTTAGGATACTTCAGCCTTCGGTTTTCAACCTGGACACGTGAGTATTTACGAAAACATGAAGATAAGGATATGAACAAGGGGAGAATGCTGTGAAAAAAACGGCGGTATTTTTATTATGTGTGTTTTTTGCTTCGGTATCTTTTTCTGCGAATACTGGACCGATTGACGCGCTTAAGGGGCCGGTTGACGAAGGGATAAGACTTTTAAGCGATCCGAAATATAAAAATCCGTCTTTAAAAATAGTCCAGCGTGAAAAGATTTGGGAAATAGTGCGCAAAGCGTTTGATTTTACTGAACTGTCGGGAAGAGCGCTTGCAACCAACTGGAAAATTTTTAGTCCGCTGCAGAGGAGGGAATTCAGCGAGGTTTTTTCAGAGGTCCTCGGAAATACATACCTCGATAAAATCCAGGGTGGATATATGGATGAAAAAGTGGTATATCTGGGTCAGGAGATGGTTTCGGATACCAAGGCTGTTGTAAAAACGAAGATAATCAGAGAAAAGGGGGCAATCCCTGTCGATTACAGCATGAGGTTTAAGAATGACAACTGGAAGGTTTACGATATATATGTTGAAGGAGTGAGCCTTGTGCAGAATTACAGGTCCCAGTTCAATGATATCCTTTCAAAGGAAACTCCCGACGAGCTCATCAGACGGCTTGAAAAAAAGCTTGCGGAACAGAAGAAAGGTAAAACCGAATAAATTGCAAAGGACTTTTGCGCCTTTTATAATTTCATCAATGAGAAACATGGATTGACATATGAATAAATTGCTTGCGGTTATATTATCTATTCTCTTTTTCTCTTTAACTCCAGCCCTTGCGGTATCCGACATCGCCGGAACGATTATAAATGGCGGTGAAAAAATTTTCCCCGATGTTCTGACAACGCCCGGCCATGATTATATTAATCAGGAATTTACGGACGACGAGCCGGATTTTTTGTCCGAAGAAACGGAAGAAGAGAAGAAAGAGGAAACAATAAGCATAGCGGACCCACTTTATTACTGGAACTGGTCTGTTTTTCATTTTAATGACAAGATCTATTTCTGGATTCTGAAACCTGTTTCAAAAGCCTACAAGGCTGTTGTTCCAAGGCAGATAAGGTCCGGCCTGTATAATTTTTTTTACAACATTGAAATGCCGGTCCGTTTTGTAAACTGCCTGCTTCAGGGTAAATTTGAGGCTGCAGGTGATGAATTCGCAAGTTTTGTTGTTAACAGCACGGAAGGGATACTCGGTTTTGACGATCCTGCAAGAAATTATCCCGAACTGCAACGGGGGGTTGAAGATTTAGGGCAGACTCTCGGATCATATGGGATAGGAAACGGTATTTATATTGTATGGCCCCTGCTGGGGCCTTCCACACTCCGGGATACAATCGGAATGGCCGGCGACAGCTTTCTGAAACCGTTTTCATACATTGATCCTGTCGAAATATCCGTGGGCGTATCAGGTTTAAGGATAATAAACGCGATCTCTTTTAAGATCGGAGATTATGAAACCATCAAAGAAGCGGCGTTTTCGCCGTACGATAGTTTCCGCAACGCCTATATCCAGAACCGGCAGAAGAAAGTTAGAGAATAAATTTTAACGTGAGATATTGCTCATCTGTTCAAGGGCCAGCATAAGTGCCTGCGTACCCGATTTCCCACCCCCATGAGCCAGAACTGACATGTATAACTGATTTGCAAGAGCAAGACCCGGAAGAACAAGCTTCATCCGTTTAGCCTCATCAAGGGCTATGCCCATGTCCTTGATAAAATGCTCGACAAAAAAGCCGGGATTGAAGTCTCTGTTTAAAATCCGCGGTGCGTAATTATCAAGCGCCCAACATGCTGCGGCGCCTCCTGATATGCTCGACAGCATGGTCTTCATATCGAGCCCGGCCTTGTATCCGTATATGAGGCTTTCACATACACCTATCATAGTGCCTGCTATTACGATCTGGTTACACATTTTCGCGTGCTGCCCTGAACCAGCAGGACCCTGATGTACTATTTTTTTCCCCATTATTTCCAGAAGCGGCCTTATTTTTTCAACAATCTCCGGGTTGCCACCCACCATGATGGAGAGATTTGCCGAGCGGGCGCCAACGTCACCGCCTGATACGGGCGCATCAACAGCATGAACTCCTTTTTCTTTCGCAAGGGAATATATCCGTTTTGCAAGGCTCGGGCTTGTCGTAGTCATATCGACAATAAAAGAGCCTTTTTTGACTCCGGAAAATATCCCATCTTTTCCCATGTAAACTTCTTCCACATCTTTTGGAAATCCAAGCATGGTAAAAACAACATCCGAGGCCTTTGCCACTTCAGAAGGTAATGCAACCCACTTTGCCCCTTTGTTGATGAGAGAATCTGTTTTTTCCCGTGACCTGTTATACAACGTCATTGTAAAACCTTTATCCATTAAATGGCCGCACATCGATCGTCCCATAACGCCAGTTCCTATCCATCCGATATTTATAAATTCTTTTTTGATATCAACCATTTAATGCCTCGCTTTTTTAACCGGATTAGTTACATGCAATAAAGATAAAACAGATTGCAACCCCCCTATCATCTTCAGGGGAATTTGTAAAAACCTTTTTTTTACGGGATTCTCAACTTCATGCCTTCGTAAAAAGTCCAAAAGCGACTTTTACGAGTCCGTCAAATCTAATACCTTCGTAAAAAGTCAAAAAACGACTTTTTGCTTGGCGGGAAAGGGCTTCCCCTCTCCCGCCGCTTGAAGTAAATTCAAGCGGTT
>JAABQB010000015.1 GCA_011391695.1 Desulfobacteraceae bacterium | reverse complement strand
GTATCGCGGAGGCTTCCAGCATAGGGTTGATAGGATTGGCGATTCCGGCAATTTCAGCTCCCCACAGAGTAAAATGTGTCTGAGGCAGATTGGGAAGGATATACGTAACAACGTCAGCGGGACCTATTCCAAGATCGTTGAACATGTTGGCTGCCTGACGTATTTTCCATATAAGCTGTTTATATGTGATCTGTACTGGAGTTTCATAACTTGCCCCGTCTTTCAAAAAACTTAAGGCAAGCGCATCTGGATTTATGCCCGCTCCTTTTTCGATAAGTTCATATGTGCTTTTTTCCCTTATCCGTTCCGAAAGAGGAACCTTTTCGATTGCTTCGATATCCGAAAGGTTTCGGATGATAAATTCATTTTTCATACCCGATCTCCTTTTTTCAACCATGATTACTTCGTAAAATATCAAATTTTCACACGGAGGCACAAAGTAGGGTCTATTTAAAAACATTCAAATTTTTCTTTGTGTCCTCAGTGATCTTTGTGTGATAAAGAAATTTTTACGAATCCATCAATACTTGCCTGCTGTCGCCCTGAGAAAGCTTCCGACAAGCATTTTAATATCATCTGCCTGATTCGGTTTTACCCAGACGATTTCGGGATCGGCATTAAACCATGTCATCTGCCGTTTTGCAAACCTTCTTGTATCTTGCTTTAATGTCTTTACCGTTTCATCCAGAGAAATCCGTCCCGTCACGTATTCAATCATGTGGCGGTACCCTATTGATTGCATCGATTTAAGGCCGGCCGGATAATTCATGTCAAGAAGCCGCTTTACTTCTTCTGCAAAACCGGCTTCTACCATCAAATCGATTCTTTTTTCAATTCGTTTATATAAATCTTCTCTTTCGGTTGTAAGCCCTATTTTTAAAACATTAAACCTGTTTCCGGAAAAAGCATGCTTTTTATGATGCTCGGAAATCGTCATGCCTGTTGTTTCATAAACTTCCAGGGCTCTTATGATTCTGAAAGTGTCATTGGGATGGATCTTATCTGCCGCCTCGCGGTCTGACGTTAAAAGGCGTTTATATAAAGATTCGGCGCCATAAGTTTCGGCCTCATATTTGAGTCTGTTTCTCGTATCGGCAGGAGATGTTCCGGGATTAAACAACCCCTTAATCAGAGCCTTGAGATATAAACCGGTTCCTCCCACCAGAAATGGAATGATCTCCCGTTTTCTCAGGTGTTCAACTATTTGATTCGCTGTCGATGCAAATTTTGCGGCACTGAAATCTTCGTCCGGTTCGATGATGTCGATCATATGATGAAATATTCGCTCTCTTTCTTGAAGAGTCGGCTTTGCGGTACCAATGTCCATGTACTTGTACACCTGCATCGAATCTGCGCTGATGATTTCACCACCAAAATCCTCCGCTGCTTCGATTCCTGCAGAAGTTTTTCCTATACCTGTCGGTCCGCAGATTACGATAACAACCGGTTTCTGGTTTCTGGTTTCGGTTTCTGGTTCATAACTCGTACCTCGTACTTCGTTGATCGTGGTTCGTTGTTCGATTTACGATTCACGATTTACGATTCACGATTACTGTCTCATTATACCATTCTTTCAATCTCTTTGAACTTTTTTTCGAGCCTTTTTGCGGATACCGGAAGCGGGGTTTTTAGCTCCTGTGCAAAAAGTGAAACCTTGTATTCTTCAATGAGCCAGCAATATTCTTCGAGAGCTTTTTTCTTTTCATCGGAAACAAGCTGTGAAAGGCTTTTTAAAAGTTTATCCAGACAGGCTCTATGTATTTCAAGCTCGCCTGATCTGGCCTTCTCCTTGTCAGGATCAATTATTCCCTTTTGTGCCCTTACTGAAACGGCCTGAATGTACCTTGGCAGATCCAAAAGGCGTTTTTCTTCATACAGCTCCATGAAGCTTTCAGGTATTAATATAATAAGATCCTGTTCGAGCCTGAAAAGAAGATCGGACGCCTCTTTGTTCGGCAAGCATTTTGTTTTCAGGTTCAAAAGGGTTTCTCTTGTTTCATGGCATGCCTTTAAAACAGGCGCTATGTTTTTAATTTTTTCCTGCCCCTGCTCATAAATGTTTTGCATCACAAACAAAGCGCGCGACTCAAAAATCTCTTTTGTCCTTATATTGACGTTCAAAAGATCTCTTAGTGTGCTTTTGAAGAGCAGCCTGTTAAACCTGTTTTCACCACCGAAAAAAGCGGTATATTCACTCATCTTTTTGGGCAATAGAATCAGTTTTTTTACAGACTTTAAATCCTTTTCAAAAAGAATTGAAAACAGGTGGATTATTCCTTCCCTGTGCGATTTCACAGATTCTGTTTCCGAGTCGAAGATCCGTAGATTTACACATCCTTCATCTTTTTCAAGGCCGGGGAAATAAATCCGCTCGTATTTATCACTCCCTTTTATAATGATTTTTTCGGGAATATCTCCAAAATCCCATTTTGTGATGCCGGTTATTTCATATTTTTTCCGTGCCGAATTAAAATTTTCGTTATCTGCGGGAACTGATAATGTATTTTTTAACAGATCTTTATCTCTTCCCGAGCATATTTCTTCTCCTTTTTTCCCCGTTATTGAGATGCGCATTTTCAGGTGATCGGGAAGTTTTTCCCCGGGCCATGCGCTTGAAGGAATATCGACTCCGAAAGAATGATAAATAAAATCTGAGAGGGCGGTTATAAGCGAAGTCTTTTCCCGCGGCATTTCAGAAAGTATGGTTTCGATAGTCCCTGACAGGGGAAGCAGTCTTTTCCTGTATTCCTTGGGGAGTCCTTTTATGAGCGCGCTGATTTTTTCCCTCAATAATCCAGGAACGAGCCAGTCTGTCGTTTCGGGCGGAACCGTTGAGGCGATATAAGATGGAATTTTAACGGTTATTCCGTCTGCAGGTTTTCCCGGATCAAAACTGTAAAGACATTCAAATGCATTCTCTCCAAGCGCGATTTTGTCGGGATAAAGGGATATCTCTCTCTCATCGGGCATGTATCGAAGGAAATCTTCTTTTGTCATTCGTAAAAACCGGTCACCTCCCATCTCTTTTATATGTTTGCCGAGAGTTCTGATGTCGTAAATGCCGGGAAGTTTTTCCCTGTAAAATTCGATCAAGACATCTTCGCCCACAAGGATATCCCTTCTTCTTATCCTGTTTTCAATGTCTGTTATCTCTTCCTTTAATTTTCTGTTGTGCTCCATGAACGGTAAAAATGTTTTAACATCTTCTTTTACAAGAGCATCTCTTATAAATATATCCGATGCTTCCGCAGGGTTTATCCTTCCATATGCAGCAGGGCGGTCCGAAGAAATTATCAGCCCGTAAAGGCTTACCTGCTCGGAAGCCACAACTTCCCCCCTCTTTTTTTCCCAGTGAGGATTGTAATATGAATACCTGCACTGGCTTTTTCCTATCTCTTCAATCCATGAACTGTCTATGGATGCCGCGTTTCTTGCAAAGAGCCTTGAAGTTTCCACCATTTCAGCAGCTACAATCCAGGTTCCCGGATTTTTGAACAGTCCCGATCCGGGAAAGATCATGACAGATTTTTCCTTTGTTGCCGAAAAAATATTCTTTTCTTTTTTTATCGCGATATTGGAAAGAAAACCGCTCAAGACCGATTTATGAATGGCCGTATATAGCGGGCTGTATGCACCGGGTTTCATTTCTCCGCTTTTTGCCATTTCCATTTCAGGTTTCCGGCTCTTCATGCCGTTCTCTGACAGGATATCATTGATCTGCATGTATATGTCACGCCATTCCTTCATTCTTCTGAAAGAAAGAAAATTTGCCCGGCAGAATTTTTTGATACCGGCTATGACTTTTACTCCTTTTAACGCTTCATTGAACTTGTTCCATATATTAAGTAAGGTTATAAAATCGGATTGGGTGTCCATGAACAGCCGGTGTGCCCGGTTGGCCTCATCTATTTTATCGGCCGGCCTCTCTTTCGGATCCTGACAGCTTAACGCTGCGGCTATTACTACCATTTCTTCAAGGCATCCCCTCTTACCGGCTTCAATCAGCATTCTCGAAATCCTCGGATCGACTGGAAGAGAGGCCATAAGTTTGCCGTTCAGAGTTAAAAGATAGCCTGATTTATCACCGTTTCCACGCTCTATGGCTCCGAGTTCCAGAAGAATCTCATATCCATCCCTGATGCTTTTGGCGGGAGGTCCGTCAATAAAAGGAAAAGCCGCTATATCACCTAAATTCAGGGCAATCATTCTAAGTATAACCTCGGCGAGATTCGATCTTAAGATTTCCGGAAGTGTATAAAGAGGACGGGATTCGTAATCTTCCCTGGGATAAAGGCGTATGCATATGCCGTTTTCAACTCTTCCGCATCTTCCTTTACGCTGGTCGGCGCTGCTTCTTGAAATCTTTACAACGGGCAGGGCGGTTGAACGGGATCTTGAGGAATAGTGAGATATTCGTGCAAGGCCAGTATCTATTACATATTTTATGCCCGGTATTGTTATAGATGTTTCGGCTATGTTTGTCGCGATGATTATTTTTCTTGCCTGAATGCGCTGAAAAACTCTTGATTGTTCAGAAGCGGGAAGCCTTGCGAATATGGGCATTATTGCAACCGAATCGTATCTTCTTCCTTCGAGGATTTCTGATGTTTCACGTATGTCCTGCTCAGTAGGCATAAAGATGAGAATATCACCGGTGCGGCTTTTCATTATAAGCTTATCAGCAGCTTCCGCCGCAAGATCAACATGTGTCTTGTCGCCGCTCTCATCAAGCTCCGGATCAACCCGCATGTAACGAATATCAACCGGGAACATCCTCCCTGAAACCTCTATTACAGGAGCATTATCAAAGGCTTTTGAAAATTTTTCGGTATCGATTGTCGCCGAAGTTATAACAAGCTTCAGGTTACGTCTTTTTCTTAAAAGATTATTGAGCAGTCCGAGAATAAAATCTATGTTCAGGCTTCTTTCATGGGCTTCATCAACAATTATTGTGTCATACTCATTAAGATACGGGTCATTATGAGCCTCGGCAAGGAGTATCCCGTCGGTCATTATCTTTATATATGCATCTTTATGGGTTTTGTCCGTAAAGCGGATTTTGTAGCCGACCGATTTTCCAGCCTCTTCTCCGAGCTCTTCAGCGATGCGTGCGGCAACGGTTATCGCTGCGATTCTCCTCGGCTGGGTGCAGCCTATTTTACCTTTTATTCCCCTTCCCGCGGCGAGGCATAATTTTGGTATCTGCGTTGTTTTGCCCGACCCAGTCTCTCCTGAAATTATGACGACCTGGTTTTTTGAGATGGATTCGATTATTTCATCTTTTTTGGCCGTTATGGGAAGGGTCGGATCAAAACTAAATACCGGAATATTCTTTTTTCTTATGTTTATTTGATATCGTTTCATTAACCGCTCTTTAACGTAATTTCCGCGAATGGATGGAATCCGGCCTGATCAACGACAATTATAATTCCCATTTTCACGTGAGTAACAAAACTCCAGGCTATTTAAGAATCTGCAAGGTTTACAATAGAGCAAAAAATAAACTATGTAAATATCGACTGCTTGGTAAAAAGCAATTTGATGCCGATAGCGGCATTCTATAAGCAACGAACCTGGAAACCGGCTTTATTTTAAGTCATTATTAGAAATTCGCGCTGATTTCTCAAAGAATTAATATGGATATCGACGAATTGAAACGGTTATGCTGAGATAGTTTTTTCTCAAATGAAAATCTTGCAATATTCTATCCAAAACTGTATTTGATACAAGAGATGTATTCAATTGGGTGGATTTACACAATATTGAACCGGAACAGCGACCGCATTCCAGCCGAAGGTCCGACACGGCGGACTTGCGGCTGGAATCTTCAATAAATTAAAATCGTTAATCTGGCAATAGAGATCTTGATCCCGGAAAAATATTAACCGCTATGGAAAAACAGCAAAAATGTTACGGGATAATCCCGGCCCGGTATGGATCGACCCGTTTTCCGGGAAAGCCTCTTGCCGATATATCAGGCAAGCCGATGTTCTGGCACGTCTTTACCCGGGCGAGTAAATGTCCTGAACTTTCACAGGTCTTTCTTGCAACAGATGACGAGCGTATACTATCCGCCGCTACAGCGCTCAATGTGCCGGTGATCATGACCCGAGATCATCCGAGCGGAACCGACCGCGTTCTGGAGGCTGCACAATTATTAAATCTTCCTGATGACGCCATAATTGTGAACATACAGGGAGATGAACCGCTTTTAGAACCTGCAATGCTCACCGAACTGGTTCAGCTTTTCGTATCACCTGAAATTGAAGTAACCACTTTGGCAAGAAAGATCGGACAAAGTGAAGCCGGGAACATCAATCAGGTAAAGGTTGTTTTTTCCAAAACAGGAAAAGCTCTTTATTTTTCACGTTTGCCGATTCCATGTTACCGGGACGGTAAGGAAGAGTTGTTTTTCGGACATATAGGTCTTTATGCCTTCAGGATGAATGCTTTAAGAGTATTTGTCGCCTTGGGCCCAAGCCGGCTTGAAATTGCAGAAAAGCTTGAACAACTGCGGTTGCTTGAAAATGACATTTCCATACATGTTGTTCTAACGGAACATAAGAGTATCGGAGTTGACAAGCCGGAAGATGTTTTGACAATATGCGACATTCTCGGCAGAAGAAACAAAAAAAATATTTAATAACAATTTAAAATAAAATATATTTTACCCATGACAAACTACATTCTAAAACTTATCGCAAACGGAATCCCAAAGCTCCTTTTCTACCTTTCCGCAAAGCTCTATTTCGGAAAATACCCAGCCGACGTTCCCTGCAACTCCTTTATATTTTTCCCATGCCGGCAAAATGTTCTATGCTGCGGCCTTGCCGGCATAGTCTCTTTCAAAAAGGAGAAAACACCGGCTGTTAAAACCGACATGGCCTTTATTGAAGAGAGCATAGAAAAAATTGAAGCCCGATCCTTTGATCTTTGCATAAAGAATAATTATTCGATTGATGACAACTACCTTTGCGGGAAAAAGATCATTGAATCTCTTCTTGAAAACGTCAGGGAATTAAAAAGAGACGAGCAGTTTTTCGGCATATATACCAGTAAAAAACATCAGGGGAAACTTGCATCCCTGTCAAAACAGATAAACGACATAATCGATTCGGAATCAAAAGTGCTTTCAGAGAAAATGGGGCAACTTGAACCTTCAGCAGTTGATATAATGTCAAACCGGATTGAAAATCTGAAGGATATTTCATGGACCCTTTCCAGCGAAATCGGGCAAAACATATCAAAGATAAACGAACTTATGGGCGCGTCGGATAACAGCCCTTCTTTTACAACCGTAACCATATACAAAAACATAAACGCGGTTTTAAACAGCATAGACCGTCTTGAGGTAAGAGGTCGGGATTCAGCGGGTATTTCCCTGATGTTTGCCATGGATGATTCGGAATACGCAAGCTTTGAGAAAATTATAACAAACGAGAACTTGTCAGGTATTTTAAAGGAGCGCTCAAGCGCTGATATTCTTCTGAATGGCGGGATAACAATCAACCGGATAAAAGAGAAAAACGGAAATCCGCTTGTCACTCTTGCTTTCGTTTATAAGATTGCGGCAGAGATAGGAAGCCTTGGAGACAATATCTCTTTTTTGCGTTCCCAGATAAAAAACGACCGCATACTCCGGATACTTTCCTCTTTTCCGAACCTTTATCATACTGTTTCATCCCACACGAGATGGGCTTCTGTCGGCGCCATTACAGAGGCAAACTGTCACCCTGTTGACGGCCGTACGACAGGAGGCTGTGCCGGAGAAAAGGGCATCATCCACGTATGTTTAAACGGAGACATCGATAATTACCTTAAGCTTAAAAAAGAATATGAAAGCAGCGGCAATCTTATCCATGGGGAGATAACAACAGATACGAAGATAATACCTCTTCAGATTGAAAAATACTTAAACAAGGGATTTGAAGTCGAGGAAGCTTTTCGCCTCGCTGTAAATGATTTTGAAGGATCCCACGCCATATCAATGCATACCGACCTCGATCCGGGCAGGTTTTTTCTTGCACAGAAGGGAAGCGGTCAGGCGGTCTTTATCGGAATAGGGAAAGACCACTATATACCGGCTTCCGAAGTTTACGGATTAATAGAAGAGACGCCGTATTACCTGAAACTGGAAGGAGAAAAAACAGTTGAAGGTAAAAACGGGAGCACCCAGGGACAGATATTCATATTAAACCAGAAATCGAATGGCGGGATTGACGGTATTAAAGCAATGTTTTACGATAACACTCCGGTTCCGCTTGAAGAAAAGGATATAAAATATACGAATATTACTTCCAGGGATATTGACCGTCAGAATTATCCCCATTATTTTCTCAAAGAGATCTCCGAATCTCCCTCTTCGGTTGAAAAAACCCTTCAAAACCGATGGAAGATCGACCATGAAAGTAAAAAGCCTTCGGTTTTTCTTTCGGAAAAGGAATTCCCGGAATCCCTTAAAATCGCACTCAGGGATAACATAATTCGCCGGATTTACTTTATCGGCCAGGGGACGGCAGGAGTCGCTGCGCTCGTATGCTCCGACATACTAAACTATTATCTGGACGATCCTTCTATCAATATCAGTTCCCATAAAGCATCTGAACTAAGTGGGTTCAAGATTGGTCGGAACGAAAATCCGTCCGGCATGTCGGATGCCCTTGTTGTTGCAATAAGCCAGTCGGGGACAACAACAGATACAAACCGCGCAGTCGAGATGGTTAAAAAAAGAGGTGCTCATACTATTGCCATAGTTAACCGGAGGGATTCGGATATTACTTTCAAGGTTGACGGCGTTATTTATACAAGCAGCGGACGCGATATCGAAATGTCGGTTGCATCAACAAAAGCTTTTTACTGCCAGATTGTTGCAGGGAGCATTCTCAGCCTTTTTATTGCCCGATTATTGGAACGCAGAAACGGGGAGTTCATATCAGAAGAGATAAAAAACCTCCTTGAGCTTCCTTCACAAATGAGAAAAGTTCTTTTGCTGCGCGACAAGATTGAAGCATCTGCCGGAAGACTTGCGGTAACAAAAACATATTGGGCGGCTGTGGGAAGCGGCCCCAACAAGGCATCATCCGACGAAATCCGGATAAAGCTCAGCGAGCTGTGTTACAAGACAATCTCCTCTGATTACATTGAAGATAAAAAACATATAGATCTCTCATCCGAGCCTCTGATCATCATATGCGCTGCCGGAACAAGGGACAATGTTATCGGCGACATCATAAAAGATACCGCGATATTCAAGGCACATAAGGCTACACCGATTGTTATAGCCGATGAAGGTGAAGAGAGATTCGGTCGGTATGCCGAAGATGTTTTCCATGTTCCGGTTGTAAGCCAGCACCTCGCCCCGATATTAAATACTCTTGCAGGCCATATCTGGGGATACTATGCGGCATTATCCATCAATGAAGGTTCAAGATTCATGTATAATTTCAGGGAAGAGATTGAAAACACCATTAATGACCGGCACGAACATGGAGTTGATATATATGAATTAATTCTTGAAAAATCATTCAGAGAAAAAATAGCCCGGTTTTACAACGACTTCCGTCAAAAGAAGAACGAGAACCGTTTCCCGTCGATCATGAGCCTTGATGCTTCTTCAAATCTTGTTTTGCTTTGCAAGTATCTTTCCGGCAAGCTGCCGGTATCTGATTTTGAGCTCGATTTCGGTTTAAAGGGAACCGCCCTTAATATGATTAACACCCTGATTAAATCTCTTGGTGAATCTATAAACCAACTGTCCAGACCGATAGATGCCATAAAGCACCAGGCTAAAACAGTTACTGTCGGAACAAGCCGCATAAGCGAAAAACTTTACGGGATACTCTTCGATTCTCTCTCTGCCCATAATATCAGCCACTCTCAACTTACAAATATGAACATTCTGGTTTTGAAAAATTTGCAGGATATTGTTTCGGAAATCAAGGGGTCTATTCTATACAAGATCAGCGGACTGAACCTTCTGGGTGAACTAACAGAAGACACAACAATTGAAATAGCCAGTAAAGACGGCACGTTAAAATCAATTCCATCACGCGTTGAAACCGATCATCGTCTTAAAGGAACCAAAAAAATTATCGTTAAGCAGGGCAATGTGTACATTGGGAAAGGGAGGAAAGACGACCGCAGCATAATTATCATACCCGCAATATCTGCTTCTCCCGGCAGCCCCAATATCATTGACAATCTTCTTTTACTCCATATCTATTTCAGGGAAACCGTGCCGCTCCCGATAAAGATAAAAGCCTTGGGCGGAAAGTATGATCATATAAAAAATATCGTTCAGGAAAACAGTGTGGCGTGGGAAGACAAATATCTTGATCTGGTAAAGATGGAAGAGCTCTTTGGAGTATCCGCCGAGAAGATAGCTGAATTCATTGTATCAAAACTTGCATGATAGGCTATAGACTGTAGGCTGCGCGCCACACATAGACCGCATCAAGGCTGTCAAAACCTTCTCGGTCCCTACCATTTTCGACCCGCATTCGGGAGCACCCAACCCATTTTTCTCCTACAGCCTAACAGCCTGCAGTCTATCCACCTGAGCAGTTACTTTGAATTACTTACTGCAAGCTCTTTTCAACGCCGCACCAATGAATGATTTGAAAAGAGGGTGGGGATTCATAGGCTGCGACTTGAATTCCGGATGGAACTGACAACCGAGAAACCACGGGTGTTCTTTTATTTCGACAATTTCAACAAGATCCCCGCTCGGAGAAGTCCCGCTGACAATAAGCCCCTTTTCCTCGAGCCTTCCCATAAACTCATTGTTGAATTCGTACCTGTGCCTGTGCCGCTCTGAAATTTTCCCCGTATTATAAGCATGATTCGCCAGGGTGCCTTCCTTTAAAAGGCATGGATATGCGCCAAGACGCATTGTTCCGCCTTTTTCAGAAGTAATATCCCGGTTTTGAATTGTCTTCGTTTTTTCATCATACCAGGAGAGCATCAGGTAAATTACAGGGAAAGGCGTCTTTTCATCAAATTCGGAACTGTGCGCGCCTTCCATTTTCGCCACATTCCGGGCATATTCTATTACTGCTATCTGCATCCCGAGGCATATTCCGAAATACGGAACTTTCTTCTCTCTGGCATATCTTGCGGCGCATATTTTCCCCTCGACTCCTCGTGATCCAAACCCTCCCGGAACCAATATTCCGTCAGCATCAGCAAGAATCTCCCCGCAATTGCTGTTATCAATACTTTCCGAATCCACAAAAAAAAGGCTGACCCGGCAATCATTCGAAAATCCGCCGTGATAGAGGGCTTCGTTAAGACTTTTGTACGATTCTATCAGGTTCGTGTATTTACCCACTATCGCTATCTTGACAGAATATCCTGGATTTTTAATTTTTCTTACCAGATTCTCCCAAGCGTCAAGACGCGGAGCCCTCGTCCAGATATTAAGAAGTTCTATAATTTTATCATCAAGACCCTCTTTATGAAAATTTAAAGGAACCTCATAAATCGACTCGACATCTTTTGCAGTAATTACAGCATCGACGCCAACGTTGCAAAAAAGGGCTATCTTCCCTTTTATATCTTTTGACAGGTCCCTGTCCGCCCTGCAGAGAAGTATATCAGGCTGGATGCCTATGCTCCTCAATTCCTTAACACTATGCTGTGTCGGCTTCGTCTTTACCTCTCCGGCAGTTTTAATATAAGGAACGAGCGTCAGATGAATATAGATAACATTCTCTTTGCCGACATCGGTTTTAAACTGCCTTATGGCTTCTAAAAAAGGCAGGCTTTCAATATCTCCTATTGTACCGCCTATCTCCACTATGACAACATCTACACTGTCCGCAACGAGTTTAATGCTTCGTTTTATTTCATCGGTAATATGCGGAATAACCTGAACAGTTCCGCCTAGATAATCCCCTCGTCTCTCCTTTGAAATAACCGAATAATATATCTTCCCGGTGGTAAAGTTATTGTCCATTCCCATTCTAACGCTTGTGAACCGTTCATAGTGCCCGAGATCCAGGTCTGTTTCGGCACCGTCATCAGTCACAAAAACTTCCCCGTGCTGAAAAGGATTCATTGTTCCGGGATCAACATTAATATACGGATCAAGTTTCTGAATGGTTACGGAAAGACCGCGACTCTCAAGAAGCGCTCCTATGGATGCGGAAGCAAGGCCTTTCCCAAGAGATGAGAGAACTCCACCCGTCACAAAAATATACTTCGTATCATTTACCATATCAGCGCCTCGTAAATCTTATAGTCTCTTAAGGTAATTGCAAAAGTATGTTTCCCCTCACCCTAACCCTCTCCCGCAAGGGGAGAGGGGATTTTTGAGACTTTTGCAATTACCTCTCTTGTTATGATATTAGCCGGCTTAGGAGCCTGGATTCTGTCTTCTGACTCCTGATTTCTTTAATATAAACCGCTACAGTATCTCTTCTGAAAAGAGGGCTCCTTCTCCGAGCTCTTCCTCAATCCTTATAAGCTGGTTGTATTTTGCCACACGGTCACTTCTTGACATTGACCCGGTTTTAATCTGGCCACCGTTAATGCCTACAACCAGGTCGGCGATAAAGGAGTCTTCGGTTTCGCCAGACCTGTGAGATATAACGGTTGTATAACCGGCCTGTTTCGCCATTTCAATCGTATCAAGGGTCTCTGTTACAGTTCCGATCTGGTTTAGTTTTATCAGAATAGAGTTGGCTATTCCTTTTTCGATACCCCTTGCAAATATCTCTGGATTGGTAACGAATATATCATCCCCCACAAGCTGGACGCTTCCTTCAAGGCGTTTTGTCATGATTTCCCAGCCTTTCCAGTCCTGCTCCGCAAGCCCGTCCTCGATAGAGAGTATGGGATATTTATCTATCAACTGCTCGTAATAATCTATCATCTGTTCGGATTTAAGCTGTTTTCCTTCGGAACTCAAATTGTATTTCCCTTTTTGAAAAAACTCGCTTGCAGCCGCATCGATTCCAATGCCTATATCACGAAATGGCTTATATCCTGCCGATTCAATGGCAAGCATAATATTTTTAATCGCTTCCTCGTTTGATTCAAGATTCGGAGCAAATCCTCCTTCATCACCAACACTTGTACTAAGGCCTTTTCCTTTAAGGATTGTTTTTAAACTGTGAAAAGTCTCCGCTCCCATCTGAACAGCCTGAGCCAAGCTTTTCGCGCCGACAGGAATTATCATAAACTCTTGAATATCTAAATTGTTTGCTGCATGGGCGCCGCCATTTATAATATTCATCATGGGCATCGGAAGATATCTTGCGTTAATACCGCCCAGATAACGGTAGAGAGGCAGGCCGAATGCTGCAGCAGCAGCCCTTGCGGCAGCCATTGAGACACCAAGAATTGCATTTGCTCCCAATTTCTCCTTATTGGGGGTCCCGTCAAGTTTGATCATATATTTATCAAGAGCAACCTGATTCGCGGAATCCATCCCCCTGACGGCAGGAGCAATTTTATTAATAACGTTATTAACGGCGGTAAGAACCCCCTTGCCGCCATATCTTTTTGACTTCTTATCACGGAGTTCAAGAGCTTCGCGGGTCCCGGTGGAAGCACCGGAAGGCACTGAAGCTCTCCCCGTAGCGCCGCAGACAACTGTTACATCCACTTCTATCGTGGGATTTCCCCTTGAATCGAGAATTTCTCTCGCCTTCACGTCGATTATCTCAGTCATGGCACCCTCCATTATTCTTATATATTGTTTATATTTCAGGAATCTATTAAGATATGGCTACTTGACAAACCGGGCGGAAATGTTACTCTGGTTGCATTAATATGTCAAGATAACTTGGCAGATAACCTGGCAATATCTGATTTACCCTTAACTATAGTTTTTAACAGATTATTGTGACTATCAATTATGCTGAATTTAAGTCTTTATAACGATGCGCATCTTGTTGTTTCAGCTATCAGGGTGCTTGAACGTCGACACTCCGTTCCCCCCTCCATAGATGATGTCTGCAATTTTGTTTCCTTTTCACTTGAAGAGGGGAACTACATCTGTCGGAAATTGAGTGAAACCGGAGTTATTGAAATTGTCGAAGGCGCTTTCGGCACAAGGCTTTTTGTAAAAAATCACCTTGCGATAGAGGAAATTCCAAAAGATGCCAAAGTAAGCAGCATGGAGGAAGAATTAAAAAAATTTCAGGATTCAAGGAAAGAATTAACCCAAAAGGTGGCATCTATTCAGGCGCAACAGGCTGAAAAACAGAAGAATCTTTTCACGGAACTTGAAAACCAGCTGAAGAAACATCTTGATAAAAAGTGACGGCTAAATAAGGTTTATCTCCCAGTTCCATATTCCTTTTCTTGTTTTCATCTCTATACCTTCCGGCAGAGTCTCGACAAGATGGACGAACATGCTGTACCCCGCATTTTGAAGCTCCTCTTTCTTATCCGTCAAATCAATCTTCCAGTTGGGATATACCCAGAAATTGGAACCGTATTCCTTAACCCATGCCTGCTCTCCTTTGGGGCTGATAAATGCACAAACTTGTTTTACCTGGTCTGAAAGAATTCTTGAAACTGTAAACGGCCAGTTTCCTGAAATGACAATTCCGAGTGGAAGCGGACTTTTCTTAACGAAAAGCACGTAATCATCGTGACCCAGTTCGGGACTTGCTATTACCCCTGAGAAACCAAGCAATTTCAGGATACTCACGGCAAGAACATTTGAGATATTGCAAAATGGTCCGGCCCATATATTCAGTCCCTTTAATCTATCAAACAGCGCGGTCTGCCAGGGGGCATTTAAAACAAAGTTGCGGCTTCCTTTTTCAACTGCAATATCGATATATTCTCTGAACCGCTTCTCTTCATCAGGCCATATCACCGGCGGCAGCCACCACCAGAAGGAATTATCACTGATCTTTTTCATCCCATCGAAAGCTTCAGCGTCAATCCACAAACCGCTCTTTTTGCCCTTACCCGTCTCTCCGGAATCTCTGTGGATATAAACCTCATAAATAGTCGGTTTGTCATTATATTTTTTTGGCAATTGTTCAGTAAACTCCAACACCGGCAGCTCTGAAATAGGCGATTTCTTTATTTCACCCTCAAGTTCCGACATCATTTCATCAAGGGCTTTTTCGCGCCTGTCCGTTAGAAATACAGGAGCTCCCGGTGCGGGCGTTTTACCGGAAGAGAGTTTTATGTAAAGACGCCCCTTTTGAGGCACATACTTTCCGACACGCAGTGTGCCGTGAGACGTTTCATCTTCATAACCTATGCGCAGAAGATCTCCCGGCAGAAGCTCTTCCCTGGGCATAAAATAGGGATTATGTTTAGGTCCCTGAATTTTTCCGATAAGAAGTCCCGATCCGGTCTGCCCGTCAGAAGTTACAGGATTCCATGGCCTCTGCGGCAGGAAATGATAATGGGTGCCCTTCCTTCCAAGGGCTCTTTCAAGGAGCTCAACGGCCGTTTTTTTTTCTTTTGGATCATTACCAAGATCCCTGAGAATTTTATAAGCGGTAACGGTATAATAAACATAGTGAGGGCCTTTTTTACGTCCTTCTATTTTCCATGCGCTTATTTCGGGAATGGGCAATAAAACCCTCGATAAAACATCGAGGCTCAAATCCATGCATGAAAATAATCTGCCCGTTCTGCCGCCCTGGGTGTAAATTCGTCTGCAGGGCTGCACGCATCTTCCGCGCAGGCCGCTTTTCCCACCCAGATAACTGCTCCAGTAACACCTTCCGGAAATGCCATAGCAGAGGGCGCCATGTACAAACACTTCCAGGGAAAGATCTTCAGGGCATGCTCCGGCAAGCGTTTTTATTTCATCAATCGAAAGTTCCCTTGGAATAACAACCCTGTTTATGCCGAGACGCTCTTTTACAAGTCTCAATGCACAAGGAAATGATACGTTAGCAAGTGTGGAGAGATGGAGTTCGCCGGAAAACCCGGTTTGCTTGGCAAGATCGACAAGGGCAAGATCCTGGATTATGAGGCCGTCCGGTTTGACCAGCTTTTCAAGCTTCGAAACCAGATTACCGGCAGGAGAAAGGTCTTCATGCTTTAAAAGAGAATTTATGGCTACATATACCTTAACCCCTTTTTCATGAGCAAGTCCTGCAAGAGGTGCAAGTTCTTCGACCGTAAAATTTTTTGCTTCCATGCGGGCGGAATAAACCTTGAGGCCGCAATAGACCGCATCCGCCCCCGCTGCTATCGCGGCAAGAAACGAGGCTTTGTTTCCAGCAGGAGCAAGTATCTGGGGCCGCTTTCTGGCTTCAGGTTTATTATCTATGGTTTCTGGTCTCCGTTTTGCGGTTTGCGGAACGCCAGCTTCTTCTTTATAAAAAACTCTGCGACATCAAATGTAAGACTCAAAAGCGCGGGTATCAGAAATATCGTAAAAACAGTTGAAACAAGCAGGCCTCCGGCAAAAACTCCTCCAAGCCCTCTGTAAAATTCGGAGCCCGCTCCGGGAGCAAAAATAAGCGGGAGCAGCCCGCATATTGTCGTTATGCTGCTCATGTATATCGGTCGAATACGCGTCCTCACCGACTCAACTATGGCATCCGTTGCCGACATTCCTGAATTTCTTATGTTATTCAAGGACTGATGAACAATTAAAATGGCATTGTTCACAACTACACCCACAAGAATCACAAAACCGAGCATCGTTATTATGTCAAGCGGTTGTGCAACAAGAAAAACATTCACCATAAAAAGACCCAAAAACCCCCCTACCGCAGCGAGCGGCACTGTAAACAGAATAATAAGAGGATAGAAAAAATTTTCAAAGAGGGCGGCCATAAGCAGGTAACATATAATAATGGCAAGAATGAAGTTCAAGAAAAGCGCCTTCCTGGTACGTGTCAGGTCATCAGCTGTTCCTCCGAGATTAATTGTGTAAAGATTTGAAAGCTGTCCCGATGCCTTAATAGGCTCAACCACCTTCTCCCTTACCATGTCCATTGCGGCTTCAAGAGGCATTTCCCGGGGCGGTATAATCTGAATAGTAATCGCCCTCTCGGAATCTATATGGTTAATCTGGGTCGGCCCCTCTTCAAGACTTATATCAGCGACAGAACCTAAAGTAACTTTTTTCCCGGACGTCGATAAAACAGGCAGGTCTCTCATATCCTGAATCCGCTCTATCATATCAGGCCGGTTTTTCACTACAAGATCAATTTCATCCCCGTAAAGCTGGTAATTGCTTGCAACTACACCGTCAACCATCGAACTGACAGTCAATCCCAGATCTGATGTTGTCATGCCAAGGCGGGTCAAACGGTCGCGGTTTGGAACAACCTGCATTTCGGGATTTCCAAGGTCAAGGCCCGGAATCGGGCGTATCTGGGCTCCCGGAATCATCTGTGCGGTTGCTCCGAATATCTGCCTTCCAATGTTTATCAGGTTGTTAAGATCAGGGCCTTTTATTTCCACTTCAATTGAACGCCCTTTACCGATTCCCCGTGAGAAAATACTCGGCTGCTGGACGATTGCAATCATGCCGGGAATTTTTCTGAGCACCCCATAGATATAAGGAAGCAGTTCCTTTGTTCTCTCCTGATACTTGGAAATAACTCCCATGAAAACCTGCTGCCCCCATGCCACATAAAAGAAATTCTTAACAGGCGGAATGTTAAGCTTTTCAGCAGTATCACTCTTTTTATCATGTTCAATAAGGGGCAATATATCCTTTTCAACGGTTTTAGCTATACCCTCAAGTTCTCCCAGATTGTATCCTGGGGGAGGAATAAGAATTCCAAAAAGCATTTCCTGATTTCCTTCAGGAAGATATTCTGTCTTTGGAAGAAGGATAAGCGATATTCCAATGGCCAGAAAAACCATCACAGCGACAACAATTATTTTAGCCGCGATACTTCCGCATATCCGCCGGACAAACCAGGTAAAAGCATCAATGATTTTGCCGGCAAGAGCAGAAAGGCTCAATTTTTTTTCGTTAAAATGACTACCGAGCTTAACATCTCCCAAAATCAGGGCGGAAAGTGAAGGAATAACGGTTATTGAAACAATCAGGCTCAGGGAAACGGCGCCGCTTATTGCAATCGCGATATCACGGAAAAGCTGTCCTGCCTCCTCCTCAACAAAAACGATCGGCAAAAATACCGAGACAGTTGTCAGCGTACTCGCAAGAACCGCCCCCCAGACTTCGACAGTTCCGTCGTAGGCCGCCTGAATGCGTCCTTTCCCCATCTCCTTGTGGCGAAATATATTCTCAAAAACCACTATAGCGTTGTCAACAAGCATTCCTACGGCAAAACTTATGCCTGCAAGACTGACAACATTTATATTACGCCCCATCAGCGTCATGATGATGAACGTGCCTATGGCGCTTATCGGTATTGCAACGGCAACGATAAGGGTACTGGCAAAGTTTCTCAGAAATAACAGAAGAACTATTACAGCAAGGCTTCCCCCCAGGTATATATTGTTTTTTACAAGTTTGATTGCGCTGTAAATATAGTTTGTTTCATCGTAAACCTGTTCCACTTTCAGTTTTCTGTCTTTCAATATGCCGCTGTTGAGCTCCGCCAGAGCTTCTCTGATTCTGTTCATGACTACAAGAACGTTTGTTCCTGGCTCTCTCACTGCATTCATGACAATGGTGGTAACGCCTTCATGTCTTACAACGACTTTTTTCTCCTCGTAGCCGAGGGAAACATTTGCAACATCACCGACAGAAACAGGAGCGCCATTTATCCTTTTTATTATAACCCCGCGGACGTCCTCTTCGCTTATATATTTTCCGACAGTCCTTGCAATATAGCGTCTTTTGCCTTCATCAAAATCTCCGGCGCTTATGTTCCTGTTTTCAATGTCAATGGCATGAATAAGTTCGGGGACAGTTATGCTTCGTGAAGCAAGAGCCTCCGGATCTACAACAATCTGAAGCTCCCTCTCCTGTCCTCCATAAATATTGACCGATGCAACACCCTGAATTCTTTCAAGCCTGGGCTTAACATGCTTGTCAAAATAATCATATTCCTGGGAAAGGATTCCTTCATATCCTTCAATCGCACTTACTATCATCCATGCAATCGCACTTTCGTGCCTGCCGCCCGATTTAATAAGCGGCTTTTCCACGTCAGACGGATATTTCTTTACCTGGTCAAGCTTGTTGGAAACCCTGAGGAGCGCATCGTCGGTTTTCGTACCTATCTCGAACATCAGGTTGATATAAGCGATCCCGTCCTGGCTCTCACTTGTAATCTCAACAAGACCTTCAAGATTTTTCAACTCCTCTTCCTGGACGTCAATTATTTCCCTTTCTATTTCAAGGGGACTGGCGCCGCGCCATCTGGTCTCAACTGAAATCTCGGGAAGATCCACATTGGGAGTAAGCTGAATCGGTATCCTGTAAAGTGAAATCAGTCCGAACAATATTACGAGTATTACGCCAACCGTAACTGTAACGGGTTTTTTAATTGAGGCATCTACCAGTTTCATTCAGTCACCATTACCGGCTGCCCGGGTCTCAGCCGCTCGTTTCCCCTGATCACAACCTTATCTCCCGGTTTCAGGTCTCCTTCAACAGCCGCATTTCCGTCATAATATCCGAGAACCTTCACCATGACAGGGATCGCCTTCCCGTCTCTTACCGTAAAAACAATCCTGTTATCACCGGCCGGAACTATCGAATCTTTTTGCACAAGAAGCGCGTTTTTGCCGCCGGCAAGGGAAAAAAGAACGGCCGCTTCCATCCCGCTTTTTATCTTCATCCCCGGATTAGGGATGAATATTCTGACCGGATAGGTTCTTGAACCGCTATCGCCGCTTGGAAGAACTGCCTGAATTTTTCCGGCAAACTGCTTTCCGGGAAGGCTTTTTATGGAAACCTTCACATCGCTTTTGGTTGAAAGCAGTACCGCGTAACCCTCCGGCACATCGACATTGATTTTTATCCGCTCAAGATCAACAATTGTAACTACAGGACCTCCGGCATTAACCCACTCGCCGACCTCTGTATGTTCCTTTGCGACAAAACCTGAAATCGGGGCAAAAACCTGTTTCCGTTTAAGCTCATACAAAAGGCTTTCAATCTCGGCTTCGCTTCTTTTGAGTTCCTGGGTAAGCGAATTATAATTATAAAGAGCTTCGTCGTATTTGCTCGAAGCAATGCTGTTTGATTCTTTGAGTTTAGTAAAACGCCCGAGTTCTTTTTCAGCAAAAAGAAGGCTCTCCCTGATCTTTTCTTTCTGGGCCATTGCTCCCTTGACGCGAAGATTCGTTTCTTCAGAACTCAATTTTACAATCAATTGTCCTTTTTTAACAAAATCGCCTTCTTTTGCAGGAAAATTTTCCACAATCCCCGAAACCTCGGAAGCGACCGTGCTATCGGCTGCCGCTTCGGTCGTTCCTATCAGGGATATCTGATCGGAAACCATTTTCATTTCTACCGCTGAAACCCTCACCGGAGTGGCCGGCTGGTCAGGTTTTTTGCCTTCATTTCCAGGAGCTCCTGCTAAGGAAGTTGTAATAAGACCCGGATTAATAATAGCCAATAAGAGCGTAAAAACAGCCGGGAAGAAAAATCTGCGATAAACCTTGAACATATATCACCTCGTTATAGGATCTAAAAAACAAACCGTTAAATCGGAAAAAATATGAATTCTATCAAAACATTTATCGCTCAATCTATATTTACAAATCTAAATCGTCAAGGACTTAGCTCAAAATATTTGGGTTTTTCTTTCAATTTGTTGGGATAAGAAACGCAATTTTTTTTAATCGACAAAGGCATAGAAGGATGATAAACAATACAGATAATGGAACAATCCTTGATAGATGCCGAAGGTTTAATCCATAATGTTGCCCACGAGGAATAAGCAAAAAGGGGATCGCCTGTGCTCCATTTTAATAAAGAGACCGTAACCGCCCGCTTTATCTCCTCATCCGGCGAGACCGTCCAGTCTCCAATAGAAATTCGCACCAACCCCGTTACGGGACGCACGAGCCGTATCGCATTCAGCCGCATCGGGGAGCTCGAAGCCGGAACCGATTCCCTTCCCGCGCCGCCTCCGTTTGCAGGCGACAAGTCCCTGTGCCCGTTCTGCCGACCTTCCCTTCAGTCAAAGACCCCGCGACTGCTCCCTGAATTGATGCCCGAGGGACGTCTGATACGGGGTGATTCCGTCCTGTTTCCGAATCTGTTTCCCTACGGCGCCTACTCCGCCGTGAGCCTCTTCGACGACATCCATTACGTTGATATTGGCACCGCTTCACCGGTTTCCTATACCAACAGTTTTTTAAACTGTGCCGACTACCTGAAGCGCGTGCTTACCAATGACCGCAAAGCTTTCTACATGGCCATAACGCAGAATCATCTTCCCGCAGCCGGTGGATCACTTTTGCATCCGCACTTGCAGATCCAGGCAGACCGGGTGGCATCAAATCATCACCGGTTTCTGGGCGGAAAAGCCGACAGTTACTTCGCTGAAAATGGCTCGTTGCTCTTTTCTGACTATCTGTACCACGAAAAGAATAAAGAGGATCGTTACATCGGCAAGACCGGAAGATGGGAGTGGCTGACAGCCTTCGCGCCGGAAGGATTTTTCGAAATATGGGGAATTCTTCCCGGAGTGACTTCACTGTCACAGATCACGTGTGACAATTGGAAAGACCTTTCCAGCGGTGTTCTCAACACCCAGCGTTTCTACCGCAGCCTCTGCCGCAACAGTTACAATCTCGGACTTCTTATGATAGAAGACGGGATCAGCAGGCTCGAACTGAGGGTTGTGATAATCGTGCGTTCCAATTATGCCCCCTGGGTGCGCAACGACCACACTGGCTTCGAGGTAATGCTCGGGGATATGGCAACCTTTACCGCCCCCGAAGAGACCGCTGCAGCCGCCCGCCCTTTCTGGAATGATACCATGTAGTGAAGGACGTTGCCAATTATTACCTTGCCCGTGCAATATCACGGTGATATAGATAACAAAATGCGAGAAAAAGAGGATTCGTTGAGCCCGCTCAGGGCATAGAGACCTTTGAAGAACGCTCGATTTTGGCCAAGTACAAGGAAGGCGATAATTTCAACCACATGAATACATTGAGTATTTTGAGGATTGAAATTTGAGCCTGACGCTGTAATCGGGCAAAAGAGGGCGTTATGCAAAGGTCTCGCATAGAGATCAGCAAAGAGAAAGGAACTATCAATGAAAATAGCGGTCAGCGGAAAAGGTGGAGTCGGCAAAACAACGTTTTCGGCGCTTTTGATACGCGCATTAAGCAAAGAAGGCAAACATGTGCTTGCAATCGACGCAGATCCTGACGCAAATTTAGCGGCAGCCGTCGGAATAGCAGGGGCGGATAAAATAATCCCCATTTCAGAAATGAAAGATCTTATTTTTGAAAGAACAGAGGTAAAACCCGGGACAATAGGCGGTTTTTTCAAGCTGAACCCGAAGGTGGATGATCTTCCCGAATCTCTTTCGGTAAAATTTGAAAACATAAAACTGATGAGGCTTGGAGGAGTCAAAAAAGGAGGTTCCGGCTGCATCTGCCCGGAAAGCACTCTGCTAAAAGCCCTTGTAACTCATATAGTGCTTGCAAGGGACGAAGTTGTAGTCATGGACATGGAGGCCGGAATCGAACACCTGGGAAGAGCCACAGCACAGGCAGTTGATAAGCTTTTCATAGTTGTTGAACCGGGCAGGCGCAGCATAGAAACCGCCGAACACATAAAAAAGCTTGCTTCTGAAATAGGGCTGAAAAAATTATTTCTTGTTGGAAATAAGATACGTGGAAAGAAGGATATTGAATTTTTAAAAAATAATATTTCGGGTATCGAGTTCGTCTGTTTTCTCCCCTATGACGATGCCCTGATTGAAGCCGATCTTAACGGAATTTCTCCTTTCGATGTCAAATCTGCTGCCGTTTCGGAGGTTCAGAAGATAATTGCTGATCTGTTTGGAAAATGAAAAGAAGATATGCTCCGGGCCATCAATATCCGAAGAAAAAAGATCCTGTCGTCAGGGTCAGGCCCAATGCCGACGGCATGTTACAAAAAGTCTTTGCTTCAATCGGTGTTCCGGCAAAAAAGGAATTCGTACCCGATTCCTTTCAACTAAAAGCCCTTGAAGCTGTTAAAAATGCGGACTGCCTTGTTACCGCTCCAACGGGTTCCGGTAAAACATGGATTGCCGAACAGGCTATAGCAGGAATCCTTGAAAAAGGCGGAAAAGCCTGGTACGCGTCCCCTCTGAAAGCATTATCAAATTCAAAATACCACGATTTTTTAACCATTTTCGGCCCGGAAAATGTCGGCATATTAACAGGAGACAGAAAAGAAAATCCTGATGCCCGCATAATGGTCGGAACAACCGAAATATTGAGAAACCAGCTTTACGATGCCATGCACCTTGGAGTAACACTTTCAACAGATTTCGTAATACTCGATGAAGCTCATTTTCTGGGTGATGAGGAAAGAGGCGTCGTATGGGAAGAGATAATGATATATCTCCCGTCAAGAATTCCCCTCTTGATGCTTTCGGCCACTATAGGAAACGCCGGCCAGATAGCCTCCTGGCTGGCTTCCATACGAAAGAGGGAATGCATTGTAGTTGCTGAAACCAAAAGACCCGTTCCGCTTTTTCCGCTTTTTCTTCACCCTTCGGGTTTGCTTCTCCCGCTTTTATCCGAAACAACTCACGGGGACGGGCCGCGCCTTTCAAAAAAAATAGCGGAATATGTAAAAGGCCGCAAATCACGCTCTCTTTTTGATTCAAGAAGGCTTCCGCCTTTCGGTGAAATATTAAATGTCCTAAAAAAGTACGACCTCCTTCCGGCAATATTCTTTTTAAAATCCCGTGCCGATTGCGATGCTTCCCTCGATCTGTGCGCAAGACATGCAATTTCAGATTTCCACAGGGTTGAACTGAAGGCAAGAATTGACGAGCTCGCAAAAAGCACTCCCCATATACATCTTCACAGGCAGATAGATAAAATAGAAAGCCTTGCTGTCGCCTCACATCACAGCGGGCAGCTTCCGTCCTGGAAACTGCTGGTTGAAAAACTCATGACCGAAGGACTTCTTGATGCGGTATTCGCGACCTCGACAGTTGCGGCTGGAGTCAATTTTCCCGCAAGGACCGTCGTTTTTCTTAATTCCGACCGTTACAACGGAAAAGAATTTCTGCCTCTTTCATCTACTGAATTTCACCAGATGACCGGAAGAGCCGGAAGAAGGGGGATGGATAACATCGGTTTTGCCGTTGCAATACCAGGAAGATTTCTTGATTTGAGGCTGGTTGCAAAACTCATAGATTCGCCTCCCCTTGACATTCCGAGTCAGATCAGAATAAATTTTTCAATGGCTCTTAATCTTCTCCTTTCTCATTCACCGTCCCAGATAGAGGACCTGCTTACAAAATCATTTGCAGCCTTCCTGTTAAGAAAAAAGAACCAGGCTAAAAAACAAACGGGCAAGCGAAGTTCGCTTCTCTGGGAGGATTTTAAAAATCATTTTAACTTTTTGATAGAAACCGGATTTGTGAAAGAAAGCGGGGAACTGACAGGAGACGGGATATGGGCATCCCAGCTAAGAGTTGATCAGCCGCTTATAATTGCGGAAGGTTTCAGGCTTGGCGTCTTTCCCCGGTCGGACCCTGTTCTCCTTGCCGCTGTTATAGCCTCCTTTGTCAATGAAAAGGAGTCGGATGACAGGATAGATAAAAGGTTTATGCCCGGAAAACTTATCTCGGCCTTTCTCTCGGTTAAAAAAGAGTTGATGCCTTTCGCAAAACTGATGTTCGACCGCGGGTTTGATGTAAGACCTCTCTTCCTGAGATCTTCCGCCGCTATTTACGCATGGGCAGCAGGTGAGCCATGGGAAAAAGCCGTTCTTATTTCTGAAATGGATGAAGGGAACCTTGCTATGCTTATCTTGAGAACTGCGGACAACTTAAGACATATAAGGTCTCTTGCCAAAGTTTTTCCCGAAGCATCACGCACTGCGGCAAAGGCTATTGATCTTATCCTGCGGGACCCTGTTGTGCCTTTTGATTATCCTGTTATTCAGCCGGATAAAGAAGAAGATGAAGAAGCCTCTTTTAAGAGAGGGCATAAGGTATGATAACCCATACACAGAATCTGGATGGAAACCGTGCAATAAAACAATTCAGGGGGAAAACCAGCAATATTTACATAATTGAAGATTACGGGGAGAAAGCCTCATATTTAATTGATTGCGGGATGCCGTCGGATGTCGAAAATCTCATTAACGCTCTTTCTCCTGATCTTCCGGTAAAAAGAATAGTATGCACGCATTTTCACGTTGATCACGTTGCCGGGTGGGCGACCCTTAAAGAACTCTGGAAGGACTGTTCAATTTTCTTCAATGAAAATGCAAGAGCTTATATTACAGGCAATAAGCGCATGCCGATTCCTTTATTCTCTGATATTAAAAGCACGCTGATTCCCTGCATGAAAGAATACGGTTACTTTTTAAATTTCAAAGACATCTTTAGCGGCGCTCTTTACGGGACTCCTTTTAAAAAAGGCTTTCCCTCCGGACGCACGGAATATTTCCGCGAAAACAGCGATCTCATACCAGGGTTTACATCCATACATACTCCGGGTCACAGGCCGGATTCAGTATCTTTTCTTGAACCTGAAAGCGGAGTTTTTGTCTCGGGTGATTTTCTTCTTGTTCTCGGCGGAAATGTTTTAGTCAACAAATATGTCTCATCGAAAAAGGATCAGGATGATTCTGTTCGTCGCATCAGCAAAATGAAAGAAATCAGATATCTTTATCCGGGTCACGGGGTTTGCCGACCCTTTGCCGCGGAATTTTTGTAAATTTCCCGTATAGTTTCTTCTCCCGATACTTGGGGACAAATACAACATGATATTTGCAATCCCATCGAACATGCGATAAATTCGGTCAATCAGGCACGGGTAATTCCTTCTGTCTGCTCTTCGAGCCTTTCCAGGAGGTGGAGAATTTAGATGAAAACTAATCGAAAGAAGAAAAGACATGACAAGACATAACGCAAGGGGAAAATCTGTTCGAACAGCAGCAGTCCTTTTAATATTTCTTATTCTTTCGGGTTGCGCCGGATGCGGTAAGCTTTTTGAACAGCCCGTTTTTAAAATACACAGTGTTCATATAAAAAAGATAAGAAACCTTGAAGCTTTTTTTCGTGTAGATATTGAAGTATACAACCCCAACCTTACATCTTTTGAAATAAAAAGCATAGAATGTGAAGTAGAAATGGAAGGAAAAACTGTTGCTTCCGTTAACTATGAAGTAAAAGCACTCATTCCGTCACGCGGTACAGTCATAGTGCCCTTTGAAGTTCATTCGACCTCTTTTGACATAATATCCACTTTGCTTAACATATTAAAATCAAACCATAAAACCGAAAACAAAAAAATTGAGTATAAAATAAACGGGAAAATAAACCTGAGCAGTCCCTTTTATGCGCCTTCATCCATTCCTTTTGGGTCCAAAGGCAATTTACTTGATAAACTGGGGCTTTCCAGGCAACAGTAAAGATTGAAGATGCCGGCTTCTTTCTTGACTTTATAGCTGTTGTCAGAATAGTGTCCTGATTGGAGCGATTCATTAGAATATCGTACATCGAACTTCGAAGTACGAAGTACGATGTACGAACAGCGGATTGCGTACGCAATCGTGCCCAAACGGAATATATTTATCAAATTCAATATGTATATTAAAGTTTTAAGGAAAGAACATGCTGACAGTTAAAGACATAATGAAAACGGACATAATTTCAGTTTCACCTGAAACTGAAATTACCTATGCCACAAAACTCCTTCTTGAAAACCACATTAATGGTGTTCCGGTAATTGACAAAAACGAAAAACTTGTTGGGATTATCTGCCAGAGCGACGTAATTGCGCAGCAGAAAAAACTTCCTATTCCATCTTTTTTTTCCTTTCTTGATGGTTTTATTTCTCTTTCTTCCATGAAAAACCTCGAAAAAGAGGTGAAGAAAATTTCAGCCGTTACCGTTTCCCAAGCCATGACACCAAACCCGGTAACTGTGAGGCCAGATACAGTAATTGAAGTAGTTGCCGCTCTGATGGTCGACAGCAATTACCACACGATTCCGGTTGTTGAAGGCGGAAAACTTGTTGGGATTGTCGGTAAGGAAGATGTCTTAAGGACGCTTGTTCCCAGGAACGGAGCATGAAACTTGGAATCACCGGCCTGCCCGGTTCCGGAAAATCAACAATATTTGAAGCTCTTACACAGAATGTCCAGGATGAAGGTCACAAGGTTGAAAACCGCATAGGAACAATAGAGGTGCCCGACAGCCGTGTTGAGGTTCTGTCGGATATGTATAAACCGGTAAAAACTATATTTGCAAAAGTGGAATATTATCTTCCCGCGATTCACACGCAGAAAAGCGAAGCAAAGAAAGAACAGAATATCTGGACACCGGTTAGAGACTGCGATGCCCTGATACACGTTGTAAGGAATTTTTCCGGGTACGGTCTTGCGTCTCCAACGCCTTATAAGGACTTTCTTGCCCTTGACCAGGAACTTATTCTTGCCGACCTTGTTACGGTTGAAAAACGACTGGAGCGCATTGAAACAGATAAAAAAAGAGGAAAGAAAACTGACCATGAGGAGTTCACACTTCTTACATCCTGCCTTGAAAACCTCGAAAAAGAAGTTCCATTAAGAAAAATTTCTGAAATAGCATCCGCTCAGGTTTTAAGAGGTTTTGCTTTCGTGTCTGCGAAACCGGCGCTTGTTCTGTTCAACAATAACGACGATGATGCCGGATTTCCTGAGGCGCAGGATCTTATGACAAGAGAAGAGTGCATGATTATTCGAGGAAAACTGGAACAGGAGCTTTCACGCATGTCTCCTGAAGAAGCAGGCGATTTTCTATCCGAATACGGTATAAAAGAATCCGCAAGAGAAAGGGTAATAAAAAAATCTTATGATCTTCTGGGTCTCGTCTCGTTTTTTACAGTCGGAGAAGATGAAGTAAGGGCATGGACTATAAAAAAAGAGACAAAAGCGCTCGATGCCGCCGAGGTGATTCATTCCGACATAAAAAAAGGATTTATCCGAGCGGAAGTTGTTTCATTCAAAGACCTGATGGATGCCGGAACATATTCGGAGGCACGCAAAAAGGGCACCGTTAGGCTTGAAGGAAAAACCTACTGCGTACAGGATGGAGATATAATAAACTTCCGTTTCAACGTCTGATGGCTTTGTATAAAGTCTAAAATCCCGTCACTCCCGTGAAAACGGGAGTCTAGAAATAGCTGAAAAGCCTGGATAGCGCTGTACTTCACTATGTGCCCCGCTTTCGCGGGAATGACAAATTCTTCTCTTTTTAGGACTTTTGCAATTGGCTCGGCAGTTTATCCTTTATAACCGGCTATTTTATCCACATTGTCGGTTAGTTCGTTGAGGATTTTCTCGGTTCTCACCTGCAGGTTTTCAAACTCTTCCTCAGAAATATCTTTCGGAATGATAAAAGGATCATGAAATTCCATGACTACCTTGCTGAAAGGATACGGAATTATGGTTTTGTCCCACGCCTTGTGAAAAGTTATAACCTTAGTTCCTGAACAGGCAATTGGAATAAAATATGCTCCTGTTTCCTTGGCAAGAACAAGCATTCCCTTCTTCAGTATGCGGGCGGGCCCTCTCGGACCGTCCACAGCGGTGCCGCAGAACTTCGGCGCCCCTCCCTTATTCATGTAGTCTATCATTGCAAGAAGCGCTTCTCCACCGCCTTTCGAAGAAGATCCGCGAACAAAGTCATATCCGAAGCTCTTTCCGACACGGGTTACAATCTCTCCGTCTTTGCTCCGGCTTACCATCCCAACACCGTTTTTAATATTCCGGAAGAAATAAAAGAAAAATACGGCGTGCCTGTGCCAGGAGGCCACAACGATACTCTCCTTATCTTTGTTGTGGAGAATATATTCATCATAGACTTTTCTGTTTATTATTTCGACACGAACTGTTCCGAACCACAGGCGGACGAGCCATGATGCAATCCGGGAAAGAACAGAGATTCTAATCCGCTCCATGAATGCCAGGTCTTTTATAAATTCAGCCATTAATTCTCCGCATCATTATTCATCATGCTTTTCGATTCTGTAACACACTGGAAAGCGAAGAACCAGATATCACACATTTTGATGGCAATAAACCCTTTTTTGTTAGTGATCCAGGATTGAAGTAACAGCAAGGCCTGCAAGAACTTTGTAAAAACAAAAACTTGAACCCTCGAACCCTCGAATCCTTGACCCCTTTATTACGTATGGTTTAATTTTAAAAATTGGTATATTATCAAGGTAAACAAGATGGAGTAACTTGCTGTAATGTCTCGATACCGTAAATCCTTATATATAATTCTGTGCATTTTATTTATTTTTGCCGGATATGTCTCCATTTCCATATTTTACAAATACATCCTTTCCTATGTCGAATCAAAAGTCATTCCCGAGGTCGCTAAAAATGCAGGCATAGATGACTTGCGCATTAATGTGAGAAGCGCGGGTTTATTCGGCGCCGAAATTGCCTCTCTGCGGTTCGGAAAAGAACCGGGCGCTCCTTCAATCGATTCTGTTATAATAGATTACAATCCGATAGGACTTTACAATAAGTTTATTAAAAAAGCGGTTATAAGCGGCGTTGAAATTGAGTGCGAAGTTACCGACGGAAAAATCAGAATACGAGGATTTGATTTAAACCGCTTTATTTTAAATTTTCAGGACAAAAACCGGCCGTCAGCAGACCGGCCCAAAACACTTCCTTTTGGAAGCATCGAACTCCGCAACTCGGTTTTTGTATTAAAATGGAAAGATAAAAAAATAAGGATTCCCGCTGAAGTTGAAATCGTCCCGGGTGTTCAAAACAGAAGCCTGATAGACTGCAGGCTGAGTTTATACCCAAGGGATCATGAGTTAATTTTTAAATCAGTTGTTAACCTTGATAAAAACGAATCGGTTATATCGATAAGTTCAAAGGGGCTCCCATTCAACAGGTTCTCCGACTTTGCAACGCTTGTTCCTGGAATGTCGCTTTCAGGAGAAACCGATATAAGCGCAAATGCCAGTCTTCAGTTTTCCCCCTTTAAAATATCATCAGCTTCATGTGTTATAACTGCAAACAACCTTGGAATATCATATAAGGACATCAAACTGGAAAATCCAAGGGACAGCAATAAACCATTTATCCTTGATATACGCAACAACGATGGGAACGAATGGATATTTGCCGGAACTCCCTTATCTCTGGTTTCCCCTGTACCGGTAACAATATCCAACCTTGAAGCCTGCTTTACTACAAAAGACAACTCGCTTAAATCTTCAGGATATTTTGCAATTAATCCCGGTAAGGAAAAAATTTTTCAGATACGGGGCAAATATTCTGCCGGCCTGACAGATAAAGGAGCCTGGTCCTTTAAAGCGGTAAACATCCCGTCAAGCGAACAGGCCCTTGATAAAGCAGGGCTCAATTTAGTGGGTCTCGACATTTCATTCAATGGTTTGGAGTTTGACATATTCGGAAAAGGGAAAGGCAAAACAGGCTTTTTACAATATGCCGCATCAATTTCAGACGTTAGCGCTTTTAATGATAATATGTCTTTAAAAACACCTGAATTGACTATTGGCGGCAAAGCAGACCTTATCAATTCAGAAGTTAAAGGCCTAATAAACTTAAATGCCCGAAATGCCGTTTTAAAATCCGGCTCAGCAAAAATAGATATTCCCGCATTTTCTGTTTCAGGAATATTTGAGCAGAACGCTGGGGCACCTTTGCAATTTGACGGAGCCGTAAATTTAAAAGATATCAGCATTGAAGATTCGAAATTACAATTTTCCGCATCAGGCATAGGAGGAACAATACCTTTTGAGTGGCCTTTTAATATTATTGAGAAAAAGGGCGCCTTTTTTGCTGATGCAGTTTTTTGGAAAGGTAAGAATTTGGGGGCATTTTCAGGAACAACCAGGCAGGATAAATCGGGGCTGCTTTTTGACGGTGAATATAAAAGCGCTGTTTTAAAAGGAATGGTTGTTGGTTTTTCAGGAAAATCAGAATTATTCGGCACAAAAAGCCCTGAAACAGAAATTAATTTTATTGTGCAGAAATACAAAACAGCCTCCGATATAGATCTTGGCCGGTTTTTTTCGCAGGCAAAGGGAATGACTTTCGGAGGGACTCTGGAATTAAACGGCAGAATAAGCTTTATAGATAAAAAGCCAGCCGGTTTTTTAAAGGGAAATATTAAGGAAGGATCATTCAGATATAGTGATAAAGATGTTATTATCGAAGGAATTAACATAAACCTTTTAATGCCTGATCTTCCGGCTGTCAGGAGCGGTCCGAGTCAGCACCTCACGTTTGACAGGGCTTCGATCGGTGCGATTCAGCTGTCTGAAGGCAAGCTCGATTTTCAGGTTGAATCTGTCGAATCATTTTATATTGAAAAAAGCAGCGTTAAGTGGTGTAATGGCTCTGTAAATACACAATCTATCAGAGTCTCTTCTGCGAGCAAGGATTTAAACCTGACTCTATTCTGCGACCGGTTGAATTTTGCAATGATTATTGACCAGCTTGGAATTGCATCAGCCGAAGGAAACGGAACAGTCAACGGCAAGATACCCGTGGAATACAAAAGCGGAAAACTAAGTTTTAAAGATGGTTTTCTATATTCTACGCCGGGCGAAGGCGGGACAATTCATATAACCAGCGCCAAACTTCTCGGGGAAGGAACGGTTCCCGGGACTACCCAGTTTTCACAGATAGATCTTACTATTGAAGCGCTGAAGGATTACATTTACAACTGGGTCAGGCTCAAACTTTTAACCGAAGGAGAAGATCTTCTTTTATATCTCCAGTTTGACGGAAAACCCGCCAACCCGCTTCCTTTTGTATATAAAAAGGATCTGGGCGGGTTTGTAAGGGTTAAATCAGCCGAGGAGGGCTCACGCTTCCAGGGCATACGGCTTGATATAAACCTTGTTATTCCTCTTGACAAAATCCTGCATTACAGGGATTCTTTAAACATATCACGATAATAAAAAGGATTATAATTATGATAAGAAAAATGGTGGTTTTTGCCGGAGTGTTGTCTTTCTTTTTTATTCTGGCCTGCAGCACCCGCCATGAAGTCGCGGTTGCACCGGTTGAAGTCAAGCCAATCCATATAATAATTGATGTTAATATAAAAGTGGATAAGGCTCTTGACAATTTCTTCGGAGATATTGATAAGGCAAAATAATGTTAAAGGAATCAGCCCCAAGATAGCCGGTGATTATTTGAGGGTTCAGGGATTCCAGTGAAAAGGAGAAGATGTGATGACCAATAAAATTACAAAAATAGTTGTTTTGATGCTGCTGGTTTTAACATGCGGTTATGCATTTGCGCAGGACGCAAATGAATTAAAAACAAGGATGAAAGAAAGATTGCCGGTTATCCAGGCTTTAAAATCAAAGGGAATTATCGGCGAAAACAATCTCGGATACCTTCAGTTTGTATCTTCAGTCAAAGAACAGGAGGGGCTTGTTAACAGCGAAAACACTGACAGGAAGGCGGTTTATACGGCAATAGCAAATCAGCAGGGCGCAAATGTTGACCTTGTCGGCAAACGCAGGGCGAATCAAATTGCCCAAAATGCAGGCGCTGGCGAATGGCTTCAGGATAATGCGGGAAAATGGTACCAGAAAAAATAATGCCATTTGCTATATTCCGGCAATCTCTTCCTTGAGAAGGCAACAAGCTATTTTATACTCGGGGATTCCGTCTTGATTATAGCTTAAGTTTCCGGGCTGTATGAGCCTGTTCATAACACATCCCTCAGGGACTGAAAGTCCGAACAGGTCCAATTCATTTATTTTTTTCGTATTAATAAGCCTGCTGCCTTTAAATTCCATGCTGTTAAGAGGATAGTCCTCACATAAAGGGCACCGGTAAACTCTCCCGTTCGGAAAAATGAAATAGTTGTCCGCAACAAGGCCGGCACATTCAAATTTTTCATCAGTATCAAGATAAACTTTTGGATATGTTACGGTAATTCCAAGTTCTGCAACTTTTTCCGCAATTTCCGGAATGGTATCAAGCCACTTTTTGCGTGATACCTGGAGACTACACGGCTCCTCTTTCAACGAACCCCTTTTTGCTGTTTTCCCTCTTATTCCGATCACCTGGATAAAGAACCTCTCAATTCCGAGCTTTCCGAGCAGAGGCGCCATCAATCCAAGTTCATGTATGTTGGTGCTGCTTGCAGTATAAATCAGGCTCGTGCTAAACCCCTTTGAAACAGCCTTTTTTATTCCCGAAAGGCATTTGTCATAAGAACCCTTTCCTCTTATCATGTCATTTGTAGATATTGTTGCCCCATCCAGGCTGAAACTTATGTAGTCAACTTCATCAGGCCCTATTTTTGAAAGGATGCCGTTAAAAAGATAACCATTTGTGTCGATAGTTATCGATTTATATTCTTTTTTTCTCGCGTGCTTTACCGCACGGAAGAGATCGGGATGCAACGTGGGTTCGCCGCCCAGAAAGATAACATTTGCGCTATTCTTTTTTCCGGCAAAGGCATCAAGCCATGAATTGATGGTTTTTAAGGGAAGAGTGTTTTTTCCATGCTGCTCTTTATTGATGTAACAGTGGCTGCAACTCAGGTTGCAGTTTGTAAGAATATGAAAAAAGATGTTGGTGGAATTCTTTGAGAACGAGACTGTTTTTTTATTTTTCATTTTAAGTTTTGTTAAAACGTTCTATCTGTTTCTTTGCTTTTACAAGCTCATCACTTGTCAGGCGTAATCTTATGGACATGTATTCAGCAAAGATTCTGTATAAAAGAAGAAGAAAATCGAGTTTTTCCTCCCTGCCGCCATCGGTTGAAGGATTACTCTGCGCTGAAGTATCCACGGCAAGGCATACGGTTTTGCCGACTGCATAAACAGAGGCAGACCTGCTCAAGCTGTCAATGATCCTCATCTCCCCGAAGATCTCACCTTTTTTGTCGATAGAAGCAATTTCTATATTCTCTTTTCTAACGGATATTCCTCCCGCAAGAAGAAAATAGAGCCATGGGTCACTGGCTCCTTCCTGAATAATAATTTCCCCCGCTTCATATTCCCTGATCTTGCTGAGCTTGAGCAGCTTGCCGAGGCTTTTTATTTCGAAATGCTTCAGAGTGGGAATATTCATAAGCTTTTGAATATTTTGCATATTATTCTGAAGACTTTTTGATTCAATCATAATTCCTCCTTACTCTCTTTCCATGCAGTCTTTTGAAAGGTTTTCATCGAATTGCACCGGATAGCATCCGTCAAAGCAGGCCTTGCAAAAATTCTCTTCGGGATTTTCCATGCCTGTTGATTTAAGCAGGCCGTCTATACTCAGGTAATGGAGGGAGTCAAGGCCAAGAATATCTTTCAGTTCTGAAACTGATTTTGTTGCGGCAATGAGTTCTCCTCTTGTGGAAAAATCTATTCCGTAATGGCACGGAAACCTGTGAGGAGGGCCGCTTACCCTCATATGAATTTTTTTTACGCCAATCTCGCGCAGTGATTTAACCCTGGTTTTTATTGTTGTTCCTCTTATTATCGAGTCTTCAATAATTATTATCTCTTTTCCTTTCAGTATTTCCTTCACCGGGTTTAATTTAACTTTTACTCCGAAATCGCGCATACTCTGGGAAGGCTGAATGAAAGTCCTTCCGATATAGTGATTCCGTATCATTCCCATCTCAAAAGGAATGCCCGATTCTTCTGAGAATCCAAGGGCGGCATAAGTCCCCGAATCGGGAAATGGCATTACCAGGTCCGCTGAAACAGGAGCTTCCTTTGCAAGGCAGCGGCCGTGGGCTTTTCGTATCTTATAAACATTCTGTCCGTAAATTGTGCTGTCAGGCCTTGCAAAATAAATAAATTCAAATATACAAAATGCTCTCCGGCAGGCTGTTTCTGCTTTAATGCTTTTGACACCATCCTTGCTTATTATCACAATTTCGCCGGGCTCAAGCTCCCTGATAAACTCTGCCTCAACAAGATCAAGGGCGCATGTTTCGGACGCCAGGATGTAGTTCCCGTTTAATTTTCCAAGGCAAAGGGGGCGAAACCCGTATGCATCCTTGATCCCTATTACTTCTCCTTCGCTTGTCAGGACAACAAAAGAGAAAGCTCCCTTTAATCTTTTCACAGTTTCAACAAGGGCCTGCTCGAGTCCGTTTTTCAGGTTTCTGACAAAAAGATGCAGAAAGACCTCGCTGTCCATGGTTGTCTGGAAAATTGCGCCTGTCTCTTCCAGTTCGTTTTTCAGGGAGTGGGCATTCACAAGGTTACCGTTATGCGCAACGGCAAAAGATCTGTGCCTGTGATAAATAACCAGAGGTTGGGCATTGTTAAGAATCGAGCTTCCGGTTGTGGAATACCTGACATGCCCTATGGCGGATAATCCATTCAGTTTTTCAAGGCTCGCATTATCAAAGACTTCAGGAACAAGCCCCATGCCCTTGTGCTCTGCTATTTTTTTATCCCGGACGACGGCTATTCCGGCGCTCTCCTGCCCTCTGTGCTGGAGAGCATAGAGGCCGAAATAACAGATTCTCGCAGATTCGGGATGACCTGAAATTCCGATTAGTCCGCATGATTCCCGAGGCTTTTCATCTGAAAAAAACTTATCTTCATAAATCTGCATGTTTCACTTACCCCTGACCCCTTATTATCAATGCTTCGCGATTTGTCCTACGATGTACGAATTTCTATATTCGCTTCCCGATCCCTGACCGCTGGCCCCTGATCCCCTACACCCTGCCATTGTACTCCTGAATCGATTTCACAGAAAGCCTTTTTTCCTTTAAAGCTTCAATGCCCCTGCAGATTGCCATTGCCCCGGAAATCGTTGTAATACAGGGGATATTATATTTTATTGCTGCACGACGGATTTCATAACCATCCCGCATCGGTTCTGCTCCCGTCCCGGTGTTTATAATAAGATGAAGGCTTTTATTTTTTATTGCGTCAACCACATGGGGGCGTCCCATCGAAACCTTGTTTATCATTTCATTGGAAATCCCATGCTCAGCAAGAAAAACGGAAGTTCCCCTTGTTGCCGTTATCCTGAATCCCATTTCGCGGAACTTTGCCGCAACAGGGATAACGGATTTCTTGTCCGGATCCATCACGCTTATAAAAACATCTCCTTCCGTGGGCATCTTCTGCCCTGCTCCAAGCTGAGCTTTTGCAAGGGCAAGTCCGAAAGTTGAATCTATCCCCATAACCTCTCCTGTTGATTTCATTTCAGGGCCAAGAAGTGTATCAACATCAGGAAACCTGTTAAACGGGAGAACAACCTCTTTTATTGAAACATGGGTCGGAACTTTTTCGGTTAAAAGGCCGACTTCGGAAAGAGTGCGTCCCAGCATCAACTTAGTAGCAAGCTTTGCAAACGGGATCCCGGTTGCCTTGCTGACAAACGGGATTGTTCTCGATGCCCTGGGATTAACTTCAAGTACGTAGAGCCGGTCTCCCTTGATGGCATACTGCACGTTCATGAGACCTACAACTTTCAGTTCCGATGCCATCGCCTTTGTGGCAACTGTAATTTCATCAATTATTGCAGAGCTTATACTGTATGGAGGAAGAACGCATGCCGAATCGCCCGAATGGATTCCTGCCGCTTCTATATGCTCCATTATTCCACATATGATGGTTGATTTCCCGTCCGAAATTGCATCGGCATCTATCTCGATTGCATCTTCCAGAAATCTGTCAATCAGCACGGGATGCTCAGGTGATGCCTCGATTGCAATTCTGGTAAAATTTTCAAGATCCTTTTCGTTATAAACTATTTTCATTGCTCTTCCACCAAGAACATAGGATGGCCGGACAATTACGGGATATCCGATCGATTCGGCAACAGCAACTGCTCCTTCAATGGTTAACGCCGTGCCGTTTTCAGGTTGAACAAGGTTGAGTTTCTTCAACATGGATTGAAAAAGCTCCCTGTCCTCCGCCATATCTATGCTTTCAGGCTGGGTTCCGAGTATTTTCACTCCGGCTTTATGAAGTGAAGCGGAAAGATTAAGAGGAGTCTGCCCCCCGAACTGAACGATAACACCAAATGGCTTTTCAGTTTCGACGATATTCAAAACATCCTCTTTTGTCAGAGGCTCGAAGTAGAGTTTATCAGAAGTATCATAGTCGGTGCTCACAGTTTCAGGGTTGCTGTTCACCATGATGCTCTCAATCCCCTCTTCCCGTATGCCGAATGAAGCCTGAACGCAGCAGTAGTCAAATTCAATTCCCTGGCCTATCCTGTTCGGGCCTCCGCCTAAAATCATAACCTTTTTTTTATCCGAAACCCTCGCTTCGTTCTCCTCCTCGTAAGTGGAATAGTAATAAGGTGTTGCCGCCCTGAATTCGGCGGCGCAGGTGTCGACAAGTTTGTAAACAGGCTTGATACCCGACTTCTCCCGGACATGTTTAATATTATCTTCTGTTGATTCTGTAAGATGCGCAATCTGAATATCCGAAAACCCGAAAGATTTTGCCTTGTATAAAAGCTCTTCAGAAATATCCTTCCCGGCCTTTGCAATGACTTGTTCGAGATCAACTATCTGTTTTATCTGGTAAAGGAACCACGGGTCAATCGCTGTCAGTTCATATATGGATTGCAGGGACATTCCAAGATTAAGAGCATGTCGCAGATAAAACATTCTCTGTGAATTGGGAATGGAGAGCTTCTGAGCGATTTCAGCTTCCGTTAATTTGACTCCTTCAGAAATGACAGGATCCTTGCCGTCCGCGCCGAGTCCGAAACGTCCTGTTTCAAGAGATCTCAATCCTTTCTGAAACGCCTCCTTGAAGTTTCTTCCGATCGCCATCGTTTCACCGACCGACTTCATGGCTGTTGTCAGGTAATCTTTTGTTTCGGGAAATTTTTCAAAAGTGAATCTTGGAATCTTGACAACGCAGTAATCAAGGGCGGGTTCAAACGAGGCCAGGGTTTCTCCCGTGATATCGTTAGGAATTTCATCGAGAGTATAGCCCACGGCAAGCTTTGCCGCAATCTTTGCTATCGGGAATCCGGTCGCCTTGGAAGCGAGGGCTGAGCTGCGCGAAACCCTTGGATTCATTTCAACTACAATCATATCTCCGTTTTTGGGATTTACGGCAAACTGGACATTAGAACCACCGGTGTCAACGCCGATTTCTCTCATAATGGCAAGGGAGGCGTTTCGCATCTTCTGGTATTCGGGATCAGTCAATGTCTGGGCGGGAGCCACAGTAATGCTGTCGCCGGTGTGAATACCCATCGGATCCATATTTTCAATCGAGCAGATAATGACCACGTTATCGTTCTTGTCCCGCATAACCTCAAGCTCATACTCTTTCCATCCGAGGACAGATTCTTCGAGCATGATCTGACCGATAAGGCTTGCATCTAGACCTGCCTTTGCGATTATCTCCAGATCTTCAAAATTATACGCGACCCCTCCGCCTGTGCCTCCGAGGGTAAAGCTAGGCCTGACTATGACCGGAAAGCCTATCCTTTTTACCGTCTCTCTTACCTCCTCCATGTTAACGGCAATACCGCTTTCCGGTATTCTGAGCCCTATTTTATTCATTGCTTTTCGGAAAAGGTCTCTGTCTTCCGCCTTTTTTATCGATTCAACTGAGGCTCCTATCATCTCAACACCGAATTTTTCCAGCACGCCCATTCCTGCTACTTCTATAGCGGTGTTAAGACCTGTCTGTCCTCCAAGCGTAGGCAGCAGGGCATCGGGTCGCTCCCTTTCAATTATCATCGCAACAATTTCAGGAGTGACCGGCTCGATATATGTCCTGTCTGCCATGTCCGGATCGGTCATTATCGTGGCAGGATTACTGTTTACAAGTATTACCTCGTATCCCTCTTCTTTCAGGGCCTTGCATGCCTGGGTTCCGGAATAGTCAAACTCGCATCCCTGGCTTATTATTATAGGGCCTGCTCCGATTATAAGTATTTTCTTTATGTCGGTTCGTTTAGGCATTTTTCATCAACCTGACAAATTCATTAAACAGATAACGCGAATCGTGGGGACCCGGAGATGCTTCCGGATGATACTGTACGGCAAAAAGAGGAAGTTTTCTGTGCCTGAAACCCTCCAGTGTATTGTCATTAAGGTTTATATGGGTTGTCTCTATGTCTTCAGGATTCAGGCTTTGGGTATCCACAACAAAACCGTGGTTCTGGGATGTAATTTCCACTTTGCCCGTCAACAGGTTTTTTACAGGCTGATTTGCGCCCCTGTGACCAAACTTCAGTTTGTATGTTTTCCCGCCAAGAGCAAGCCCCAGAAGCTGATGCCCTAAACAAATACCAAATATCGGCCTGTAACCCAGGAGCGCCCGTATAGTATCAATTGCATAGGTTACCGGTTCAGGGTCACCGGGACCGTTTGAAAGAAAGATGCCGTCAGGCTCAATTCTCTTAACAGCTGCGGCAGCGGTTGAAGCCGGAACAACAAGGATTTCACACCCGGCAGCCTCAAGGCATCTTAAAATATTGTACTTTATCCCGAAATCAAAGGCTACTACAGATAATCTCTCTTTTTTCCTTCTCCATACTGATTTTTTCAACGCATCAACTCTTTCCGGGCAAGGTTCAATTTTTCCTCCGGACCAGAAATACGGATTGCCGGTCGTAACTCTTTTTGCAAGATCGAGTCCTACCATGCTTGGTATCATTTTCGCCTTTCCGGCTAATGAGGAAGGATTGATATCGGTTGTGGAGATGCAGGCGCGCATGGCTCCCTTATCCCTGATATGCCTTGTAAGCGCCCGAGTATCAAACCCTTCTATGCCGAGGATTCCTTCCTGTTTCAGATAACCTCTTAAAGTTCCGGTTGATCTGAAATTGCTCGGATACTCCTGATACTCTTTAATAAGAAAGGCTGACACCTGTATCCTGGCTGATTCAATATCTTCAGAATTGACGCCGTAATTACCTATCAATGGATATGTCATCGCAACCATCTGGCCGCTGTAAGAAGGATCAGTAATAACTTCCTGATATCCGGTCATGCTGGTATTGAAAACAACTTCCCCAAAGGCTTCTCCATGACCTGTAAAGCTTCGGCAGGCAAAGGTTCTTCCATCCTCAAGGGCAAGCAGCGCTTTCATATTATCTGTTTTCATACTATTAAAGGATCCAAGGGTTCGGGGGGTCAAGGATTCAAGGGTTATGGAAAATTTTTGTTTCCCCTACTATCACATATATTCATTAAATCAACCCTATTCAATCGGCTCATTTTCAATCATAGCCCATACACCGCAAGGACAGGCCCCGGCGCAGAAACCGCATCCGATACATCTGTTTTCGTCCACAACCATTTCAAATTCGTTTCCGCCTTTTGTGACCCGGGTTATTGCGCTTTGCGGACAAACCGCAACGCAAATGGCGCAGTCGCGGCAGGTCCCGCATGATGAGCATTGCGACCCGCAATGCTCAAGCCCGTCAAATCCGGTAACTCTGGGATCAAGATATTCCAGTTTGATCCTTTTTTTATCTATCACCCGGCGAAGATTATCGGAAGGGCGGATTCCCTTCAGGATTTTTATTATGGCATCAGCAGCGCTGCGGCCGGCTCCTATGGCATCGGTAATAAGTCCGGGCTTTACAGCATCTCCGATTGCAAATATCCGGGGATTGCTTGTCTGAAAATAATCATTAACTATCACAAATCCGCGATCTGTTTTGACGCTTTCCGGTAAAAATGCGAGATCGGGAACGTCACCTATCGATATTATAACCGTGTCGGCCGGAATAACTTTTCCTGACTCCAGTTTTACGCCTTTATTAGTAATCTCCCTGGTGAAACACGGCCAGATGAATTTAGCGCCGATTTCTTCGGCGGCTTTTCTTTCGGCCCCGTAGGAAGCCGGCTCCTGAACATCTATAAGGGTTATTTCCCGCGCCCCGAACCTGTGGGCTTCTGCTGCAACGTCGCACCCCACATTTCCGGCTCCGATTATCACAACACGCCTGCCTGCCCTGGCCTTACCTTCCTTCGCCTGTGCGAGAAAATCAAGGGCGGGTATAGCTTTTTCTTTTCCAGGAACAGATAACATTCTTGGCTGCCGGGCGCCGACGGCTATAACAAGGATATCATAGTCGGCGAGTAACTGTTCAATATCTTTTTTTGTGAGGCGCTGCTGAAGGTTGACATGCGGTATTACGGATCGCACTCTTTCAAGCTCTTTAGTAATTACTTCTTGAGGAATGCGGCTTGAGGGAATAACCGATGAAATCTTGCCTCCCAGTTTTTTCGCCATGTCGTAAACAGTCGCCTTGTGGCCGCTCATGCGCAACTGCCAAGCAACTGAGATGCCGGCAGGGCCTCCGCCTAATACCGCAATTTTTTTTCCGCTCTCGGGAGGAAGCTCCGGGAGCTTGGCATCAATGCTTGTCTGCCCGAGTTTTTTTATATCGACAGGCGCCATTAAAGAAGACTGCCTGCTGCAGGCCTGCATGCAAAGATTAGGACAAAGATAACCGCAGACCGTAGCAGGAAAAGGAGTATATGAAAGGGAAAGATCGACAGCCTCATCAACGTGCCCGGCACGGATGAGGCTCCATCTTTCCTGAACAGGAATACCTGTCGGACAGCCGGCTTCACAAGGAGCCAGATATTTCCGGTTTTCCCATACAGGAACAAACCGGCGCAGGATACCCGTAGTAATAACCGGAATAAGGCTTCTGTCGGTAAGAGTCAAATCACCGATCAGGCCTCCCCTTCCAAGCTCTTTTTCCCAAACATCGGTTTTGAATGACTCCATTGATCGTTTGGGAAACAAGATCCTCTCATCAGGAGAGCGTGCCACAATAAGCTGCCACGTTTTCCGGTCGGATAAGGTTTTCAACAGTTCTAAACGGTGAATCTCTTTAAGGAAGAGCTTCATGTTTTTTAACAGCCAGTCCCATTCGGCATCGTTTATAGGTATCATGGCGGAGTCGGATTGGCTGAATCCTCCGTGAGGCCCCCTGAAAAAGGCCTTTCCCCCCACCATCCCGACAAACGGCCTGTAACCGAGAACATTTTCCGGAGTTTGAGAACCGACTCCGCATATCACGGCTACACCACCTGCCATGAATTCCCCGAAATAATCGCCGGCAGAGCCAAGAACCCAGAGTTCAGGAGGTTCAAAGCGCGGATTATGTTTTGTCATTGTCATGCCGCGGGAGCCGATATTTCCGGCAACGTAAATTTTCCCCTGGGCCATGCCGTTTGCGGCGCCGTTTCCCGCGTTTCCATGGACAACTATATGTGCGCCTGCGTTGAGCCATCCCACATCATCTGAAGCCGGCCCCATTAGCTCGATATATGTATTTGCAAACCCCATGGCACCAACCCGCTGTCCGGACTGGCCCGATATTATTATATTTGTTCCATTTGTATCGGATTTAAAGAGCCGGCCGCCAATTCCGTGCTGACCAAAAGCCTGAACCTCCAGGTTCATATATCCGCCGGCAACTGCCTCCTGTATCATCTCTTCCAGAATGCGCGAATCAACCCGCTTTCCGTCTTTTTTGCCGGAAATTATATAGTTATCTTTAGTGCTCATGAGACCTCTTTTTTATAGTGAATAGTCGTTAACAATCCACTATCCACTATCTACTGTTCACCATTCACTATTCACTGCTCACTTTTTACACCACATACTTTATACCCAGCCTTTCGGCAGCATTATAGTCACTTATTCCCAGCGCATCCGACATGCCTATCGGAAGCGATGTGGAACGTCCCAAAGGCGCGACGATTTTTTTCAGTTCCGTGTCAAAGCTCAAAAAAACATCCACAACCCTCTGTGCTACTTCCTCAACATCAAGGCGTCTGTAAAGACGCGAATCCTGTGAAGTAATTCCTTTCGGACAGCGCCCTATGTTGCATATATTACACCTGTCTGATTCAGAACCCACACACCCTGCGGCAGCCTGCATGATATATTTTCCGGCCTGAACACCGCTTGCACCAAGCATGATAAGGGCGGAAGCGTTTGCAGCGAGGTTTCCGCTTTTACCGATGCCCCCTGCGGCAAAAAGAGGTATTTCATTCTGCATGCCCGTCTTTGTAAGGGTAAGGTAGCAGTCCCGCACGTTGCTTGCTATCGGATGACCCATGTGATTCATTGAAACATTGTAAGCCGCTCCTGTTCCCCCGTCTTCTCCGTCAATTGCAAGACCTCCCGCGTACGGGTTGCGGGTAAGATTATTCAATACCGCAAGTGCCGTAGATGTTCCTGAAATTTTGGGATAAACAGGCACCCTGAAACCCCAGGCCATGCACATCGACTGGATCATTTTCGCCACGGATTCCTCGATGGAATACTGTGTCTGATGCGTCGGAGGGCTTGGAAGACTGACTCCGGCCGGGACTCCCCGGATAGCTGCAATCAGCTTGTTAACCTTGTGCCACATGAGAAGACCCCCGTCCCCCGGCTTGGCGCCCTGACCGTATTTTATCTCAACTGCGCACGGATCTTCTTTCATGTGAGGAATTGAATGTATGATCTCATCCCAGCCGAAGTATCCGCTTGCGATCTGAAGAATCACATATTTAAGAAAGCGACTGCGAAGAAGCCTTGGCGGACAGCCTCCTTCTCCGGTGCAGATTCTGACCGGCATCGAGAGTTCTTCATTTAAATATGCAACTCCCATCTGAAGACCTTCCCACATATTGGGAGATAAAGCCCCGAAAGACATTCCTCCTATTATGAGAGGATATATATCCCTTACCGGCGGTATCCAGCCGTTCTCATAATAAAATTCGAGGTTCTTTTCCGGCGGAAGAATTCTGCCGAGGAGAGTTCTCAGCTCAAATTCATGGCGTCCGGCGTCGAGTGCGGGGTCGGTCAGCATGGAAATCCTGATGAACTTTATCTGGTCAAGAATGCCTCCCTTGACATTCCTGCGTCCTCCGCGGCTTCGCGGCTGGCCTCCCTGATTTATATGAAATCTCAGTTTATCGGCTTCATCGCTTTTAACCGGAATAATTGCATCATTGGGACAGACCAAATTGCACATTGCGCATCCCACGCAACTGTACGCAGGGTCGGTCTTCTGGCGTATCCCGTGGAATACGGAATTTAAGCTGGATGGAACAGATCCTGTATCCAGAGATGTTTGAAGTATTCTTTTCCGGAAAACCCCGAGTTCAATTGCGTTTACCGGACAGACAGCAGTACACTGGCCGCATAAAGTGCATTTATCCCTGTTCCACAGAACCTGCCAAGGCAGATCTTTTTTGCTTAAAGTGGAAGGGGTAATATGTCTGTCTGACAACATATCTTTACCTCCTGACGATCAGGACCTACAATTGCTGTATCAAGGTACATTGGTTGAAAGTCTTTGCTCCTGTCCCGATCCGGAATTGCGGCATCAAGCCCGCATATCTCGGATGAAAAAGCGAATGTTCCGGGTTTTCCTCCAAAAACGCCCGGCCTTAATTTTTTCCTGTCCTGAAGCATGAAAAGTGAATGGTCGGGCAGGCATCCTATTACGCAGTTCGGGCCGTCAATTATCAACTTTCTGCATGAGTGTTTAAGATGCTTCAGAAGTTTAGCATCAGGATGCTTTTCAATATCCTCATCCTTGAGCGGAGTTATGAGATGCTTGTATGTTTCAAGTCCCAGCTTAAGTTTCGTCTGACAGTAGTGAAGAATATGGGTAAAGACTTCAGAATCGGACTGATACCCCGAATATCCGTCAAAGCCTCTTGACATCAGGAAATCCCTTATTGGGAAAAAAGCTGTATTTTCACCGTTTGTCATGGTCGAATAACCCTGGAGAAAGAACGGATGACAGGCGTAAAGATTTATCTCATAATTCGTATTCTGCCTTCCCTGGGCCATTATGACACGCGCTTCAAGCTCTTTCCGGTCGAGCTTAAGATAATGGGCAACCTCCATGGGATCACCGATCTCTTTAATCATGATAACATCAGGCCAGAAGGAAAAGACCATCATATCTTCCTTCTCCTCGCCCATTTTTCTGAGTTTAAGCCTTATATCCACAAGCCTATCATAAAGCACCTTTTCTCCAAGGCTTTCCCATCCTTCGGGATATTCATAAGCTCTTATAAGATAGACATCTCTTTTGGGAATTCCGGCAGGCGGTTTCTTGGGAACCCTTATGGTGAGCCTGTATTTTGTCATGAAGCCTATATCCATCATAAAAGTGTCGAGACGCTTTAATCCGCTTTCGCTGAAAATTCCGGAAAGAATTGGAGCGTCTTTCATGTTTTCAAAAGGCCCTCCGAGGTCGCGCAAAAAAAGCCCGACTCCGGAACCGTCATGACCTTCCTTCATAACATCGAGCGCTTCGATCGCCTTCATGGGAGATAAGGGGTCTTTGCTGGTTATTGCAAACAAGCGGCACATTAAAAAGCTCCTTTTACCATAAAACTATCTGATATTATTTGCTAATACCCTGCGCCTGAATTATCGCAGGCTTATGGCGCAAGCATAGATTATATACGTGCAAATTAATTTAGCAATACCTGTGCCAGAAAATGTTGAAAAAAGGGTTCGAGGGGTCGAAGATTCAAGGTTCAGGTGGAGAAAAATAGTATTTTGGCCGGATACCTTGTATTTTTAAATATTTGAGTTATAGTTTGTGTTAAACGGAGAGAAATCTTGATGCTGAAGTTACAGATAGCATACAGTCTATCTTCCTTCAGTCGATTGAATAATTTACATAAATGTTAAATTTAATATTTTTTTATTACAGTTTTGTAACCGTTTTCATTTATATGGGTCTATATAAGAAGTGAGGGTTCAAGGATTCAAGGGGTCGAGGCTTCAAGCGACCGGAAAAGCAAGAGAATTCTTTGCAGCTTGCTGAATGGAGCTTTAAATTCTGAAAAGCACTTGACTCCTTGACCCCTCGAATCCTTGAACCCTGTTAAATAAAATAAGGAGCCTGTATGACCGGAAATATTTCACGAAGATCCTTTATAAAGGGCGGCCTTGCCGCGTGCGCAGTCGCGGCATCAGGCATTCCGGCTTCGGCAGCCGGAGCCGATAAAGATAAACAACTGGCGACCCTGCTTGATATCGGTAAATGCATCGGGTGCGGGGCATGTGTCGAAGCCTGCAGCGAGGTAAATGCCGGAAAATATCCCGAACCTAAGAAACCTTTTCCGAAAATGTACCCGGATAGAGTAAAAGCGGAAGACTGGTCGGAAAAACGAGACATCAATGACCGTCTAACCCCCTACAACTGGCTCTATATACAGAGCGCGGATGTAACGGTGAACGGGGAGCAGAAAACGATTACCATACCAAGACGATGCATGCACTGCACAAATCCGCCATGTGTCAAGCTGTGCCCCTGGGGAGCGGCAAAACAGCTCGAAAACGGCATATCCCGTTTAGATCCGAACCTTTGTCTCGGAGGCGCCAAATGCAAGGAAGTATGCCCGTGGGAAATACCCCAGCGGCAGACCGGAATAGGACTTTATCTTGATATTCTGCCTGCTTTAGCGGGAAACGGCGTGATGTACAAGTGCGACCGCTGTTACAATCGTATTGCAGAAGGCAAGCTTCCGGCGTGCATTGAGGTCTGTCCTGAAAATGTTCAGGAGATTGGCCCGAGAGATGAAATCATTAAAAAAGCACACGCTCTTGCAAAGGAAACAAACGGGTACATATACGGTGAAAATGAAAACGGCGGAACAAATACCATTTATGTATCTCCCGTTCCCTTTGAGGAATTAAACAAAGCAATTGAAACAGGCAAGGGGAAACCTCACCTTAAAGCCGTAGCCGATTCCATGGAAAAGGCTAACAATCTGGTTGCCGCAATGGTGATAGCACCTATAGCGGGTATCGCTGCCGCTGTCGGAACATTTTATAAACATTCCAAAAAAGATATTGAGGAAAGAAAAGATGAGCCGAAAGAATAATATTCGATATCTGTATCTTTTGACGGTTTTTTTTATTACCCTCTCCGGCTTCGGACAGATGCCTATTTTCAAAAGGTATTACATCGCAGATATTCCAGGGCTGGGATGGCTGGCAAAGTTTTATATAACCCACTACATACATTACACTTGTGCAGCGCTCCTGCTCGGTCTTTTGGCATATATTACAACTTATTACATGTTTTCAGACAGGAAAAGGCTGAAATTATCCGCTACAGGATATTTAAGGGGCGCTTTGATAATCGGCCTGATAACCACTGGGATTTTGCTTGTAATAAGAAATTTCGAAGGCTACATATTTTCTCACAATCTCATTATTTTTCTTGATTTGAGCCATCTTACGCTGGTGATGCTGTTTCTGTTTACAAGCCTTTACTGCCTGGTCTTCAAAAAGAAATGGACGGTGGAGAATAATCAGTGAATAGTGAATAGTAGATAGTATATAGAGCCAATTTCAAAAGTCGTCATTCCCGTGTAAACGGGAATCCAGAAATTTTTACAATATATTGAAAAGACTGCATAGAGCTGTGCTTCACTACGTGCCCCACTGGAGTTTACCCTCATGAAAATGGGGGTGGGAATGACAAATTCTTCTCTCTTCAGGACTTTTGCAATTGGCTCGATAGTGAATGGCTAATATAGAGTTTGTTCTTTTTTTACTATTCACTATTCACTATCGACTTTTATTAACGACTTTTTATTGTAAAAGGAGTAACATAATGAAGGAAATAGTAATACTACTTGTTGTTGTCGGAGTATGGGTTCTGTTACAGGCATATATATTGCCGAAATTTGGAATATCAACCTGAATGCGTAATTCTTGTCAGGTGACAAGCAATAAAGCCGATGCAAAAAATCCCGGAGCGGAAAAAGATAAGTGATGAAGACGCCGAATTGATCAATGCCATAAATTCGGGGCATGGATCCTTATTTTATAATCTTGTAAAAAAATACGAACAGAAACTCTATAACTTCGGCTTGAGGATGTGCGGAGAAACGAGAGACGCCGAGGATATGGTTCAGGAAACATTTTTAAATGTTTACAGGTATCTGGCTGATTTCAGATCTGAATCAAAATTTAAAAACTGGCTCTACAGGATCGCAAGCTCAACGTGTATAAAGAGAAAGCGGAAATCAAAATTCGCGCCTCAAAAGGAAATATCCCTCGAAGATTTCATTCCAGAAGATAAAGAGAATATTCCGGACAGCCTGCCTCCCTGGGCTTCAGAACCTCTTGAAAAGGTATTAAACGACGAACTGTCCGACAATATACAAAAAGCGATTTTATCACTTCCTGAAAAATACAGAATCGTACTGGTTTTGAGAGACATTGAAGGGTTTAGTACTGAAGAAACCGCTCAGATTCTTAATATAAAATCCTCGAGCGTAAAAGTAAGGCTCCACAGGGCGCGTCTTTTTCTTAAGGAAAAACTGAAGGACTATTTTGCTGCATGAGAGAAAAAAGTCACGATCATAAAAGATGTATTTTGATATTCAAAAGGCTCTCTGAATATATGGATGGCGAGCTTGATGAAATAACTTATGAAGAAATGCGGATTCACATCAAAGAATGCGTAAAGTGCAAAGTATGTCTTGAAACACTGAAAAGAACTGTGGATCTTTGCAGGAATATGAAAATGCAGAGGGTTCCGCAGAAATTGAGTAAACGGCTGAAACTGATGGGTTATGACCCCTCGAATCCTTGACTCCTTGACCCCTTGAATCCTTTATATTTATACATCTTGGAGATTTCATCCAGCAGCGGCGGTTTTAAAGTTCTCCATTTTGGCTTAATGGCATTATCTTCATGCCACTCGAACTCAACAGCTTCAAAACTTTCAGGAATGACATGCTCGTTTTTTTCACCATAGGTTTTCACAGGATAATATTCAATCCACAGCATGCGGTGCGCGTCAATGTGAAAATCCCTTGATACCATTGTGGCTATATGGCCTGCGCAGCTTCTTATAGACATTTTGCTTTCCGGAACATCTGAAACTACGACAATTATCGGCCGCAGATGCGCTATCCCGTTCGAACCTCCCTTTGAAAGATCGTATATACGAAGCCTGCACATGCCGCTTCCGAGGCTAAGTTTACCGCCCCACCCTTTCCATGAATATATTATATCTCTGATAAGCATCATGCTTCCTTTCATTTAAAATGGAATATAAGGCGTATAAATCCAAAAATCAAATATCCTTATGAGCCAATTTCAAAAGTCGTCATTCCCGTGAAAACGGGAATCCAGAATTTTTTGCAATATCTTGAAAAGACTGGATAGCGCTGTGCTTCACTACGTGCCCCACTGGAGTTTACCCTCATGAAAATGGGGGTGGGAATGACAAATTCTTCTCTCTTTGAGACTTTTGCAATTGGCTCTTATATATTTGATTTTCATAAAATTTGTGTGTAAAGGAATCATAGTGGCTTTTGCAAATACTCCTGAATTTTTAAAAAACTGGGGGGTTCTTTGTCATGAAGCACAATTCACCATCACACTGCTTTAAAAAACCTGAGTATTGCGGGCGAATCCTCACCGGGAAATACAGCAAGGCGCTGAAGAAACGTGTGTCGGAATGCATAGCGGCCTTCCGAACTTTCGAAAAAATCGGGGATCTGTCGATACCTTACATTTCGGCGTGGCATGAGAATGAAAATGTCATCTGGTACGAATTTGCAGCCGGAAGTTTCACGGATTTGATGGGATGCGATACAGCCAGCCTTGCCGTGGTGTTTCGGGACAGCATTCTTGACCGGCGCATTTACAAATATTCGGGAGTCGAGCCTGGCATTCTAAAAGAGGTTTTAGGCCGGAACGGGCTGGAAGAAGCCAGAAAGCAGCTTCGTGAAAACAGTAAGGAGCATGGTAATGTTGAAGCCGTTTACAAAATTTCCATTGGTGAAAACATTTACTGCTGGCTGAAAGACCGGGCCAAGGTTGAAACTTACGCTAAAGACAATGTATGCCTTTCAATCGGATGCCTTACCATCGTTTCTAAAGAGATGGAGTCTGAAGAGAAATGTGAAAACCTGATCGCTGAATTGAAAAATGCCCTGGCCAAAGTTAAAACCTTAAGCGGATTGCTCCCGATCTGCTCACATTGCAAGAAAATCCGCGATGACAAAGGCTATTGGAATCAGATTGAGTCTTATATTCTGGATCACTCTGATGCGGAGATAAGCAACAGTATCTGCGAGGAATGCGCCAAGGAATATTTTCGTACACCTCATCCTGATTTAGGCAAGCGCTGGACAGGAAAAACCGGAAAGCCGGATAAGTTATAAATCTTATGTTTTTCCCCAGCCTTTCTCTTATGGCTTTCATATTCTGAAAAAAATCTTTAAGGACTTGCTGAGCTTTTCGAAAAAGGGAACTCTCGTAAAATTCGATTGTAGTTGCATTCGCGTATATTGCGACGGTTAGAGGCTCTGGATCAGATTTAACCGAAATAGCATTTTGTTACTGCAAAATATACTATTCATTCGAGCCAATTGCAAAAGTCGTCATTCCCGTGCAAACGGGAATCCAGTAATTTTTACAACATATTGAAAAGACTGGATAGCGCTGTGCTTCACTGCGTGCCCCACTTTCGTTGGAATGACAAATTCTTCTCTTTTTAGGACTTTTACAATTGGCTTTTATATTCTGATGAACATACCCAAAATGCCCCCTATGCGAAATAAGACCCCAATATCCTGCCCGGAACTTAGTTTTAAAAGACTTTCAATTTATCTTATTTTTATTTGACATATATTTCTTCAAATAGTATATAGAATATGCTTTATATAAATAATATCAAAATAATATATGGCTATATTTTATGCAAGAATACGCGCACATTTCATTCCAAAAGAACTGGCATCTTGATGAAGGAACAATTTTCATGCTGGGGCAGAGCGAATCCATTGTTCAAGCTATATCCTCTTCGCCGATAAAGCCGGAATACAGAAAACAGCTGCTTTCGGTCTCTTTACGGAAAGGAGCCAGAGCGACAACAGCTATCGAAGGAAACACACTCTCCGAAGAGGAAGTAGCTTGTATTGATGAAGGAGAAAATCTTCCACCCAGTAAGGAGTATCTTCAAATAGAGGTAAAGAATGTACTTTACGCCCTTAATCAGATCCGTTCCGAGGTAATTTCTGAAGAGAAAGCCTTTATTTTGTCCATCGAACTGATTGAGCGGTTCAATTATTTCGTAGGCAAGAATCTTGGAGATCAATTTCAGGGAATGCCCGGCAAGTTCAGGGTGTCCGGACATAACGTTGTTGTGGGAACTTACAGGCCGCCCCGGGGGGAACAAATAACTTCCTTGATGACCCAATTCTGTGAATGGATGAGGGATTTATTCCGCTATGAAGAGGGAAAACAATCGTTTTCGGATCAGGTTCTTCAGGCGATTGTTGCTCATGTGTACATCGCCATGATTCATCCCTTCGGAGACGGTAACGGACGAACTGCCCGGCTGATCGAATTCTATATTCTACTGCGGGCTGGTTTGCCGGATATGGCTTCGCACATCCTGTCGAATCATTATAACGATACCCGGCAGGAATATTACCGCCAGCTCGATCTATGTGTCCGGACAAGAGACATGTCCGGTTTTATCAAGTATGCTGTTCTTGGATTCCGGGACGGGCTAAAGGGTGTTCTGGATATTGTTCAGATGAATCTTCTGGAAATGTCATGGCATAAACTCATCTATGATATTCTTGACAGCAAAAAGGCTACAGGCAAAACCCGCGCCATTGTAAAACGGCAGCGAACACTTGCTCTTCATTTCCCTGTGGACAAATGGAATACTCCCGGGGATCTTGTAGTGAGTTCAGGTATTCTGGCGAAGGAATACGCCAGGCTCTCCCCGACATCACTTATGCGGGACTTTGCAGAACTTGAAAGACTCGGTTTGATTGTCAAAGATAAGGACAAATACAAGGGGAACATAGAAATCATGCGCGGTTATATGCCGATGCGGAAAACAAAATTGAAGATATAAAGAAGATTCAAGAACCGGAGTTTAACTTTTAATCTCTTTAATTAATTGGATAATGGAATTTTACTATTTCTAATTGACAGATAGAACAGGATGCCCCACTGATCTTATCTGATCCATGATGCTCGTTATTCAACAGTTGGCGTCAGCGGAATCGTTATCAAAAGGGCACATATCCCCCCGAAGCTCATTTAATTCGATAACTTTTCTTCGATAGTCAATTATTTTGAATCGAAAGCGCACTTCGCTATTAAATAATATGCAAATATTTCAATCATTTTTATGCTATACTTATATTTTGATGAACGTCCCCAACTCTGCCCAACGCCCGAATGAGCCTGATTCCGTGATCTTGTGAAAAAAGTACAGACCATAAAAAAAGGCATGTATGATGATTCTGCGAAGGCTCATATGTTTTTTCTGCTGCTTTGTTTCATCTCTCGGAATGCGGATAATAATCCTTTAATTCATATTCTCGGGGATGGAAAGAAATATTGATGGTAGGAGGAAGATAATGTCAATATCCGGATGTTTTCCCTGCTAAGCCACCGTTGATGTAAAGTGCTCGATCCATGACATTACGGAAAGACCCAGAATGGCTGCAGCGATCAGCATTGCGACGAGTATCTCTTTCCAACGGCGCACAGGACGCCTTTCAGGCGACCGGCTGATAAACGGCAGCACAAGCAGCAGCCCAGCCAGTGCGCCAGGGATGACGGCTGAACCCACAATGGTGAAAGGACCTTTGAAGATGCTTACCAGTTGATTGAGAAACAACACCCACCATTCCGGTTTTGGAACGAAGCGGGAGTCTGACGGATCGGCCGGATCGCCATACGGAACAGCGAACCAGAACCGGGTTGCGATACCGATGGCCAGCGTTACCACAATAAACAGAATCAGCCATCGATTGATCATATCCGGAAGCAATGCAATATTCCGTTTTGGGAGTCGGGAAGGCATGATCGGATCGGCAAGTCCTTTTAGTCTCAAAAAATAAAAATGCAAAGCCAGCAGGGATATAATGCCCGCGGGCAAAAAAATCACGTGCAGCACATAAAACCGGGTCAGCGCCACAATGCCGGTACGTGGACCGCCCTGCAGCAGATCAACCATAAACGGCCCGATCACCGGAACCGAAGAGATTATGCTGACCCGTACCCGGGTTGTCCAATAACCTGCCTGCGTCCATGGGAGCAGGTCTCCTGTGATTATGGCCAGCGGAACAACCAGCAGCAGCAGCACACCGGAAACCCAGACCATTTCTCTGGGCGGTTTATAAGCACCGGTAAAAAATGTCCGGGTCATGTGCAGGAGCATGACTACCAGCAAGAGGTTCCAGGACCAGTGATGGATACCCCGGATCACATCTCCAAACGGGAGATCAAACTCAGCATATTGAACACTGTCATACGCTGCTCCCGGGTAAGGGGAGTAATAGAGCGCCATGAATGCTCCGCTGAGAAAAAGCAGGATAACCAGAACCGTGGCTATCGACCCGCAGACCCGCTTCCATGTAAGTGCATCACTTGAAATAGTCGTGTTTTTCAGAAAGTCTACCGCATGATCCAAAGCGAGCAGTTTCAGCAATCCTTGTGACATGTTTTCAGAATTTTTCATACACTGCCTCAGTAATTTCGGTCTGACTTCAGGAATTTCAGGGTCAGCGGTTCAGTTGCTTTGGAGTGATCGTCACCTGCATCATCAAACAGTCCCATGGCAAAACTGTATTGTTTTTTGGGATCGAAGATGACGTCATCATCATGACCGGTATTCAGCTTGCGGTACAGCATAAGAATCCAGCCGCCATCCTGATACCGGGAAACCGCACTGATGTCTGCACGGGAGCCGGCAGGCTTTCTGGGCATCCGGTAAGTTAGAACATCCCCGGGCTTGAAAATGGTGTAATCTGTAATTTCAACCGCATCTTCAGCCGGCAAAACTCCGGAATCGCCCCCACTGCGCGTTGGTCCGGGCATGTACCGGGGCTTCGATTTATCCGCGACCTCATTTTTGATATCACCGCCGCTGCCCGCGTCCGAACGGCGTCCCGATTGTTTGTTGGGGTCGTATTCGCCCAGCAATCCGGGAATCGTCAGCCAGGAATCGTCCGCATACTTATACGGATCTGACCGGGCGGCTTTCCAGTGCCATAAATCACCCATTTCAGGTGCATTTTTTGTTGCCAGCACCCACTGATCTTTTGACAGTTCGGGTGGACTATGACAGGTTACCGCACACCCCCGGGTGGCAAATTTACTGATGCGGGTAATTTCAAAAAGGATCGCCAGACGGTCTTCATCGCCCGGAAGGTGTTTCCAGTTGATGCCGTTGAAGATCCAGGACTGTTTGGTTACGCTTCGGGTTGGATCTTTCCACTTAAACAGAAGAAATATGTCCGTGTCTGTGTACGCCGCCTTTGCAGCCATTGTTTCTTTCCTGCCGGACAGAGCATCCCGTCCCTCCATGGAAATAGAGACTGCCTGTATATTTTTCCAGACAGGGTCATCCAAACCCGCCGGAGCTGACTTAATATGGGCAACCTTAACGGTCAACTGTGCCGCCTGTGCTATGCGATACATCCCGAAGCTCATGCATCCGATAACTAAAAACATCATTCCGAATGACAGCAACCGCCTGTTCATAATTGACGCTCCCGCAGTTTTTACCGTGGCAGAACATCTCCACAGACTGTTCTGCCGCGGCAGATCAATAAAAACCTTGCCCTCACTTTAACGGCCAAATTCGAGGGTGATCACTTCCGAGTCGTAGGAATTCTCATCTCCCGAATCATCGAACAGGGCGAGCGCAAACGGATATTTTTTCCGGGCATTGAAAACCACATCATCATCATGACCGGTATCCAGTTTGCGGGATAACATGACAGTCCAGCCGCCGGCGCCGTAGCTGCTGATGGCTTTGACATCGGCACGGGATCCGTCAGGTTTTTTCGGCATCTGATAGGTGATCACATCTCCGGCTTTAAAACCGGAGTAATCCTTGATTTCTACAGCCTCTTCCATCAGGAGAAAGCCTGGGGCAGATGGTTTCTTGCCGGGATCCTGCATGTAGAGGGGTTTGGATTTGTCCGTAACTTCGTTTTTAACGTCCCCGCCGCCGCCTGCATCGTTCTGACGTCCGGTCTTCTCACCGGCAACCGTAAGCCAACCGTCATCAACAGCATTATACGGAGCTGACCTGGCGGCTTTCCATTGCCATAGATCTCCTTTTTCAGCGGCGCTGGCAGTGGCAAACTTAAATTCTTTGGCAGGTTTTCCGGCAGGGCCATGGCAGGTCACAGCGCAGCCTTTGGTTGCAAAATTATTGATGCGGTTTATCTCAAACAACAGAGATATACGATCTTCATTCCCTTTTCGATGGAACCACTTTTGTCCGTCGAACTCCCATGCCCCTTTGACGGTACTCTGAGTGGCATCCTTCCATTTAAAAAGGAAATAGACGGTGTCTGCGGTATAAAGCGCCTTTGCCGTCACATCTGCTTTTTTCCCGGCGAACTGTTCTTTACCCACAAAGGGAATCTGAATTGCTTTGGCTTTTTGCCAGGCCGGTGCGTCCGGACCTGCCGGGATTTCCTTAACCATGTTCGCAGTCAGTGTCAGTTCTGCTGCATCAGCGGTACTTATAGATGAAACCAGGATAACGAAGAATATGGCTGCAACACATAATGCCAGGCCTGTAATTAGTTGCTTTTTCATTGATACCCTCCTTCAATTTGAGTTTTGCATGAATCAGACAGTTAATAAAACCTTTACTTTTCCTTCCTCAATTTTATGCTCCAGAACTGTTAAGGGGCGGGTCGGAGGGCCTGCGACCGGTTTGCCCTCCAGGTTAAATCGGCCCGAGTGACAGGGACATTCGAAGATGCCGGCATCTTCCCGCCAGATTACATTGCATGCAAGGTGAGTGCATATGGATGAAAATACGGTCAATTTGCCATCTCCATCAGATTTAACCCAGACGAATCCTTTTTGCGGCAGCACAAGCCAGCCGTCCTTGACCATAAATTCATACGCGACCATCTGCACTTTGCCGGCGGCTAAACCGCCTATTTCACCGAGATCAATCCATTTGCCGTCACCTTTGCCAAGCGAAGGCGCAATGACATATTTTGAAATGGGGATGCCGGTTACAATTGCGGCAGCCCCGGTTAAGGCCGCCATTTTTAGAAATCCTCTTCTGTCAGAAATATGTATTTTATTCATGTTCCTTCCACAGGGATAGAATTATTGGTATGAAATTCTTTTTTATACAGTTTTCTTTAGTCCGGTAATGAACCGCATTGGCAAGCGCTCACCCCGTGGTTTGCTGCGTGGAACGCTTCAATATTAAGATATACTTTAAGATATACTAAGTCTGGTTATTTTATTGTCAAGGAAACGGAATCAATGACTAAGAGTTGAAATCCTGAATGTTTATCTTGGGTGACGATTTGCGGACAGCAGGAGTAAACCGGTTATCAGTTATTCCACTCTGCGTAAAATATATTCGACAATATCCTGATAAGCAACAAAATTATGATTTCAATGATTATATTATCAATGATTATAGTAAGTTGAGATCTTCGAAGATAGACTATTCAGACAATCGGGCAACCCCGCTTAAGAAACAGAAGATCGAATCTCATTTAAAATCCGCGGCAGTTCTTCCACCAGATACAATGGAAGTGACAAAAGAGTGTAAGATACGGGAACAATGCCGCTGTTAGCCCTTGCTGAATGTGTGATCCGTCCTGTCTCCGGAGGGTTTAGATCAAAACGAACGCAGAGAGCCGCCTCTTTTATAAGAGCAAACTGTTGCAGGGATTTGAGCGTCCCGCTCTTACCGGCCTTGACTTCTATGGGGATCACCTGATTACCGTTTGCCGTTACATAATCGACTTCCGCATTTGCTGATTTTACCTCCCGCAGCCAATAGGTCAACCGGGGCGGTTCAAACGGATTCAAAAGATGCTGACCCACAAACTGCTCCGCCAGCTTGCCTTCGTTTACGAGGGACTGTCCGTCGAGCGCCTGCAATGCAATCCAGTCGAGTCCTGTAAGATAAGCTGCCATTCCCACATCCATGAAGAGCATTTTATATACATTTTCATTGATATCGGCTGTCAGCGGCACCCCGGAACAATGACTGTGAAAAACCTGATGGCAAACGCGAGCCTTGACCAAAAGATCGATAGCGTTCTTAACATCCCTCGATTTGTCTTCTTTTGATATATTGCTGTATTTAACCTTCTGTCCGATTATCCTTGGTATCTGCCGGAAAACCTTCTGCATCAAGGCCAGGTCTTTATGCTTTGCGTATCTGGAAAAATCATCCTGGTATGTTCCGGCAATGGAGCGGTGGACGGCAGTAACTTCCGTTAAAGAGCTTTCTACGGAAAAAACGCTCACGGCTTCAGGCATCCCGCCCACGAACAAATATTCCCGCTGCCGTTTGACAAGTTTTTGATGAGCTGTCACAGGTATGCTTTTATCGATATGAAAATCGGAAAGATATTGGTTTAGATCCGGTTCAACAGCGGATAAAAACTCACTGAAGGTCATGGGACCCAGATGGTAGTATTCGATTCGACCGACAGGCATTGAAAAGCAGTGGTCGGCAAGTGCAAATTCCAGCAGTGAGCCTGCCGAGATTACGGGAATCTCCGGTCTGTTTTCATAAAAATACCTGAGAGCATGTATAGCATGCGGAGTTGCCTGAATTTCATCCAGAAAAAGAAGAGAACCCGCGGCCTGGATATTTCTTCCGACAAGGGCATCCAGTTCCTTTGTGATTAAATCTATATCAAGGGTTTTAAAAATGTTGTCCAGATATAGATTCTGTTCCAGGTTAATTTCATTTAAAACAAGACCGTTGTTTCGGGCATATTGGCGCACCAGTGTCGATTTACCAATCTGGCGGACCCCTCTTAACACCAGAGGTTTTCTTCGGCTCTTTTGGTGCCAGGAATTTAAATATTTTTCAGCGTTGCGCTCAAGCATGGCTAAAACACGCCTCTTTTTTAGCCAAATTTATACTGTAATATGGGTTTGTTTGTCAAGTTTTATGTCGAATGCAAGGGATTTAATCGTTTATTTGGCTCCGATTCCGCGATATGCCTTGAAAAATCAAGCCCTGTCTTTGATATTTCAATTCTTCTTAACGCGACACACCCTGGCATAAAGCATCTTTATTGTGGGCGAGAATTTCGGCTGCTACGCCTATGTGGCAGATTTCCTTCCGCAATGTGCCGGAGTGAATAAAGAAAAAAGAAATGTGCCGGTTATTGCTGTCACCTACTACTAAACAGAATCAGTACAGTTAAAATTTATCGATTACCATTAAAATATGCGATAAAATCTCTAAGAAT
>JAABQB010000014.1 GCA_011391695.1 Desulfobacteraceae bacterium | reverse complement strand
ATTGCTGGGCTTCCCTTTGGAATCCTGAGGCCGTCTCCTATCGCACCACTCAGGGCATCGGCCATGAATCGGTTTTCATGGCCGTGGTAGTTCAGGAGATGATCCGGTCGGAGATCTCCGGAGTTACTTTTACGGCAAATCCGGTAAGCGGTTCCCGGGATGAAATCGTCACGGAATCCAGTTGGGGTATGGGAGCTGCCATCGTCGACGGCCGTGTGACACCCGATCATTACATTGTTGAACGGGACGGATTCAAACTGCGGGAAAAACGGATCGCAGACAAACGGTTCATGGTTCCGTCACGTCTTGAGGAAGGGAGCGCAACACGGCTCCAGGAGGTACCCCACGGGATGCGGCAGAAAGAAACGCTTTCGCCTGATCTCATCCAGAAGATTACTCTGCTGGCGGTGGAGGCTGAAGAACACTTCGGCAATCCGCAGGACATAGAATGGGCAATAGCTGACGGGCAGGTTTATATGCTCCAGTCCCGTCCCATTACCGTGATGGGTCGCGAAGACATCGAACGGGATATCAAGGGACAGTATGTCGTATTCAAGCCATTGGTTGAAAATTTCACCGATCCGGTTACACCCCTTACCGGAGACTTTTATCAATTGTTTTTTGCGCCTCCCCTGTTCCGGTCAATTAAAGGATGGATGTATGTAAATGTCCGGGCATTCCTGATGATGCTCCCTTTCAAAATATCTGATGAGAATATGGCCGATCTGCTTTATGACTTAGGAATCAAACCGCCCGACATGAAATTTTCTCCGGTCAAGCTTCTTTTTTCTCTATGCCTGATGTTTTTGTCTTACCTGATGTTTGGTGTATTTTTCGGACGGACACGCGGGTTGCCCGGCAATTTTATGGACGGTTTCAGAAAGCTTTCACGGAAAGTGGATGATGATCCGGCGTACGACCTTTTTAAAACGAGCGAAAGACTGCTGGCCGGGACTAGAATCTTCGACCCGGCCGGCAATCAGGTGATGATAGTGAACTTATCATCTGGGCGGTATTTCTTAAGCATGGGTTTGCTGGAAAAGCTGCTGCGCCGCTGGTTGCCTGATATGAGAGGCGATGCAGCCTCTTTGCTTTGTTCCGGTTCCGAAGGGGTGCTCTCAGCGGAAATGGGCAGGGGCATTTGGGCATTGGCAAAAGAAGCCAAACGGCATAAACCGGTTCGGGAGCTTTTGGAAAAACACAAGCCTGAAAAAGTCCTGTCCGAGCTCAAAGCCGAACCGGAAGCAAAAAACTTTCTGGAGCAACTGAACCGTTTCCTTTCCATAAACGGGCATCGGGGACTCAAAGAACTGGAACTGAGATCACCCCGCTGGGAAGAAAATCCGGCCCCGGTTATAGGAATGGTGCGCAATTACATGCTGGTTGAAACGGATCCCGGAGAACATGAAAAAGAAATGAATCAAACACGCAGAGAGCTGGAAAAGAAAATTCGTGAAAACCTTGAAAAATACCAGCTTGAGGCCCTTTTGAGGCCCCGATGGCGCATAATCCGCTATCTGGCGAATCGAACCAAGTATTTTTCCAGGATGCGGGAAAACAGCAGATTTTACCACATAATGGGTTTTCACATCATTCGGAAAAAGATACTCCGGATTGAGGCCGAGTTTATTCGCCAGGGGAAACTCAGGTGCAAAGGCGACATATTTTTTCTGCATTTAAAAGAAATAGAAAGGATGCAGGCCGGAGAACTCGCATGGCGAGACGTGGAGGACATAATCCGGGAACGGCGTATGGAACACATCCGGCTGTCCAAGACGACCCCTCCCAAGTCCATCGGCATAAAATTAAAAGAGGCCTCCCGGTTCGATGCGAAAGATGTCGAAGAAGGAGTAGCTTTCAGAGGGCAACCGGCATCGTCGGGCAGCTATAGCGGGATAGCTCGTATCATACTGGACCCCTCCATTGATATAGAGCTCAGGCCAGGAGAGGTTCTGATCGCACCTTACACGGATCCTGCATGGACGCCGCTCTTTCTCACGGCAGGGGCTGCGATTGTCGAGGTGGGAAGTTATCTGTCTCACGCTGGAACCGTTGCCAGAGAATTCGGAATGCCGTGCGTGGTTGATCTGCCGGATTGCACCAAACGCATTCACACGGGGTTAAAAGTTCAGGTGGACGGAGATCAGGGGATTGTCCGATTGATATCCGAAGATAAAGGGGAAAACGAATGACTGTCGCAATCAAAATCATAGTCTTTCTTTTTGGCATGATCATATGCGTGCAGTTGATTGCCGCGCTGTATGGGATCATTGATCTCTGGTACACCTTCAGAACCGAATATCAGAAGGTCATTCGGCGTATCCTGATTTGGAGCGTTCTTACAATTGCCATTGCCTGGCTTTTGGGCAATCAATTAAGGCCCGCTTTTCTGTGGGGTCTTGTCGGATATTTCGTATTCTATCCGGCAGCCTACTCAGGGTTAAAGCTTTTTCAAATTCGCAATAGGCGGCTGCTGGAAAAAGGGTAACCTTTAATGCTATTATCGGTCTATCGAGTCTTATTTTAGGACTTTGGAGCCAATTTCAAAAGTCGTCATTCCCGTGCAAACGGGAATCCAGAAATTTTTGCAACATACTGAAAAGACTGGATTCCCGCTTTCGTGGGAATGACAAATTCTTCTCTTTTTAGGACTTTTGCAATTGGCTCGTAATATATGAGATTAAAATTCTTGGACCATTCAACCTTACATGAGGGTGTTATGGACTGATTACTGAAACCCCGTTTCTCAAAAGAGAGCGGGGTTTTGTGTTTGTCGAAAGCAAAAAGATATTAACCTATCTGTGTGGAAGGCAAATAAGGAGCTAAATCATGACTCCTACATTACCGGAATCATCGGGAAACAGGATTCTATTCTTAGACAATATTCGCTATTTGATGGTCGTGTTTGTTGTCCTGCTTCATGCAACAATAAGCTATGGAACTTTGGGCCGGTATTGGGTTGTTGGTGATGCTGCCGCAAATATTAAACTATTTGACTTGGCGATGATGATAATAGATGTCTTTGCAATGCCTGTCCTGTTTTTCATCGCCGGTTATTTTGCCCTGCCTAATATTCAGAAAAAAGGGCCTGGTGCATTTCTCAAAGATAAGTTTATACGCTTGGGAATTCCCTGGCTGATTGGGATCATCTTCATTGTCCCTATCATTACTTATATTCATTATTACAGCAATTTAGGTGGAAAACCGTTGATAAGTTATTGTCAACTCTGGATAAATTGGGTAAGAAATGCAAGTGATTTCCCAACGGGTTTTTGGACTCCTGATCAATTATTGGGGGAGTTTAATCATTCCGCCTATTGGTTCATTTCATTGCTCCTCTTTTTCTTTATCATATTCGCAATAATCTATACTCTGAAGAAGCACTTTTTCCCTTCTTCATCTATTAAAAAAAAGACACAGTCCGGAAAAGCAATGCTCCTGGTTATATTCTCTGTCTGGTTATTGAACATCATGATGAGGGTGTTCATTAACATGATTCCTTCTCCTTATTTCGACCCCTGGGTAATTATTGCCGGAATTCTCCAGTTTCAGCTTTGGAGATTGCCTACGTATATCATCTATTTTTCATTAGGCGTTTATGCTTTTTCCCGGAACTGGTTTGTCAAAGGTAATAATTTCCCCGGCCATCCCCTTCTGTGGATATCAATGTGCATTATTTTAGGTTTTGGTTTTGGCGTAGTTGTTATCCAGGTGCTGTCTAATTCGAGTAATCTCGTTTCAAATAAAATAAGTACAGGACTCATCATACCGCTTATGCTACTTCGTTCTTTTTTGCGGGAGACTTTGCTGATAGCATTTACGAGCATTGCTTTTCGCTACTGGAATCGTTCCCATAAGATTAATGAAACCTTAGCGGCCAATTCTTATAATATTTATTTGGTGCATCTGCCGCTGGTTGTAGCCCTTCAATTACTGCTGGTTAACCTGGTGGGAACATCCAGCCTGGTAAAGTTCGGAATCGTTTCCTCTTTATCTTTATTGATGAGCTATGCAATCAGCAAGTATGCCATAAAGCCACACCCCCGTTTATCAGTAGCAGCAGTCTTGGTTATATTTTTCTTGATGGTGATTTTTGTTTATCCGCGAGCGTGATTTGTAATAATCTATAGGCTTAAAGGACTGGCAAACATGGAATGGACCAACGAGTTTAGAGATGAAATGAGGCAAAGGCAATTGGCGCGACTCCGGTATACTTTTTTCGCACTTTTAGTCTTGAGCATTTTTACGGCTTTTCTTCTGGGCTATATATGGCTTACAAAGGGAATATTATCTGATTTTTTCCTTATCGTGCTTGGTTTCCCTACAATTCCGATACCCCTTATATTCGCATTCCAATATTTATTAAGATACGATTTTATGGTAAGGCCGACTTCGTTAATATTTTTGTGTGCTGATATTATTTTCGTTCCTTTTTTTGTTTATATTTTCGGTATGCAAAAGATCCCACCAGTTCTTGTTTTCCCCTTGATGGTAGTGCTTTACAGCGTTTATATTGATTCAAGCTTTGCAACCCGACTATTCTTTGGAAGTCAGGTTGTTTTTCTTTCTCTCGGATTGCTTGCATACAATAGAATTATTCCATACGCGCCAGCTTTCAGAGGAGATGCAAAGATCTACAATGAAATATATTTGCCGTATCTCGATCATTTAACGCCGTTCGATTTCCTTTTTGCTCATCTCAGCGTTTTCTTAGTTGTCGGGCTTACTTTAATAGCTACAAACCTTGTTGTAAATAAAATGAGACAACGTGAAAAGGAACTGGATGTTACAAATAAAAAAATATCAGTTCTGAGTAATAAACTAAAAGTTTTCCTTCCCCAGCAGTTCGTCAAAGCACTTGAAAATGGTGAGGCGGACTCCGCGCCCGATTACGAGCGCCGCAAGCTTACCGTCTTCTTCTCAGATGTTAAGGGTTTCACGGCCTGGACCGACAAGCTGGAGCCTGAAGATACCCGCGAATTTTTGAATCAGTATCTTTCAGAAATGAGTAAAATCGCTCAAAGGTGGGGCGGAACCATTGATAAGTTTATCGGCGATGCAATAATGATTTTTTTCGGCGCACCGGAATTTAATTCCGACAAAGACCATGCTGTTCGTTGTGTGAAAATGGCAATGGAAATGCAGGAGAAGATGAAGGAACTTCGTGTGGAATGGGAAGATCTGGGCCATGACGAACCTCTGCATATACGAATTGGAATAAATACCGGTTACGCGACTGTAGGCACTTTCGGAAGCGAGGATCGGCTCAACTATACAATTCTCGGCAGCTCCGTGAATCTGGCGTCGAGACTCGAAACCGCCTGCCAACCCGACCGTATCACCGTAGGTCATGCCACCTATTCGCTGATCAAAAACGAAATCGAATGCGAATCGAAAGGAACGATAGAAGTTAAGGGTTTCAGTGAGCCTGTAAAGATTTACGAAATAAAGGGAATTAAAACATGAGCTTGTCAAACACTTTTTCCAAGGAATCAGATTGAGGAGTTCGTTGCGGTGGCTTGGGAGATCGTGCTTCTTTCCTGTTTCTTTTTCATTGACACACAAAGCCATCCATCATAATCTTCCATCGTACAAATGCGTGTTATTTAGTCAGTATCAGTTTTACGACACCGAACCATCATACCTCGCTGAAAGGAGCGTCCTATGAAAAAGATTATTTTCCTGCTGTCCGTTGCAATTTTTACAGTCGCTATCTTTGCTTTTGCTGCCGAAGACACCAAGCCGGAACTGCGCCCTGCACAGAAACTAATGCAGGCCCGAGCAGCCTGGCTGACCGCAATGAACGAAAACCTTGGAGCTAATAAGTTTGAGGTCATTACCAAAGATGCCGACGGGTTGGCTGCCCAGACCAGTAAAGTTGGCGAAAACATTCCTAATCCTCTCGGCAAAGAGTTGACTTTGGCCATCTCATCACTTGCCAAGGACATCTCTGTTGCCGCTGCCAAGAAGAATGGCGAAACCGTAAAGGTCAAGCTGGGAGAGATTAAAGGCAAGTGCGGCGAGTGCCACGCCAAAATCCGCGACAAGAAATAATCTTATAAGCTGCTATTAGCAAAGAAACGGCCGGAATCGCCACCGGCCGTTTGTTGTCTGATTCCTCAGCCTCTGTTCAGGCAGGCGGCCACAATAGAATGAGAGAAGCTGGAGGAAAAGGACGTCCAGGCTCTGCTTCTTCCTGCTGCACACAAATTCCCTTCGTACCTAAAAATTGAAGACTTAAAATGGCAATCTTCGTTTATCGGCATAGTTCGGATTGATTTCCGACAAACGAGAATGTATTGTGAGCCATCGATATGGTTAAAATATAAAACAGGAGGATATTTTTATGAAGGAATGGCAAGAGCTTGGTAAGGAACTGAACAGCTATCTAAAACCAGGAACGTTTCCAGTAGCAGTAAAATTTATGCAGAGAAAAAACGAAATCCCAGGCGGCACAAGGACTCCATTAAAAGATCTCGGAGTCAAAATAGCACATTGCCAAGCACAAGCGATTGCCCGCAAATACGGATGGACTATTGCAATGACTAAAGAGGATTTGGGATGTGCTATTTCCGGGCATACCTACGGTTGGGAACCTGCGAATATAGACGGGGCGGTTAAGTTTCTTTTAAAAATGAATTATGCTGCAGATAGTGAAGCGGCAAATACGATTCTCCAGTCTTTCAGATCCCTTAAACAGGGTCAATGCGAGGCTGTTGTTTACTCATCCCTGGAACGGACCAAAATTGAACCGGATGTAATATTAATGTACCTCAACCCTGCCCAGCTCATGCGTTGTTTGCATGGCAGTACCTACCATACGGGAAAACCGATTACATGTTCATTTTCCGGGCGGGCCGCTTCATGCACGGAAGGAGTAATAGCGGCTTTCCTGGATCAATCACCCAAAGTCGTTGTACCTGGTAATGGAGATCGAGTTTGGGCAACTGCACAGGATCACGAAATGGTTTATGCACTGCCTGCTTCACATCTGAAGGCCCTTGTGGATGGACTTGCCAGGACACATGAAAAAGGAATTCGTTATCCTATCCCTGCTTTCCTGCGCTACCAACCCGAGGTGGGACTCACACTTCCATTAACGGACATTTTCAGGTAGATAATTGGAGGAAGAATGAAAAAATTACTACTTTATATTTACCTTATATTATTGGTGGTTTTTGTCAGCAAATCCGGTGTTTGCGCTAAAATGCGGGAATGACCTGATTCAGGTAGGTGATACTACTTGGGAAGTCAGAACTGCGTTAACAAATAATGGCGGGAAAATTATCGGAAATGAAAATGCAGGTACGCATCGTACTTCGAGGTTTTATACTCCGGATGGAGGAAGGGATTATATTTCGAAATCAGAACCAATTGAAAAGTGGTTTATAAGTGTATCCGGCGAGCCTGGTAAACCTTATTGCTATGAATTAACATTTATTGGCTTAATATTAAAAAAAATAGGAACTGGCGCTGAATGTAAATAGGGATCATCTCCAAATTAGTTGGTGATCCTCGAATCCTGGACCCCTTTCTCCCAACTAATTGGGAGAAGAGCCTCATATTTTAATCACGCTTGGGTAACATTTTATTTGAAGCAATTCGGTGATAGAATTTCCTGAAAAATTACCTTGACAAACTATAGTCGCTCCTCCATAATCCGCTACCTGAAATTCAATAATTATAATAGAGTGAAAAAAATGAACTGAATTCAAACAAAGAATTGTCTTTTTCACAGTACGTGGTAAATTATCTGAATATCGGACATATTGAAAATGGTTGTAGGTATGCTTAAGGCAAAAAAGTGTAGTGGCTTTATGGGTCAGAATATTATTCATTAATCAAAAGGAGCGTGTTATGAAAAAAGGAGTATTTATAGGAAGTTTGATAGCCTTGCTTATGTTTTGTGCTATAACGAACGCTGGCAACAGTCGTGATCTTAAAGTAGTCAACAGCACCGGATACCCGATCAAATATTTCAGCCTCAATCATTCAGGAGATAAAGAGTGGAGTGAAAATGAACTCAGCGTAGCTCTTAGGGACAAAGAAAATTTCATAACGACACTTGAAGGCTCTGGAAAAGGCTGTTCATGGAATATCAAAGTAATGTGGGCAGACAAAAATAGCTTCTCGATTTACAAAGACGTTGATCTGTGTAAGGCCAAGGTTCTCTTGTTAAAATATGACCGTAAAACAGATACGACTACTTACACAACAGAGTAAGAACCCAAAAAACAGCTTCCAAATCTGCCAGCTTCAATTTCACCAATGGCAGGCGGCTCTGGGGTCGCCGGTCGTACGACTACAGCTTCGGCCGGGCACTCCCGGTGCGTTCTGGCAAATAGGTTGTTTGGTCATTTGGTTGCTTCCTTCCTCCTACCATCAATATTTCTTTCCATCCCCGAGAATATGAATTAAAGGACTATTATCCGCATTCCGAGAGATGAAACAAAACAGCAGAAAAAATATATGAATCTTCGCAGAATCATCATACATACTTTTTTTTATAGTCTGTACTTTTTCCACAAAATCACGGGGACGGGAGCTTTCGGGCGCAGCGAGGCGGAGTATATCTCCGATTCCATTCAAACAGGCGGCAATAAGCTTAAAGCCTCGCTTTTAAAGCACCATGTGAAACAATATCATGAAGCGTCCTGCTCGGTTGCTACTGTGGTTTCGGTCGTAAATGCCTTAAGAGAAAAGCAGGGGAGCAACTTTATTCCGGCCAGCCAGATGGATATTCTGGAAAAAGTCAGGACTGGAAACTGGAAGGAAAGAATGAGTGAAAAGGGAGACAATGGAAAACGCGGCCTCCCGCTGCCGCTTCTTGGCGAGATTGTGAAAAGCAGCCTTAATGAGTATGGAATAGAATATAAAGAGATTGAAATAATTGAGGCCCCGGAGAATTCCGGTCAATCAGAAAAGGTAAGAGAAGTTCTGCGGAACAGGCTTTCCGATTTTGAAATTAAGGAGATTTGCCTCATCATAGCCCACTTCGACCAGGGCGCGTTTCTACGGTCTCTTAACATACCTCATATTTCACCGGTCGGGGGTTTTGATACGAAAACCGGTGATGTTACAATTCTCGACGTGGACCCTGAGCAGAAGAGGCCTTACAAAATTACTTTTGACACGTTCTGCAAAGGCATTTTCAGCAATTACCATAATCTTTTAAGGCCATTTGGGTTTAAAGGCGGAGGCTACATATTTATAAAACTGCCGGCTTCGTGAGTCCGTTTGACACACAATCTCAATTGAGCTATAAAATATACCGTAAAAAAAGTTTCCCTGGAATTCTTTCTCCAAAAAAGCTGGGTATATGGATATAAAAACTGAAAATCTTACGATACTCTTTGTCGATATCGCCGGCTTTACGGCCACGACGAGCCGGCAGTCGCGAGCCGAAAATGCGCATCTTTTGCAGACTTTTGACGGTACTCTACTCCCGCTGATAAAACGTTTTAAAGGCATTGTAGTCAAAAGTATCGGCGACGCCCTGCTTATCACATTCCGTTCACCCACCGACGCAATGCTATGTGCCATGGCGTTACAGGATGCCATGCACGAGTATAATCTGAATGCGCCGGAAGATAAGCGCATACATATACGCGTGGCGGCAAATTTGGGTGAAGTGCGGGTTACCAAGAAGGATATTTTCGGCGAGCCCGTTAATGTCGCGTCACGCATTGAAGGGATTGCTCCTGCCGACGAGATTTATCTGAGCGAAGCTGTATTCATGGCCATGAACAAGGCCGAGGTGCCTGCACAGGAAGTCGGCTATAAAGAGCTCAAAGGTATTCCGCAGACGACACGCATTTACAGCATTCCACGATTTGCAACACCCCGGCTGATACCTGAGCGCATTGCCGAATCCGGCGAGCAAGGCAGCGAACTGCTGTTTCCCTATGGCGGTATGCACCACCGTATGCCGCAATCGAGTTCTCCACGGCCGGGCGTTTCTTTACCCGGTGGCATCCCACAATACGTGAAGTATATACTGGCAGTTATTTTAATTGTTATTATCGGGGTGGTGCTGTACCGTGCAATGATTAATGGAACAAATGATACGAGAGTGATCAGCCCGCAGGATTCCGCTGTTGAGACCAATAAATCCGGTGGGTCAGAAAAACCCCGGGCTGCTTCATCAGGCACCACCGGCAAAACCGAGCATGGTAAATGGAATGTTGCTTCAGCAAAATCTGCCTATAAGGCTGCAAGAATAAGCAAATCAGAATACAAAAGAATCGTTCAGGAACTCAAAGAAAGATACGGGAATAAAATCCGTGACCTTAAGCAGGGCTACCGTGCAGGAAATTTTTCTAAGGACGTGTATGAGAATGAGGTCCGGAAAGCTAAACGTGAATACGCGGGCACTTGAACCGAAACAGTGAGCACATTCCATTTGCTCGCGGCTGGGAATGCGGTCGAATCCGCCTCAGGCTGACTACAGATTGCTGCGGGGAGCTTCATAAACCGTAATGGTTATGTCGGCTTTTAGCGGAAGAAGCGGAAGATGGATTTGGGGTATTCGGGGGCTGTGACTGTAAAACGAGGCAGCGAGAGATATGCTTGAAAATTCGTATTGACACTCCGAATATTCAATGTATAATAAGCTCCATGATTAACAGACCATCTTATCTTGAACAATTATCAATCGCGGTTCAGCGTTCTCCAGTCACAGCCCTTCTTGGTCCGCGACAATGCGGGAAAACGACTCTTGCACGGATGTTTGGAGAAGGTCAAGACACGGTTTATTTTGATCTCGAATCCCAGCCTGATCTGATACGTCTGCAAAATCCAGAACTTATGCTCGGATCTCTAAAAGGGATTGCCGTTCTGGACGAGATCCAGGAGATGCCCGGTTTGTTCAAGGTCCTAAGGGTTCTTGTTGATCGTCCCATGAACCGGACACGCTTTCTCATTTTAGGTAGCGCCTCTCCGGATATCATGAAGAATGCATCGGAAAGCCTTGCCGGTCGTCTGGAATTTATAGAGCTATCTGGGTTTACATTACAGGAAATCAATTCTGAATCAGAAAAAGCGCTGTGGCTGAAAGGCGGATTTCCCCGCTCTTTTCTTGCCGACTCTGATGAAGACAGCATGGCCTGGCTTGAAGGTTTCATTCGAACCTTCCTGGAGCGTGACATCCCTCATCTCGGCATTTCTATTCACTCTGCAGCCATGCGCCGTTTCTGGACAATGCTGGCTCATTATCACGGTCAAATCTGGAATGCATCGGAACTGGGTCGTGCCATGGGACTATCCGACAAGACTATGCGCTCCTATCTCGATATCCTTACCGGCACCTTCATGATCCGGCAGTTGCAGCCCTGGCATGAAAATATAGGCAAGCGTCAGGTTAAAGCCCCCAAAATCTATTTTCGGGATTCGGGGATCCTCCATAAATTACTCAGCCTTCCCGATTACCACAGCCTTCTTGGACATCCAAGGGTTGGCGCATCCTGGGAAGGCTTTGCCCTTGAACAGACACTGCTGACAGTCAAACCCGCGCAGGCCTTTTTCTGGTCAACCTACAGCGGCGCTGAACTTGACCTTTTTTTCCTGCACAAGGGACGTCGATACGGAATAGAGTTTAAATTCAACGAAGCGCCTGCTGTAACAAAATCGATGCGAACTGCGCTGGAAACATTAAATCTCGATCATTTATGGATCATCTACCCGGGACGACAAAGTTATCCCGTTCAGGATAAGATCTCCATCCTGCCGGTTTGCGATCTTCTCGCGATTCGGGATAAACTGAGACAAAACTAATCACTTCGAGCAGGGATGAGTTACGGTGGACTTTACATCTGATGGCCTGTAGTCTTTTTCTGTTCATATCCCCCAGGCATTTTTCAGCATATCGTAATTATCCGCAAGAAGATTCATATACACGGTTTCAAGCTCGATCATTTCAATGTCTTTATGCCGGAGCCATTCAGAAAGCCATGCAAAACGCACCGCAATAACAAACTCAACAAAAACATCCAGGCTTATCTTCGATATTAATCCCGACTTTTTCAAATCCCCGATAAAAACTTTTGCAAGATTGCCAAGTAGCCCTTGAGGATCTTCAATTCCGATACAACCTATAAGGTTTGCCGCATCGTATATTTCGGGTTTCATCCCCAGAAATTCCCAGTCTATGACAGCCTTTATCGAATCTTTTGACCATATGATATTTAACGGATGAAAATCTCCGTGACAAAACGAAACGGGAAGCATGTCATGAACTTTCATAAACCGGTTTTCAAGAAAGCTTATTACCGGTCCGATTTTACCAAGCACTTCCTGATCATTTGTTTTAATCTGAGATATGAGTTTAGAAATATAATCTTTTATTGAAAATGAAGTGAGACTGCTAAGACAGGGAAGCTCCGTCGACTTTTTTCTCAATTCAATCAGAAACTCCGCCATCACTTTACCCCGCCACTTATCGAAGATATATTCCGGGCGGTCCAGAACCGCCCCTTGAACAAATGGCGAAATCTGCCAGAATCTGTCGTCACAATCGACTATATATTCGTTATTTCTTGCACAGAGATATGGATTTAAAGAGGGCAGTCCCTTGCTGGAAAGAAAATTTAGACAGGAAATTATTCTTAATTTATGATTGATGTCAGTGTCGAAAATACTTTCAAGGAGATAAAACCTGTTGTTATCGCACTCTATGACGGACCTGAGCTCACAGCGTTCAGGACTCCCCGCTATTGGAATATCCCTGCGGATATTTGTTAACTTAAAATCCCACTGCGCCGCCGCTTTAACAATAGTGTTATCGATTTCCATGTTTACCGGACAATTGATATCAACGCTGATGGATGGGAACAAATTCGCAGGAATCGGGCCCGCAATAATCACCAACGTAGTCGGATTCGGGACGATACAAGATTGCCTTGGGAGCTGCCTCTGCAAATTGCTCTTCCAGAACATGGGCCACCCATCCGGAGATACGCGAAATGGCAAACAGAGGGGTGTAAAGATCCACCGGTATGCCCATGGAATAGTACAGAGACGCGCTGTAGAAATCGACATTAAGATAAATATCAGTCCCCTTGCGGCGCTTGAAAACTTCTTTGCCCTTTTTCTCCAGCATCTTCGAGATCTCGTACCATCTGGTATCGCCGGCTATTTCACCCATGCGTTTCGACATGGGTGCCAGAATATGAGCCCGTGGATCATCGGTCTTGTAAACAGCATGCCCTAATCCCATAATTAATTTGCCTTCGTCTAAAATCCGGTTAACATAAGTTTCGACACGGCTAATACTGCCGATATCAAGCAACATGAGCATCACGCGTACATTGGCGCCTCCGTGCAATTCGCCTGAAAGCGATCCGATTGCCGCAGCAACAGCTGCATAGATATGGGCGCGTGTGGATGCCACCTGCCGGGCTGTAAAAGTTGATGCATTGAAGGAGTGTTCAGCGTGCAGAACCAGCGCCGCATCAAAATAACGGACCACTTCCGTCTCCGGTTTCCTCCCAGACAGCATGTAAAGAAAATTGGCCGCGTGGTCCAGGTCAGGATCAGGGGCCACCGGCTCCATCCCATTGCGAATGCGCTCCCATGCCGCTACAACTGTAGCCAGTTTTGCAATTAATCGAATGCCCATGCGCAAAGCAGCTTCACGGGTTTGATTGTTAACATCGTCGTCATGGTGAGCCAGCATTGATGTGGACGCCTGTAAAATATCCATGGGAAGCGCTTTGGCCGGACGGGTTTTAAGTGCCGCGATTACTTCTTGGGGAAGACCACGTTCGGTAACCAGTTGCTTTTTAAGGGCAGCCAGCTCTTCCTGATTGGGCAGCTTTTCGAACAGCAGCAAGTGAATGATTTCCTCAAAGCAGGTCTTTTCAGCCAGATCCTTTATCAAATAGCCGCGGTAGATCAATTTCCCCTGATCTCCGATCACATCGCTGATTCTGGTGCTGGCAACGGTTACGCCACGAAGACCGGTATTCAATACTTGTATGCATTGCTCCACGGACGACTCCTTTTTTATTTGTCGATACTATGCGAATTACATGATACGGTCATTTATGATTTCGGATATTTCCATGACCCGCAAATCTCCGGCAAGCCCTTCCGTCTTAACAGCATCTTCCAGCATGATAGCGCACAGGGGGCAGGAAACGGCAATGATCTTTGCGCCGGTGGCTTTAGCTTCTCGGGCACGGGAACGTGCAGGGCTTTCATAACCGGATGACAGGACGTTCGTAAATAAATTTCCTCCCCCGCCTCCGCAGCACAGAGCATTCTTCTTATTCCGGTCCATCTCGGCAATCTTAATACCTGGAACCGCCGAGAGCATCATCCGCGGTGAATAGTAATCAAGGTTATGGCGGCCAAGGTAACATGGATCATGGTATGTTGCCAGAACAGGCTCCGGATTCTCCCGGAATTTCAGCTTCCCCATGTTAAACGCCAGGATCTGCGTGTAATGAAAAACCTGATAATTCCCGCCCAGTTTAGGATAATCTTTTTTAAACGAATTAAAGCTGTGGGGAGACAATGTGATGATTTTTTTTACATTTTTATTATTGAAGAGATCCGTATTTTTTTTTGCCAGATCTTCAAACAGGGCTGTTTCGCCCGATGCCCTTACATCATTTCCGTCTGAATTTTCACCTCCGGTTAAAATGCCGAAAGAGATGCCGGCCTTTGCAAGCAATCTGGAAGCGGAACGGGCTATCTCCTGGCCGCGATTATCGTAAGAGCCTTCATCACCCGCATAAAACAGATATTCCTGGTCAGTAAACGGTGCGATATCAGTCCCTGCGGCCCAGTCTGCCCGTTTTTTCCCCGGCAGGCCGTAGGGGTTTCCGTGAAGCTGCATCCTTGTGAGATAATCTCTCACCCCGGCCGGGACGAGTCCGTCATCCAGAAAAGATTCCCTCCCCGATGTAAAAGCCTCCAGCAAAAGGTTTTTAAAACCGGGAAACGGACAATGTTCGGTGCAGTTGCCGCACGCGGTGCAGGAAAACATGATTTCAGCAAATCTCTGACTTAACGTAATCTTTCCATCCAGCCAGGCCCTGAGAAGCCACATACGTCCTCCCGGCGAATAGGTTTCAAACCGGAAGGCCAGATAAGATGGGCAGTTCAGATCGATATAGCTGGAAGGCATCTTACAGTAACCGCAGCGAAAACATCGGTGAAGTATTTCTTCATGCAGCATGATTAATCACTTTTCCCAGTTTCCCGGATTCATTATGTGATTCGGATCCAGCACGGAACGGATCTTATTCATCAGATTAAACGTGCCGGGATCCATTTTATCAATGATCTGTTTCTGGGCGGGCAATTCCGATTTCCATGGAATCCCGCCGATTTCAAGAGCCGCTGTGTTGGTTGCCTCGAGCGCGTGCTGCGCCCGTTTTATGTCTTCCGGATCCGCACGGTTAAAGGCATATGCGTAAAAAAACATCATGGCATGACCGGCTCCGATGATTCTGGCGCCCATGGAATAGCTCACGTTGTATGTCCGGGCGATGTTGAGACCGGCACGATAGGCCTCTGCGAAATGTTCGATGGCCATGATCGCTCCGACATATTCGAAGCCGCCGCCCTTTCTGAGATCGGCAAATGTCACCAGGTCGGACGAAGGTATTTTTAAAAACCTGCTTTTTTGGGGAGGCGGCATGGGGAGAAAACCAGCAATTTTCTGATCGGAATATTTCTTCACGGATGCCTGGAGCAGGTTACGTTTGAAAGTAAGCTCCTTTTTACTGTGCGCACCGTAGCTGATGTTTATATGCAGAAAGCCTCTGGCCCATTCCGGTTTCGGCGTCATCCAGGGTGTCATGTCTTCCGCGACCTGCACGCCGGTCAGTCGTGAAATGACGTCAGGCATCAGGTCCGCATCCTCACATACGAAAATGAGCATATCATTGTGAGCATAACTGGGGAAAAGTCTGATTCCGAGTTTAGTCACAACGCCCGTGGTTCCCGACCATCCAAGAAAAAGCCCGGAAAGATCAGGAAGCGGCGCCCTCGCAAACCAGTCCGTAGAGACGCTGCATGATCCCGACTTCACGATTTCTCCGGTCGGCAGCACAACCTCCATTCCTGTAAGCATATCCGAATGAAATCCGCCCAGAACCGATAGATGGCCTGATCCATGAATGCAGATATTTCCTGCCAAAGTAGCTATCGGCGGGGCGTCAGGCATGGAATGTTTGAGTTCCGGATGATGCTTTTTTAGATACGCCTGCAGCATACCTTCGGAAGCTCCGCCTTCAATAACAGCATATCGGCTTTTAGGATTGACCTTAAGGATACGGTTCATCCGCTTCATATCTAAAATTATGCCGCCATGAAGTGCCCGTGTTAGCCCTGAGAGCACCAGTCCTCCCCCCATGGGCACCACCGGGACTTTATGCTTGTTTGCCAGGCGCATAATCTGTTGCACCTCCTCAGTGCTTCCCGGCATGACTACTGCGTCGGGCGAAACAGGGGGCATGGTTCCCTGATCCATGGAATAAAGATAGCGCTCCTCCGGCTCCCCGGAAACAAATCCCGGTCCCGTAATTTCGGCTAATTGCCTGATGAAATCATTCATCGGTTTATTCTCCCAGTGCAGTCAGGACAAGATCGCTCACGAGTATCGGCATTAAACCATGTTCCGCCACTTCCTGTCCGAGAGTCGCCATGCAGAACGGGCAGTTAAATACACAATATTTGGCGCCGGTAGAGAGCATATCGCTGATGTTTTTTTCCACCAGCTCGTCAGCCAGTTCATCCCGCTGCTGGGCACGCGGGACTCCTCCGCAACATAATGCGTTTTCCCGGTCATACTTTCGGGGTACTCTTTCTGCGCCTATTTTCCTGAAAATATCATCCAGCATCTTATCTGTCTCCGGCGACAAACGGTTCGAACATGGCCGCTGGTATGCGACTTTTGTATTAATCGGCTTAATCCGGTCTGATAATTCATCAAGCCGACCACTAATATAGTCAAACAGATGAACCGGTTTAAACGGCACGGAAATGCCGAAGGCGTCTGCCACACTGGTATATGTCCCGTAACACTCATCGTGAAAACAGACCATCTCGTCAATTTTCGAATCCGTAAGATAAAACGACATTATATTGTCGATCATCTTCGGAACCCGCTCCCTGATTACGGAGTTCTTTGCAAAATGAAGCCACATGATATTGCAGAACATGTCATTCCCCGATATCACAGAAGCGCCTTCAAACAGTTTGCCCCTGACACATCCGGCAAGCATTGGAAAGGCGCACATATTCACCACAGGTGAGCGAACCTTTTGCGGTGTTATCCTCCCCCTCGGGCCCATCATTCTAAGCTGTTCCTCAATAATCGGTTTGGGCGCCGGGAGAATCCCTTTTTCTTCCTGCCGCTCCACGAGCAGATAAAATGGATTGTTATTGTACGGGCAATACTCCTGGCAGGCATAACAGGTCAGGCATTCATTCAGCACTCGACTCTCTTCTCCGGCGTTTATTTTTGATTTTTCGGCTTTTGCGTCGCTAATACCGGCAAATTTTACATACTGGCATTTCATAAGACAATCGATCGTCTCGCAGGTGACACATAATTCCGGATCAAATTTTATTTCAGGCACAACATTCTCCCCCAGATTACTTATTTGAGACCTTTGCATAACACCCCCTTTTGCCCGATTACTGTGTCAGGCTCAAATTTCAATCATCGAAATACTTCAATGTATTCCTGCGGTTAAAATTTTCGCCTTCCTTGTACTTGGACAAAATTGGGCGTTCTTCAAAAGTCTCTATTTTAAGGATCAGGAACTCATTACATAATGATATTTCGGATAACAGATATTAAGTTTGCCCGCAATCTGTTTTTCATTTGCTCTATAGCCCGGCCGCAAGTAGCGGGATCAGTGTTATACTGTTTCGGTTCAAACAGTTTCCTGCGGGAAGTTTCAATAAAACATTTCATATTTATCCGGATTTTGCTATAAAATGTTTATGGAATAGAAATTCATTGCCGTTGTATCTATTGATGCCTCATCAAAAGCTGCAGTTTGTGAGAGTGTTGTGGCTGTTTGAAGCGAAGGCAAAGTATAACTTAAGCGGGAGCAGGAGGTGACATGGCAGAAAAACGGACGGATAAAATCGGGTTAAATATTGACCTTAAGTGTTGTTAAGGGTTAAAAGGATCCTCTATTAAATTTTTTTTGGAGCCAAAACATGTCAGAAAACATTGATGATGAAAGCTTTGATAATGAAAACAAAGAGAATGATGACCGAAGTTTTGCGGAGCTTTTCGAATCGTACAGCTCCGGCATGAAAGACGATCTTCAGCTCGGGGACAGGATAAAGGGAAAGATCATTTCCATAGGAAAAGACTCGGTTTTTATGGATACCGGCACGAAGGTTGATGGCACCGTTGAACGGGCTGAGCTTTTAGACGGCGATGGAAACATGCCCTTTATCGAAGGCGATGAAATTGAGCTTTATGTAGTTGGAATTGATGATCACGAGATTCGCCTTTCAAGAGCTATTTCAGGTATCGGAGGGCTTGAACTTTTAAAAGACGCATTTGAAAATGAGATTCCAGTTGAAGGGAAAATAAGCGCAACCTGCAAAGGCGGTTTCCATGTGGAGATTCTTCAGAGACGTGCCTTTTGCCCAATCAGTCAGATAGATGTCAACTATACTGAAACGCCTGAAGATTACGTGGGACAGACCTGCCAGTTTTTAATTACCCAGTTCGGGGAAGGAGGCAGGAATATAATTGTCTCCCGCAGGAAGCTTCTCGCCATGGCTATAGAAAAAGAGAAAGCAATATTTTTCAGCACATTAAAAGCAGGCGATATTTTTAAGGGCCGGGTCACAAAGGTCATGCCTTATGGAGCATTTGTTGAATTGATTCCGGGAGTCGAAGGCATGGTCCACATTTCGGAATTGAGCTGGTCGAGGGCGGAAAAGGCCGAGGAGGTTGTGAGCGCCGATGATAAGGTTTCTGTCAAAGTTATTGCGGTAGCAGACGGGGAGAAGAAGAATCAGAAAAAGATATCCCTCTCCATGAAACAGGTTGACACGGATCCTTGGGATAAGGTTTCGGATAATTTTCATTCCGGAGCGAAGGTGAGCGGGAAAGTCACCCGGTGTATGAATTTTGGCGTTTTTGTGGAAATAGCCCCGGGCGTAGAGGGACTGGTCCATATAAGCGAAATGAGCTATCTTAAAAGAGTTATCAATCCGTCTGATATTGTAAAACCGGGTGAAACGGTTTCGGTTATGATAAAAGAAGTTGATGCGAAAGGGCGACGGATATCCCTCAGCATCCGTGATGCACTGGGAGACCCGTGGCTGGAAGTGCCGGAAAGATTCAGCGTTGGCCAGATCGTCATCGGGATTCTGGAGAAAAAGGAAAAATTCGGCTATTTTGTCTCACTTGCCCCCGGCATTACCGGGCTTCTCCCGAAATCGAAATTCAGCGGGGCCGAAAAGCCCGGACTGATCGAACAGATGAAGGCAGGAGATCCTATTGCCGTAACCGTGGAGGAGATTCATCCCCTTGACCGTAAAATCACTCTTGCTCCCGGCGATGCAAAAGAAGAGGATGCCTGGAAAAGTTTTGCTCAAGCAGCAATTCCCGCACCAGTCAGTGATCTGGCCGAAAAACTTCGGCAGGCAATGGAATCCAGAAAGAACAAATGATGCTTTTCCCATTATCGGAGGAATGACAACTTTGCACAACAAATAAAGCTCAAAATATACAAAACAGGGGAAAAACTGATTAGAGGAATATGCCGTGATTACGTGATTAAAGATTAATGTCATTAATTTTATTCAAGGAGGAACACACATGTCAAAATCAAAAGACGTAAAAAAAGACACCAAAAAAAAGCCGGCCAAATCATTGAAAGAAAAGAAGCAGGAAAAGAGGGATAAGAAGAATAAATAAAACTGTCCAATTGCAATCGGCCCTACACAGTTATGAGTGAAACCGGCAGCTTGACAAATAAATCAAAAATGGAAGAAATCGAGAGAATTTGCAGACCTGAGCTGTCTTCCTTCCGGAGCAGCCGCATTCTTTTCGACCGTGGAGATTACAGGCTGATTGGTATTGTAAATGATGCTTTTTCCAGAGGCCGGGATTTTGAACATGCACGCAGGCAATATTCAGGCTATTTCCATTCTCATGGCATTAAAGAGATGGCCGAAACAAAAAGGTTGCGGATCGCATATGCAATGGTCCATCTGCTTACCTCTCTCGAGATAGGAGGAATGGATGAACGTCTCGGCGCGCTTCGCTCTTTGCGCGATGAAGTCCTGGATACAGCCGTAGGGCCGATGCCAAAAAACACCGCCCGTGTTTTGATGCAAATCATGAAAGAAGTCGTTCGTACCCGGGACAATTACAGGCAGCAACTCGAACTGGCTCACGATTTCCGTACTACAGTTTCGGGCAAACCTAGGGTTGTCCGCAGGCAGCTCAAACGATATCATCTTCTCGAAATGCCGGAAGAATGGAACCAGATTTCATTTGACGATCACGTGCACGACGCAAATACAAAGGGGCGCAAATCTTCAACCCACCTGATAATGGATGCCTGGATAAAGGGTATCAGGCGTTTGAGGATTATTCATTACAACTATATCGAACCGCGTTTTGCTACCGAACTTCTTGAAGCTGCACGGATAATGGATATCGATGTACGTATCGGAATCGAGTTTTCATCCCGGTTTCGAAATAAGTACATAAATCTTATCTGGGTTCCAAGGGGATTCCCGGACTCCCAGGCATTTCTCTGCTTTCTCGAGGAGCCGGCGGTTGTCAGTCTCATGGATCAAGGGAGGAAGGTTTCTGCGTACCAGCAGGCTTACGTAATGGAACTGCTCAGAGCCTTTAATCACAGGCATTTGTCAGATTTCAAGCGTATATACGAAATCGATCCGGCGCCTGTGGATGAAAATGAGTTCCTCGCTTTTGTCGGCATCGGTCAGAAGTCGACGTTCCATCTGGGTAAATTTATTCATCAGAATATTCTGAATGCCCTGCAGAAGAAGGCTGGACAGCTCCGGTCAGACTATTGCACAGCCGGTAATGACGAACAGGCCCGGATTAAAAAGTGGTTCGACGAAATGAATCGTCTTGATCTGGAAGTTCTGATTGCCGGCTACCTCAAGCCTTCGAGCAACCCCGATATTCCAAATCCTTCAGCGCCATCCGATGACCCCGATATTCCGGAATTGCTGAAGCTGTCTCCGGCAGAGCTTCTCGACCGTCTGGCCTCTCTGCAATCAGGATACAGGATCACACTGAATCTGTCTAATGTTGAAGTGGAAGAAGTGCTGGAGTTGCTTTATGACTGCGACGGCAGGATCTCAAGACTGGAACTCTTTAATCTCAAGGATTGGGCTGCAGGTAAAACCGTCCATATTCATGCCATCAGCCAGCTTCAGGAAGCCATCAATGTGCAGAGCCCTATAGCGCTGAAGCGATTGATTCTTGAGATCATCCAGAAAGTGGCGAGCAGGAATCTTCCTGAACAGAAAAAGCAGATCGAAAAACTGACTGTTATCCTCCACGATATAATCAATCTTCAGATCATGTACAAGAGCAGGCCGCTAAAAGCACGCCTTGGAAGTGACTCTACCGGACGATCCGGTCGATCGCACGGCATGGGGCTTGCGGTTATTGAAACCCTCCCGCGAAGAGCACGTAATCAGATCAAGAAGGATGTCGGTACCGGAAGAGACATTATTCCGATATATCTCAACGTACGCAAGCGTCATACATTCCTTGCCCGTGATAATGTGAGCAAAAAGTTTCTGGAAATAGCCGAATCTCTGCCATTAATCCGCTGGATGGCTTATTCTCAAAAGGAAGATTGGGAAGTGCTGGAAAATGCCGCCCGCGTGACTCAAAAAGGAAATGTCATTACACTTGGCGGAACAGAGAATGTCATTACCAATGATCTGTACCTGGAGCCTCCTGTTTCTATCTATGAAAAGAAGCGCATTCCCTGGACTTACGTTAATTCCCACTTAAAAAACCTGTTGAAGGTTTTTATCGGATTCGTGCCGGCATTTGCAACATTTGCTCTTACCAAGGACTGGTGGCTGCTGGCATATTTCGGCGCTTTTATCTGGTTCGGTATCACGGGAATCCGCAATGTTCTTCAGTCGATTCTGGGCGGTGGCGGTTTTCGCCGATCTCCCCTGCTCAGGTGGGATGCCTATGTAAACTGGGACCGAACTGCGGATTCGTTGCTTTTTACAGGATTTTCGGTTCCATTACTAGATTATCTTGTGAAAACAGTCATCCTGGACCGGATGTTTGATATTACAACGGCTACCCAACCGGTTCTGTTATATTCTGTTATGGCAATAACCAATGGGGCATATCTATCAAGTCACAATGCGTTTCGCGGTTTGCCGAAAGGTGCGATTTTCGGAAACTTTTTCCGCACCATTCTATCCATTCCGATAGCCGTGTTGCTTAATTATGCCGCCGGATCGATACTTGCTGCTTACGGGGTAGAGGCTGTAGTCGGTGTGCTTCAGAAATGGGCCGCAATTATTTCCAAAACAGCATCAGACATTGTGGCCGGGATCATAGAAGGCACGGCTGACCGTTACGCCAATATCCGGACCCGGTTCCGGGAATACCGGAAAAAGCTGTCGGATCTGATGGACATCTATGCACAGATAGAGCTCCTCTTTCCGGAGACTAATACGATAGAACTGCTTGGACATCCCCAGAAATTTCAGGAAAAAGCCAATGCCGAAGCCCAGGATATGGAAAAGATTATCTGCATTCACGCTCTTGACGCGCTATATTTCTGGATGTATCAGCCGCGTGCCCGAAGCGCTATCAACCAGTTAATGAGTTCAATTCCGGAGGAAGAGCGCCACATCTGGGTCACTTCTCAGTTTACTCTTCTGCGTCAAAAGGAAATATGCCAGATGTTCATAAACGGTGTCCTCGGTCCCGATTTTGCGCGTGCGCTTTCCTTTTACCTGTCCCGTTACCCGGAATATCTGGAAGAAATGAAACGTTTTGTGTGATGGAAGAACTCTGCAGACCCTTCCAAACGGATATGTCAGCAGGTTGAAAAGGAACTGTTTGCTGATAATTTCTGAGTGCTTTCAATGGTATGCAGAAGTCTCGATGTAAGCAGCGGTGTTAACGAGGCAGTTTCGGTTCAATGTCTAGTATGCGCTGCCTCAGTTCTTCAGGCATTAAAGTCTTCCTGTTCTCACTGTAGTTGAAGGCCACTATCAGGCCATCACCCTCTGCAGCTATTTTTTTATGTTTGTCGCTGACAACAATATAATCCATGATAAACCGGTCTTCCTCGATACAGGATACCCTGGCTCCGGCAAGGACTTTATCCGGATATTTCAAAGGAATTCTGAATTTGCATGACGTTGAGGCAAGAATAGGACCTATGCCCGTCCTGTTCATCATATCCATAAGGTTCAGCTTCTCAAAATAAGCGATCCTTGCACTTTCAAAATATCTGAAATAAACAATATTGTTGATGTGCTGAAAGGCGTCCATCTCTCCCCATGCGACAGGAATCTCGATGACTACCGGATATCCTTCAGTCAGGTTTTCCATAAGTATCCCCCTTATTAAACTGAAACTGCGACCTTATTCCCTGTCACAAAGTGATTTTCGCGTACATTTATTTTATTTGAAATCCATGACATCCCGCAGTTTTTTAAATTCTTCCTTGTTTGATTTTTCCAGAACCATCAGGCTCGCGTTTGAAGCCGCCTTCACGGCCATCGGCATACCGCCTCCGTATTCCGCCCAGTGTCCTCCCAGAAATAAATTCTTAACCGGTGTTTTGTAATGAGCAAGCTGGTTTCTGATATTTTTATCAGTTGGACTTGCTCCCATAGTGCTTCCGTTGCGATTTCCGGTATAACGCCAGTATGTGACCGGTGTCGCAATTTCAAGCACTTCGATATGCTTTTTTATATTTATTCCGAGGCCCTTTTCAACTCTTTCGATCAGGATATCCGCATATTCTTGCTTGAATTCCCTGTATCTTGTTCCGCGCTCCATGTTTTTATCCGTCTTCCATAAATCACCATAATCTATGCGGGCCGAACAATGTATGGTCATTGTCGATTTACCTTCGGGGGCAAGCAATTTGTCTCTTGCCGAAGGAGACTGAATAACAAGAGCATTGTTATAAGGGTCTCCTCCTGAATGATCTTTCCTCGGAATATCATCGGCAGTCAGGTATATCAATTCTCCACGCAATCCGAGGGCGGACTCATCAAGATCAAGGCCAATAAATACTGTGACACTGGAAGAATAGAGATCGGCTTCTCTTTGACGGCGGATCAGTTTATCCGGCACCGAGCCTTCGGGAAGCATCCTCTCATATAGATTTTCTAAGTCACATGCGGCAATAACATATTTGGAATTAATGACCCGTCCGTCGGAAAGACGTACTCCGGAGGCCATTTTGTTTTTCACCAGCACCTCTTTAACGTTATGGTTTAAAAATATCTGCGATGACGAATTATGAATTTTTCCGCACAGCCATTTTACAAAAACTTCAGCTCCACCCTCCGGCGGAAAGAGCAGATCGTTGGCGAAAACCCACGCGAACGGCATGATTATGGACATGAACTTCTCTTCACTGCAGAATATTTTTTTTATCTCATTGTCTTTGAAGTATCTGTCCAGGCCTTTTTCAGCAGAAATTCGCAAATATTTCCACACCGGAACAGCCCAGCCGAGCATTTTAATTCCAAAGATCATTCTTTCAATTTCAGGCATGGTTTGGTGCGCGCGCAGGCATCCGTTTAATTTGTCGAAGTGGACGCCAATTTTTCTGCAGTCCTCAAAAAACCTCTTTATACCATCCGTTTCGGCGGGAAAATCTTTTATCAGCCGGTCGCGGAGTTCATAAGGGTTGCTGGTAAGAATGTAGTCGAAGGATTCACCCTTGTACCTGCGGATACGATCCGACATTTTGCATTTCGGATAATCCGATCCTATGTATTCGAATATCCTGCCAACAAATCCGTCAGCATTGAACCCGTTTAACCATTGAATGGAACTGTCAAAAGTGAACCCTTTTCTTTTAAATCCCATGAAGTATCCGCCCGGTCTTGACTGCTTCTCAAGCAGCACAACCTTAAGTCCCGATCTCGAGAGGAGGGCCGCGGCTGTCAGGCCTGCTATGCCTGCACCCATGACTATAACGTCGCATTCGGAAGGAAATCCGTCATCCTGCATGATATTTACGACTTTTTTTTTGGAAACGCCTATTTGAATAAGATCAGGGGCATTGTCCACCAGTCGGCAGGCATCATATTCCGTTAGACCGCCTGCGGAAGTTCCGGAAACAGGGACAATCGGGACTGTTCCCCTGAGGGCTTCACGCGGTCCCGTCATTCCCTCCCATTTACCGCACCGCCCGCCGGTTCTTCCGATGACTTCATCCGCATCGAGGACCTCGATAATTTCACAAGAATTGGGACAATCCCCGCATTCGAAACCTTTTGTAATAATGGTGTGTCTGGAGGCTTCTTTTCCCCGGTATTTTGTCTTTTCGATGCCGGATTTTGATGCAATCAGGGCGGCCCCATAGGCCCCCATGACCATATTGTAGGGTGGAACCACGATATCGCACTGAAGCGCTTCTTTGAAAGCCCGGCAGATTCCCTTGTTTGCGCTCACTCCGCCCTGAAGAACAATTGGCGGTTTGATCTCCTTCCCATTGCAAACATTTGAAAGATAGTTTCGGACAAGGGCGTGACACAATCCCATCATGATGTCTTTCTGTTCATGCCCGCCCTGCTGTTTGTGAATCATGTCCGACTCCGCGAAAACCGTACAGCGGCCGGCTATATCCGTGGGATTTTCAGATGTAATCGCCCTGGTGCTCAATTCTTCAATCGTAATATTCAATCTTCTGGCCTGTGAATCGAGAAAGCTTCCTGTGCCCGCTGCGCAAAGCAGGTTCATTGAGAAATCGACGATAGCTCCATCCCTGACAATCGTGACTTTACTATCCTGTCCGCCGATTTCGAATATTGTGCGCACATCAGGATAGAGATGTATCGTCGCACGGGCATGGGCCGATATTTCGTTTTTAATCACATCCGCGCCGACGACCGCGCCTGCAAGAATTCTTCCGCTTCCTGTTGTGCAAACACCCTTGACGCAATACGTGTCAGGCAACTGTGCCGTGAGTTGGGTCAGACACTGCTGCACCGACTCGATCGGATGGCCGTCCCCCCGCATGTAAATTTCAGAAAGGACTTCACCCTCCGGCGTAATGACGACGCAATTTGTGCTGATGGAACCGACATCAATCCCAATGTAACAGGTGTTATTCATTGAATTATCCACGGCGGGCTTTCTCCCTGCGAAAGGCGGCGGCGCCGCATTTTCTTCTTTCCATGAGGACATCGGCAAAGGCTTCTAAGCGGGTCGCAATCCCGACGCCACAGGTATGTTCGTCATAAGACATTTCCAGTATGGGAATATCCTTGTCTTTGCTGACACGCTTTAATATCGGTCGTACGCTGACTTCAGGCATGCATCCGGAAGGACACAGGTGAATCATGCCGTCATACCCTTCATCCGCACAATGGATCGAGTTTGCAACGGAATCGAGAGCATGTCCTCCAACCGAATTCTGCAAGTATCGGTCCGTGATTCGGAACAGGGACTTTCTCCGACTCTGGTTAAGGAATATGATTCGCGTTATGTTCTCTAACTCTTCTCCAAGCAAAAAGAAGTTTTTCAGCTCAATCCCCTGGCTGCCCAGTATATATTCAATGTTCTTATTCAAACACTTGTCCCGCAAAAAAGATATTTCGCCGACCAGTCCCACCTTGAGCGGTTGCTTCTCTTTATCCACTGGAATATCCGCGAAACTCCCTGCAACCTTTTTGCGGATGGACCGGGTCTCGGCCATGGTTTTTGACTCACTGAGTTCCACCAGCAACTTATTCATGATCCGCGTGGTGTCTCCCGGGGTTATTTCGATGGGCCTTGTCCGCCAGGCGGCCACCTCCAGTTCATCAATCACTTTGATCTTTAAGACCGTATGGAATAAGGGTTTGATAAACGTGATTGGTCCGGGAGCAAAATGGCGTACGATCGGCGGTTTGAACCCGTCGAAGCCGAGACCGAAGATCTTTATTTTCAGCCCCAGATCCTTGAGTATCTGATCTATCATGTGGCGATAATATCTAAGTCTGCATGTCCCGACACTGTTGATCATGAAAGCATATTCTACGCCGGCCCTGTCCGCCTCAATAAAGTGGCCAAGATGGGCCTTTAGAGGCAGACAGACAGACTCCGGGGCCGCCTCGATGCCTAACTTCAGGGCTTCAGGCGTTGTGGCGGTCGAAGCCCAGGCCTTAATCCCGAGAGATTCGACCGCTGTGGCGAGGGCGATGGTGTAGTTGCCGATGTTGGGGATAGCCATATATGTCATGGACGCCACCCGAGCGAGTCAACAAACGCCTCCACCCGTGTATCCATACCGGACTGGGCTAAATGCTCATCGACCATAAGATACATGAATGGGATATTCTTTTCTTTCATCAGACTTCGATACGTATCAATCATCATGGAATCACATCCGCAATTAAATACCGTAAGCTGAATAACCCCATCATATTCTTCACGGGAGAGGGTCTTCATCGAGTGATAAATCAAATTGGCTGTGCTCCACAGAATATAACTCTTTACCGGAGCTTCTTTCGCGAAAGAGATCAGTTCAACTTCACATTCCATCTTTTCCAACTTCTGCAGAATCGGTCCCGCGATAAAATTGTCGTGAATGACATAGGGGTGTCCGATAAGCAAGAAACGGAGCCCTTCCTTTTTTCTCAGATAGCGAACCGGCTGATTCTTTGCCAATTCCATGGCTCTTAATGAACTGTTAATTGCTGACCGGATTTGACTCTTTTGACTCTTTAACTGTTTCCCAAGAAGCATCAGGCTCTCGGATAAGGGACGCCTGCTTTCGTCAAGTTCAATAGACAGAACTTTCGTTTCCCGGGCGATATCCGCCCTGGCCGCATCGGGAAGCGGGCCAAACTTTGGACAGGAGAGATGACCCTTTATGGTGGACAGGACACGGGGCACAAATACCATGTCCACCTTCCCGACAAGTTCGGCAAGGTGTGCGTCAAAAAGTTTGTTCGGCAGACAGTGTTCTGTTTCGGATATTTGAGAAGCTTTCTCAACTGTCTTGATGGTGGACGGCCTGGAAACAATTGGTTCCATTCCCAGTTCGCTGAAGAATGTCTCCCACAGACCGGGATAGATATAGTAAAAGAACATTCGAGGAATCCCTATCCTGAGTGAACGGTGATCCGGAGAGGTTGATTTCCAAAGCCATGCAGGTGTGATGAACCTAAAGAAATTATGATCTGTGCCTATTGTCATCTAAGCACGTAATGTAAAGTTTTTGATATTTGATATTTTTGATAAGGCATTGCTTTTACCATCTCTTGATTTTTCCGCTCGCCGTTTTTTCAAGTGTTTTTACAGGATTAATTTCTTTCGGAACTTTGTATGATGCAAGAAGAGGATAGCAATATCTGCGGATTTCATTCGTGTCAAAATCAGGACTTGTTTCCTCTTTAAAAACAACCTTCGCACAGGGCAGTTCACCATACCGCGGATGGGGAAGACCGTAAACGAGAGATTCTTTGACGGCCGGATGCCGGTTCAAAACGGATTCCACGTCTTCCGGAAATATTTTCATGCCGGCAAAATTAATGACGTTTTTGTCCCTGCCGAAAATATAAAGAAACCCGTCTTCATCAATTCTGCCGAGATCTCCCGTGTTAAACCAGCCTTCATTAATGGCCTCTTTTCTGCTTTGCCACGGTGAGAAATAGGCATCGAACATTCCTTTCCCCTTAACATGCAGCTCACCGACGCCATTTTTATCCCGGTTTTCGATTTTTATATCATAATCGGGCAGAACCTTTCCCGCGGAACCTCTTTTTGCGGGATTTCCCGAAAGATTGATAAATGGAAGCCCGACTTCAATTATTCCGTAAGCCTCGGAAAGCTCAAGCCCGAACTTGTCGTAAAATTCACCGGCCGTTGATTGCGGCAATTTCATCGCCGTAGAAACTGCAATACGGACACCGGAGAAAATATCCGACGGAATATCGCCCGAATTGGAAAGGAGATGATAATGAAAGGGAGATGCGTATGTGAATGTTCCCTTCCTGTTTTTAATATTCTCAACAAATGATTCAGGAAAATCATTTCCGCAAAGAACTATTGTTGAAGCCCTTCTTAAGAAAAGGAGAATGGTTACAACAAAATGATAGCTCATGGAAAGAACCCATATGACGACATCTTCAGGGGTCATGCGAAGTGCCATGTCCGCGGCGTCTGTTCTTTCAATTATCGATTCGTGCGACAGGAGAACGCCTTTGCTTGCCCCGGTTGTGCCTGAAGAGAATCTTATGAATGCAGGATTCAGGGCATAATATTCTTCCGGAAGAAGATCCTTTGCTTTTCTGTTGAGCAGGAAAAATTCCCCGCCGCCGTTAAACCCTGAAAATAAAGGCTCGGCATCCGGCCCGGAATAAGACGGCTTGTCAAAAATGAGACAATTGACATCTATCCTGTCTAAAACAGCATCCGTTTCATCCCATGAAAGAGAAGATGAAACTGGAACAACCGCCGCTTTTGCAGCAAGTATTGCAAGGCTTATAATTATATAATCGATAGAGTCGTTGCAGAGCAGGGCGATCCTGTTTCCCGGTTTAATCCGGTTATTTTTCAGCCGGGAAGCCAGGTTTTCAGCGGCATCAATAAGTTCGCGGTATGATATGCTCTGATCACCTTCGATAACCGCGGGTTTATCGCCGTAGCCGGCTGTCTCTTTTTTTATGGTTTCAAATATGTTCACCTGCTTTTCTCCGGCAAGTAATCCTTGTGGATATTATAAAGAGAGAAGATATATTTTGTGCCTCCCGAAATGGCCCTGTACAGATCCTTTAATGGAACTTTGATTTTGTTGACCCGCAGAGGGTTTGCGCGCAATGCAAGGCTATTTAATCTTCCAAAATGCTGATAAAAGCGTTTTAAAGGAAGCCGGGTCGGAAGCACAGAGTGCATGCAGTCATAAAAGCGGTAGGGATCACATATGAACCTGTGCCTGTTGTCATGCCAGAATTTTGTTCCGGGAGAAGGGGAGAGAACCGTAAAGGTTACTTCTGCCGGGCATACATTGGCAACTTCCTTTTCAAGCCGCCTGAAATCTTCGACTGTAAAATCAGGATGGACAATGAAGGCGGCATGAAGGGTTATTCCCCATTTCCGTAAAAGATCCACGGCTTTTCTGTTTGTTTCAACATTTGTTTTCTTTGAGTATTCATCAAGGCGCGATTTGTCCATGGATTCGAGGCCGACATAGACCAGATCGAGGCCGGCTTTTTTCCATATGTTAAAGACTTCAGGATATTTAGCTATGGTGTCGCTTCTCGCCCAGCTTATGTATTTCTTTTTGATTCCGCGCTCAATAAGAAGCTCTGCTATTTTTGTAACTCTTGCCGGGTTCAGAAACATCTCATCATCTACAAAATAGATGTGCTCCTCATGAATACGTTCTATCTCATCTACAACATCTTCAGGGCTTCTCTGCAGGTACCTTCCGTGCATAAGATGCGGTATAACACAGAAAGAACAGGAAAAAGCGCACCCGATTGAAGTACGCATACTTGCTACTCTCGGGAACATTGTGTCAAGCCTTCCGGTAGGGCTTGAAGTCCAGACGCAAAAGTATTTCGATCTGTTCACAAGATCTCTTCTTGGACGGGGTATCTCGACTGCTGAAGGATATACAGGCGGGGAAAGTTCAGCTTTTTCATTAAACAACGGGTCTTGCGGAGAAAGGGCGCGGTCTTCATAATTGAGGGATTCTCCATTTTTGAACCTGCGTACAAGTTCCCGCACTACGGTTCCGCCTTCACCCCGGACAATTATATCTATCTGTTTAACCGCGTAATCCTTGGGAAGAAGAGTTGCATGGACTCCTCCAACGACAGTAACTATGCCGGGATTAAAATCCTTAACCATCTTTGCAAAATTTTTGACAGCATCGACATTCGTGCTGTATCCCGAAAAACCGGCCATATCAGGAGAATATTCCGATAAAGTATTTCTGAAAGTTCTGATCGGATCCTGTTCAACGCTGAGATCAAGAATTAAAACATCATCTTCGTCCGGCACCCCACCGGCAACTATTTCAAGCTCAAGTGGCTCAAGATGAAGAAAACCTTCCTGCAGCCGCTTTGCAACCAGAAGTTCAGTGTGTGGTTTAACCAGCAATATCTTCATAAGCTTATCCTTATAACAAATCGAGATCCTTTGCTGCAGCAAGTCCGGCCTGTTCCCCGAGGGAGATGCAGGTTCCCATGACCCTTGTTGATCCGAGAGCTTCAGGGGATGCCGATATACATCGTCCGGCACAGTAAAGATTCTTTATGTTCCGTGACTTAAGACAGCGCAGCGGAATTTCGTAATAAGCGCCATCATCGAGATACCGGCAAGAGGGGCCTTTCTTCTGATCCCACAGCTCTATAGGCCAAGCGCTTTTTACAACTCCGTCGTGAAATTTGCGTCCTGAAAGCACATCTTTTTCAGTCAGCGTATATTCCCCTTTCATGCGGAGACCTTCGCGTTCTGAGATTACGCTGGACATTTCCGTTATACGGGAATTTCTGAAAGAATCTATCGAATCGGCCAGGATATCATGAACCGCTGCGGCATATTTTTTTGCTTCACGGATTCTTTCAGGGCTGTTGCCCGGAGGGATACTTATAAGGCAATATCCTTCATGGTCAACATCGCTCTTATAAAACCTGGCATATTTCAGGTAAGATGGAATTCTCTTTTCAGCAACAGCCTGCGATATGTGATAAGGAACGCTCACGGGTGCCATCTCTCCGGGATCTTTAATCCCTTTTATTTTGAAACAGAAACCTGCGAGTTGGCGTTCTTCCGGCGAAGAAATATCGTAAGCCGCTCCACTCAAGCGGATTACCGCCCCGTATCCGCTGCAATCAATTACCGCCCGTGTCGATATTTCTATTTCGCCGGTATTATTCCGTGCAAAAACATTTCTTATCCTGCCGTTTTGCACTTCGACCGACACAACTTCCGTTTCATATAAAAGGTCGAGTTCTGCCTGCTTTTCGCTTAATGACCTTAAAACACTAATAAGGTCTCCCGTTGTAAAAGGGAAAAGAAGGACTTTGCCCATCTTAACCGGTTTTGTTCCGGGCGCAAGTTTTTTGAGTTTCGCGCATATTTCATCGGCGATTCCTCCGTTCAAAGTGCCTTCCGGAGGTAGAGGGCCGGAAGAATATAATCCGCAGATATAACGGTGCATGCAATTTACGGCGGTTCCGCCGGGAAAACCATTTGTTTCCGCAAGTATCGTACGGGCCCCTTCGCGCGCAGCGCGCACGGCTGCCGATATGCCGGCAACTCCTCCTCCGGCGACAAGAACATCGCATGACAGGCGCATATTTTATTCCACCCCCAGACGCGATTTAAGTGACGTTAAAATAACCTCCCCTTCATCTGCGTTTAACATTCCGTCAAGATAAGAAAGGATTACATTCAGTTTTTCATTCGACTGCTGAAAAAAAATACCGATTCCCGGCGGAACGGGTGTTCTCGGCATATGAAATATATTCTTTATTTTATTCCCCATGAAATAAGGGGAGGTGTAAGCCGTTTTCCCGACATACGAAAAACAGAAAGAGGCTATTTCTCCCTTGAAATATATTTTAAGCAGGCGGCCGAGAAGAGAAGCCGGTGCGATCCGCATCAAAAGGCTTGCTTTGCAGATGTCTCCGGGCAGGTCCGACTTGACCTGGGTGTACATCTGCTCTTTTATTGATTTCAGTAAAGCCAGAAAATTGGAGGCATCGGACGCTTCGGCTTTGAAAATGAAAAATGAGACATGATTGAAAAAAAGATCTTTATTTACTTCTTCCCGATTCCTTGTATCAATTGAAACCGGGATAACATAATCACCGGATGATATTCCTCTGCCTGCGAAGATTCCGTGCAAAGCGCAAACTGAGGCTGCAAGGGCATAAGGCATCAGCATCAGGTACCCTGCTTCATTGAAAGCATTTTCAGCTATTGCTTCAGTTTCCTTCGTGCCGAAAGAAAGAATCTTGAATTTAAATCCTTTTTTCCCGGGAGGAAGGGGCAATACACGGGGAGGAACCCTGTCCGCTATCTGAAGAAAAGCCCTGTTTACGAGCTGTCCCGCCTTAAACTTATCCATCCACATGGAAAGATGGGCCGGTTCAGTAATCGTAATGTTGCCTGAATCCTTCTCGCCTTCCCAGTCCCTCTGGAACATGTTGAGAAAAGCTTCGGCGTTTCTGGCGTCGAAAATGAGATGGTCGAAAGTCATGGCGACATAGCTTTTTTCTCCTTGTGTTATAAGATGAAAAGCTACATGCTCTTTCCTGTTTTTAAAAGGCCTGTTTATTCCCTTTTCGAGGATAATTAAAACATCGTCAAAAAATGCGTCTTTCTTATTAGCATTGGTTATATGAACAGTCTCAAATGAGATCTTGCCTGTTCCTTCTGTTGGAATTTTCCAGTAAGGCGCAAGATTGAAATCCCTTGAAGAGTGGCCGTTTAACAGAGGGTGTTTTTTCATAAAAGCTGAAAGAGAAGACTCGGTCTGCAAGGCATCAGCTTTTCCATGCAGCTCAAAAACCACCTGGGACATGAATCCTGCCCCTGTCTCTTTCAGGGTCATGCAATTTAAGACATGTATAATCCAGTCGATTCCTGTTAAATAGCGTTTGTTTTTTGAGTATGGCAGAGAAATCTTCATATACACTTAAATTGAGGCCTTCAATAACACATTCAAAGGTCTCACGTCATTATCCTGATTTTGGCAGCAAGGGACCTTATTGTCTTAAAATCCTCCCTGGTAAGGCCGGATTCCATGAGCCTTATTTTGAAAGTTTTTTCTATTACTACAAGAAGCTCAACAAAGCCGAGGGAATCCAAACCCATCTCGTGAAGTGGAACTTCGGGTCCGACCGAGCCTTGCTCCATGGAGAGTATCGCAGCAACTTCTTTTATCAGTGTTTCTTCAATGTTCTTGCTTTCTTTATTCATCTTTTTCTCTGTGTTAGTTTCCTGTCTCTACGGCACAAGATTTTATATCCTATTTCAATGGCGGCCAGGCCTACGACATTGAGCCACACCATAATATGCGATCTCTGCCGGGAACTGGATCAAGGAGTTGAGATAATTAAAATCCTATCATAAACTTTACACCGATTTCTGTAGATTCATTTTTGGGTTCCCATCCGGTTCCGATAACAACTCCATAATATGTCTGGTATTGAACGTCCGACTTATCGATATTCCAATATGTTATGAATGGTTCTATTACAAAAAACACCCTGTCTGTTTGTTTCTTGATTTTTATAGACCCTCGTAGGCAATAACCACCGTTCTGATCATTTGAAATGTCATTATAGCCGGGGTCAATATCGCTTAAATGGCTTTTTTGCTTCCCTTTCCAAAAATAATCATATTCCAGAATTGCACCGGCAGACCAACCTTTATCAAAAACATTTACCGCTTCGATACCAATAGGACTGTAGTAATAATTGGATTCTCTTAAGTATCCGTAATGGCCTGTGGAACTGATTCTTCCTGCCGCATCATCTTTCAAATATCTGTAGCCAATGCCTATGAATGGCGTGATAGAAAGTGAATTCGAGATGTTAAAGTCGTGGCCGCCAAGCATTCTGATTTCGAATATGTTATCATCTATATTATTAATGGTTCCTGAATTTTTGTAGTCTACCTGTCCATAACTGTATCTGCCCGCAATCTTAATCATAACGCCTTTGTGATAAGTATATGACGCACCAATTCCGATCATCGTTCCTTCTTCTTTCATAACAGCAGGTTCTCTATATTCAATAAACGATATTTCCGGTCCTATTTCCAGGGCGTGCAGTTTAGAAATGATTTCGTTCTCTTTTGTATCAACTGCAGTATCTTTAATGCTTTCAGTTTGTGCAAAGGAAAAGGTATAACAAAATAGAACAAATGTGACTATTATGGCACAAGTCCAATTATTCTTCATATACTATTTGGCCTTTTTTTTAATGCCGCCTGCAGAATCGACGCTTGATTTCGTAAATCCAGGGAACTCTGCCGGTTCTATTTTTTCTATTTTAAAAACCTTGTCATCTTTGAAATACACATTAACCTTGTGAAGACGTGCATACCAGTAATACCAGATATCACTGGTTAAAAGAGGAGTCTTGTGGGTTGGCGGATATCCGTACGCCATAAGAACCGCCTTCTTGCTCATTCCAATAGCTATCGTACCGTTTTTAATGTTTTCACGGTCAGCTTCGGCTACCTCGGAATATTCGCCTAATCCTATTCCAACAGGCTCTGTGGAAAAATACTTGTTAAAAAGTTCTTCGGTAGTAATTGTACTTGTCTTTACATTAATAAGGGTGAAGATCTGACCGCTTCCGTCAGGAGTAAACCTAATTCTCCTGTTTTTGATACTGTGAATGCCGATCTTTGTCCCGAAAGGTAAAATGACTCCCCTGTGGTAATTTGTGGACAAGATGTCGTTTGGATTTTCGTACCAGATATTTGTCATCGTATAATATTTTTTACCGGTAAGGCTTCCAGCATACAGGGTGGAACAGGCTAAGGCTAAAACAAACATTATAATAAGGCTTATGATAACTTTTTGATTTTTTCCCATGGATGACTCCTTATTTTTGCAGTTTTATAATGGTTTTTATTTCCGGTCTGCAGATTTTAATGCAGTATATCTCATTAAGATTTTTTGCCGAAGTTTCATCACACAATTTTGCCCCAAAGGGATTATCCTGAAAAACGCAGTTGTAAGCAATCTGATTTTTTAACATAAGTGCGGCAGCTGCAAAGTTGAATGCGCTTCCTGTCAGCATGCTTCCGAAAACAGGCGAATACCCGGCTATCAATGAACCATAATCGATTATATCCCTATAGCCCGTTTCGTTTGCGGACATTCCATCAGCATCAATTACAAAAAGATCGGGGTTGCCTGTTATGTTCCTGGGAAAGGATGTTTCAGTAGCTTTTCCATAATTATTGAGGCCTTTTTCTTTAGACAGCATAATAAATACCGATCCTTCGCCGGGAACAGAAACCGGAGTATCCGAAAAAGCAAACGGATTGATTTTTCCTTCTTTTGCAATATTCAGTTTCATTTTACATGCGTACTCCATTACCGTGCCAAGTTCATCAGCGCATCCGCACAGAACATGATCACACCGTCCTTCAGCTATCCATGAACCTGCAAGGATAAGGGCATTTTGAAACGCAAACTTAAACTGTGTAATAGTAACTGTCGGTCCCCGGTTTTCGAGGATGGCAGATACATATGATGCCGCAGCATTGTGAACCGAGTTTGAAAATTTTGTCGGGGATACATTTGTGTCTCCGTAATCAAGTATATCGTCTATAAAGCTAAAAGTTGTCGCATGGGGTCCGAAAGCCGTTGCAAGAACAATCCCGAGTTCTGCCCTTTCGTTTACGTTAATGCCGCTGTCCCTGCATGCATCAACAGCGGAAAGAACCGCCATTCTGCTGAACCTGTCGGCACGTCTCATTTTTTTTGTCAAAGAGGCGTCCGTCAGGGTTTCCTGACCGACCCGGTATGCCGGAATCGAGCCTGTCCTTGAAGGCTCTATCCATCCCTCTTTCAGGGCTTTTTCGAAAGAATCGATTCCCCGCCCGCGTGTAAAAACAATTCCTATTCCGGAAATATACATATAAGGTTCTTCGCCCTTCTATTCACTCGAAACCTTGATCCCTTGAATCCTTGACCCCTCATAAAAATTCCTATGCTCTTTCAATAACTATTGCCGAGTTGTTTCCGCCAAATGCAAGAGAGGTCGACAACGCAAATGAGCCTTTTATATCGGTATTCTCCGTAACAGGAGTTATGGGTATATTATCATCTTTACATTCAAACCCGGCATTTGACGGTATCCATCCCTCTTTCAGAGCGGCTGCAGTGTATACTGCCTCAATACCCCCCGCGCCGCCAAGAGTGTGCCCTGTATAACCCTTTGTAGAAAGAAATTTTATTTTATTGCCGAAAACTCTTGAAAGAACGGATCCTTCAACCTTGTCGTTATCAAGGGTGCCTGTTCCGTGGGCGTTTACGAAACAGATGTCCGCCTGTAAAACTCCCGCATCGGATAACGCCTTTCTGATTGCTGACTCAAGACCTGTTCCGTCAGGTCTCGGGGCTGTGAGATGGTATGCATCGGCAAATGATCCGTAACCTGAAAGATACAGGGATGGTTTTCCGCATCTTTTGATATAAAAATCCTCCCTTTCAATAATAAGAATCCCCGCTCCTTCACCCAGGTTCAGGCCGGATCTGTTTTTGTCAAATGGAGCACAAAGAGAGTTGCTCAATATCCCAAGGGAGCCAAAACCGCATAATGGAACGCGGTTTATTTCATCGGCGCCTCCGGCTATGGCGATATCGCATAAACCTGTTTTTAACCATGAAAGAGCTATCCCGATGGCATCGGTTCCAGAGGAGCAGGCATTTACAACTGTAACGGACGGACCTGAAGCATTGAGAGAGCATGCCACGGATTCTGCAAGATTGCCTTTTAAAAAGAGGTTAACAGGTTTTAAGTCAGCGTTTCCGGATTTTCTGAATGCGGTGTAAAAAGAAATGTCATTAAGCTGACTTGCAACCGTCGTCCCGATACAAACTCCGGTTCTGAATCCGGAAAGAGGAGCCTGTAATCCCGCGTCGTCCAAAGCCTCATTCAAGGCTGTAAAAGCAAGGCTTCGGGTGCGCATCCCTTCTTCAGCACATTTTTCAGGCAGAGAATTTACCTCAAATACCGGATAGGGCAGAATAGTGGAAAAAGCAGAGACAGGTCCCCCATTCCTTTTTCCGTTTTTTAACGCCTCAAGGTTTTGTTCAAGATTAAAACCCGCAGCAGAAATTATTCCTATTCCTGATATTACTGCCTTCATAAAAAATATAATATGGATTTAAGCAAAAAGGTCATGTTGTTTTTTTATTTACATATATGTATCTTGCAAGGGTATCCACAGAATAAAAAATCTCCCTCCCCTGCTTCATATCCTTTACTTCAAGACCGAAGTTTCTCTGGAGCAGCACAACAATTTCAACGGCATCCAGAGAGTCAAGACCCAACCCGTCTCCGAAAAGTACTTCATCATCTTTAATATCTTCCGGCCTGATATCTTCAAGAGATAAATTTTCAACCAGCAGCTCTTTGAGGAGTTTCCTGATTTCAGCCAGATTTTTTTCCTTACTTTCCATCCACCAATCTCCTTAATTATTTATGCCGGCTTCATAAAAAGCCATTCTGCTGTGTTGCACTTCATCTTTCGTCATTGCAGCGTACGAAAAGTACGCTTCATTCCTCAAGATTCGTGCGCCTTGCATAATGATCTTTTTATTTTGCCGTCTGAATTCCGACTTTTTTCGAGCTCATAATTATTTTCAGTTTTTCCATATATCATGAAAAAGAAAACACTGATATGGGTACTTTTGAATATATTTTTCAAGAATATTTGCATATTCCTGCACCCACGGAATAAGCTGTTCATTTCTTTTCCCGCTGCTTTTACAGCAGGGAACAAGAATGTTCGTTACATCAACAGTATAGCTATAGGCAGAGTCTTTTGCAGCAATCAGAATCACAACAGGGCATTCTGCTGCCGCAGCTATGGCAAAGGCACTGAACGGGAAAAAGGCTTTTTCACCAAGAAAATCAATTTTAAACGCCTTTGCGCCATAGTTCCTGTCTCCCATTATAGAAACAACATGTCCTTTCTTAAGAACATTCATTATTTCAATAACTCCCCCGAATGCCTGCTCAGGGGATATGATCCTTATATCGCCTTTTTCATTCCCAACATTTAAGGACTCCTTTACAGCCGGATTTTCCTCTTCACGCATCAGAAGATATACTCTTTTCCCCAGTTTGTTCAGAGAGGTAAGAGCGATCTGCCAGTTTCCGAAATGGGATGTGAGCAGTATGACTCCCTTGTCTGACTTTTGAAAGAGCGCCATGAGTTTATCATAACCATTTAGCTTTATATCAAAAAGCTGTTTTTTTGAAACAATAGCGGCCAGCCGGTCAACAAGCTGTCTTCCCTGGCTTATAAAAAGCCTGTATGCATGAAAATTTCTTGTCAGCATACCACTATCCGGGAACCTTCTGTTAATATAAGGCAAGGCAGATGATACGGCATGCCTGTCAAAAATCAGATAGTAGAGGCAGACAAAGTATAAAAAGCCATATGCGCCGCGAAGCCCGGATATGCGAATAAACATTTCAAAAAACCAGAAACCGGTCCTGTTCCCTCTTTTCCGTGGACCGGTTTTATCAGCCCTACTACCCGTTTGCATGGTCAACACCCCATGTTTTTTGCAGAAGTCGCCTTCCGACAAGCCTTGCGTGCATGACTGAAATACGGAAATTATCCAGAAATGGTTTAAAGGATGACACCCTTGATTGCGGCTCGGGATACCAGACTTCTATTGGGACCGTTTTTAATTTAAGCCCTGCCCATGCTCCCCTTGCAAGTATTTCCGCCTCAAAGTCGTAATGTGATCCATACATCTTTATCATAGAGAGGTATTTTACAGGATATGCCCTGAATCCGCTCTGGCAGTCTCCGATTGAAATTCCGGTTTCAACGCGCAGCCAGAAATTGGCAAATTTTCTTCCGAACCTGCTTGATGACGGAACATTATTTGTTTCAAAATTTCTGCAACCTATAATAATCGAAGAATCATCACCTGACAGGAGGGGGATGAATTTTTTTATATCTTCGGGGTAATGTTGTCCGTCCGCATCTATGGTTATCATGAAAAGACCGCCGTTTTCCATTATGAATTTCACGGCAGTCATTATCGCCCTGCCTTTACCCAGGTTTCTTTCATGGCGGATAACTTTTATGTCGGTATCCCGAAACAGCCTTAAAAGATCAATGTCCGTACTGCCGTCATCAATTACGAGAATGTTTTTTAAGTATAAACGGCATCCGTCGGCAATTGATTTTACGGTGTTCCCGTTGTTATAAACAGGAATAACACACCAGATGCTGTCACTGTTTATCTGGTCAGTTTGTTCCATGGACTCTTTGCCTGCGGGATTTTTTATCAGCCGGTATAAGCATATCCCACAGGGAGCCGGAATATCCGAGTTTGTGCAGAAACCGAAGACTTTCATCCATGGCATCCGGAGGGAAAACGCAATGCCTGATTCCAGAGAATCCTTCTGTCAGGGTTTTTTCCAGCCACTCTTTTTCCAGTCCTGGAGCAATATAATAAATCGATTCAAGCAGTGTATTTTCCTGGGAAATAATGCCTTCCCTTATTGCTATACTATGCAGAACGGTGTCAGGCAGAATCCGTATGCCCATGAAAACAAAAGAAACGGTTTTCCTGAGATTTTTTATGTTTTCAAGCCCCTGTATCACTGTCTCTTTTGTTTCACCGGGGCATCCAAACATAAAAAAATGTGCAGTTGCAATGCCATGCCCTGCGAACAAATCATTGCAGGCGACGATATCTTTAAATCTGAACCTTTTTCCCAGTTTTATCAGGGTTGTATCCGTAGAGGCGTCAGCGCCTATTTCAACGCCTTTGAGCCCGGTCTCTTTCATAAGCTCAACATGTTTGTCATTTAATCCTTCAGGCTTGAAAAAGGCGGTCCATGGTATATAAATGTTCCTCTTTTTCATTTCTGTCACTACTTCAAGATAAGATTCTTCATCGTCGTTAAATACCGAATCGGTAAAAAAGATATACTTTGCATTGTGATCATTTATCAGAATTTCAATATCATCAACCACTGCTCCGGGATTTCTCGGGCGAATCGCAGAGCCTTCCAAAACAGGATATGAACAGTAAATACATTTGTGGGTGCAGCCGCGTTTTGTCTGTAATGAGGCGATACTCCCGCTTTTAAGATAAAACTGCATGATGTCCGGGTCATAGCAGGCCGAAGGGATGTCTTCCCCGTCCATGTAGTTTGAAGACCGGATACACCCTTTTTCGGGAAACTTTCCAAGAGCGGCTTTATTGACAAGTTCGAGCATCAGAGATTCGCCTTCTCCGATGATTCCGTAGTCGGCGCCGACTTCACTTAAAATTGTTTCAGGCATTATTGAAAAAGCCGACCCCCCCAATACAACCGGCGAATTTGTGACATCGCGAATATTTTTAACGATATCTTTAACTGCATCAATATATCTTTGCTCATTCATAAGGTTGACATTATCTATGTTCCTCATGGAGATGCCTATAATGTCAGGTTTAAACGATCTTAATTCGTTGACTAAAGCCTCAAGGGACATGTCGTTTCTTAAAAAGTCGAACTGTGTTACAATATGTCCGGCTTTTCTGAGTGCCGTGGCAACCATGCTGAGTCCCAGCGGGTATACATAATATGGTGTGCTGGCGATATTCGCTCCGATCAGCAAAACCTTCATTTAAATTACAACCCCGCTTCTTGATAACTTTCTGGTGCGACCTGAGGCATGAGATCCTTTTTTATATGTGCCGTCACGCTTTTCCTTTTCAATTACCTTTATGTACAGCCTGGCCATCTGAATTTCCTTACACAGGCCGGCATAGAAAGCTTCCCATGCATACTCATACATTTTCTGAAGAGAATCAACGCTCATCTTTGCAGGTTTGAAGACAACTTCACCTGCCGTATAACGGGCCCAGTCGTTATGAAGTATTCTGTTCTCTTTTTCCAGCTGGCTTCTTATGGGAGTGTGCGGAAACGGCGTGAGTATCGTGAATTCGGCGAGATCAAGGTCTATTTCGAGGAGAAAATCAATCAGTCTTTTTATATAATCCTCGTCATGATCGTCAGTTCCGAGAATTATCGTTCCTTCAACGCCTATGCCGCGGTCCTTGAGACGTTTTACCCTTTTACGGATATGGTCCGATGTATCAACAATTGCCTGGTAAACGTACCAGCATCCGGCTTCAGCCGCCAGGTCAAGTATTTCATCATCGTCCTTTATCGGATGGGATATCCATTTCTTTTTTAAAGGAGCTATAGCTTTAAAGAGAGTTTTTTCCCATTCGTCATTCTGTGCCAGAGAATTATCGACAAAGAACAGGCGGTTGTTTTCTATGCTTTCTATTTCACGGATAACAGCATCAATGGGGCGAGGCCTGAATTTTCTTCCTCCCAGATATGGTGTGCAGCAGGGAAAGCAGTTGAACCGGCAGCCGCGGGAGGCATGAATCAGATCGACCATCTGTACTCCACGGAAATTGTACAGCTCCCGGTTTAATATGCTTCTGCGCGCTGTTCCTATAAGAGATGTCTCGGGGAAATCGAGGTGAAAGTCATACAGCTTTTTAAGCGTGCCGTTTTTGAAATCATTTATAACGGTATTAAATCGTCCTTCGGCCTCGCCTAAAAATACCGAATCTGCATGAAGCGCCGTCTCATAAGCATGCAGCATTGTCGCAATTCCGCCAAATATCACTTTTTTGCCGCAAGCCCTGTATTCGTCCGCTATTTCCCAGGCACGGGGCATCTGGCATGTCAGCATGACAGAGATGGCGATCAAATCGGCATCTTCGTTGAAATCAAGCTGTTCGACATTTTCATCACAGAATGATATTTCTACATCATCGCTTACAGCGGCTGCAAAAACGACAGGCCCGTGAGGAGGAAGGTTAAATTCGGGCTGGTTTTTTAATTTGGGCCATCTGGGGTAAACAAGCTTTATTTTCACAAAAGTCCCTTTTTAAACAATGCCTTTAAAAGCATTTATCATTTCATCAAAAGTATAAGTTTCCCCTGCCGCGGCAATTACATTTTGAAGACCAACATTCATTCCGGGAGAAATATCGTCTTCCTGTTTTAGAACAAAACAGATCGCGTCTGTTTCTTCCGCGCTTATCGCAAGGATTGAGGGCGTTTCGCCTCCCGTGATGCTGTCTCCGACAAAGCTGAGAAGTGAAGGTATCCTTTTCTCATTAAAAAGCAAGTGGAGCAGGGGACCGCTTAATCCAAAGTGAATTGAGGCTTCAGCGAGGGGGATGGACGGAAGCGTGTAGATGAACAGGTTGCCTCTAGCAAGAATTCTTCCGCTTTCTATGTAGTCCTGAAAGTAATTCAGATTTGACTCAAGACATCCCGTTTTGTTTGCTCCAAAAATGCCTATGTCCTGCTTGTGTTTCGATGAATAAGAGATACCCGCATCTTTTAAGGCAAGAGCGGTACTGAAACATGTCATTTTCGATATCGCGTCAAATCTACCGAAGTTTTTTACGGGAGAGGAAAAATAGGATTTATGCTTAAAATAAGAATAAAGACTGCCCAAACCTTCATGAGTCTCATTAACCTTGCTTATTAAACAGCCATATTCTTTACTGGTGAGCCACCCAATGCCTGTTACAGCAATCATAATATCTTTTCCGATTTTTTTAAAACAAGAGCAGAGTTGACTCCTCCAAAGCCCGAGTTTGTTGAAAGCGTCACGGGGCTATCAAAAAATTGTGATTCGGGGAAAACCCAGCCTTCCGCTTCCCGGTCAGTATCTCGAAGATTTACGGTAGGAGGAACTATCTTTTTATTCAAGGTTTCGAATCCGATTATGATTTCGAGAAGACCTGCGGCGCCCATTGTGTGGCCGGTTCCACCCTTTACCGAATAGAGTGGAATCGGATTCTTGCCGAAAATATTTTTTATCGCTTTCATTTCCATTGAATCATTGTAAGGAGTTCCGGTTCCGTGAGTTGAAATGCAGCCAATCTCCTTTTCGGAAATTCCGGCTGATTTCATGGCATTCAAAACGGCATTTGAAAGGCCGCTCCCGTCCTTTGACGGGCCTGTTATATGATTCGCGTCATTTGTAAGTCCCCAGCCCGCTATTTCTCCAAGAATGTCTCTTTTTTCTCTCACAGCTCTCTCTTCACTCATGAGAAGCATCAAGCCTGCCGCTTCGCCAAGGCTTAAACCGCACCTGTTCTTATCAAAAGGCTTCGCCATATGCCTGTCAAGCGCCATCAGGGAAGAAAATCCCGCGGTAACAAACTCTGATACAGAGTCACATGCCACAACAAGGATAGAATCTCTCTCTTTACTGCGTATCATCGATGCGGCTCTTGAGATTGCCGCACTGGAAGAGACGCACGCTGCCGAAACAACCATTCCGCCGGCACATGTTCCGGCAAGGAGCATGATCTTGTTCAGCAAATGATCAGGGCGGCTTTTTATTGCTTCTTGCTCCCCGTTTATTACAGACCTCTGTAAAAACTCTATTTCACCTGTGGTCGTTGCCAGAATAACAAAAGTATCAGGGGGTATTTCCGGGGCAATTTTTTTGAGAAGCGGCGTCAGCATCTGCATTACAAGAGATTCATCCCTGTTTGGCTTCAGATCAGGCACTGTTGCCGCATTATTGGTCTGCATAAGACTTGTTGAAAAGCGGTCTATGCGGCGAATGGCGCTTGTTTTTGACAAAAGCCCGTTCCAGCATGAACCTGTTCCCCACCCGTAAGGGGTTACCATGTCGAATGCTACTGAAACCGCTTTTAACGAGGACATTTCAGATCTCCTGATTTCCATCTTTTCCGGCATCTTTCAAGGAGTTCGGGTGATGCTATAAGGAATTCGCCGCTTACGCCATCCGTGAACATTTGTACCGTGTACCCTGTTGCTGTTATGCTTCCGTCATTTTTAATTATCGAGTATTCCGTATTGAGCCTTGCTCCATCATTCCACACAAGCGATGCTGTAACGGTAAATTCTTCGTCGAGCAGAAGCGGCTGAAAAAAATCTATATGAAGCTGAACTATCGGAGCGCGGAGGTTTGTATCGTAAAAATCCACATATGAAAGGCCGCAGCGCCTTCCGAGCTCGGTTGAAGCATCTTCAAAAAATATGAGGTATCTGCCATGCCATGCAATCCCCATAACGTCTGCTTCACTGAAATTGACGCGTCTTTTCACGCTGACCGAAACAGGCTCAGGCATTCCTTCAACACGTTCAAAATAGCCGTTTTTCTTGCGGCGCAAAGTTGCCGGTTTCTGATCTATGGTCTCTGGTCTCTGGTTCATGGTTTCTGGTTACTTTAACTCGCTAAAAAAATGACAATATTAACTGAAGGTCGGAAATCTTTTTTCCGTTACTTGTCACGGACGCTTTTATTTTTATTTCGCCGGATGGTTCAGAGAATCCGGTTATTTTATTAGTTGTAACAATAATCTCCTGATTGTCAAATACGGGAGCGAAAAATTTTGCCATTGAAATCTCTTTTATATAAATACTTTTTTGATGCCATATTTCAAGCATTGCAATAACCGCCTGAATTTTACACACGCCCGGCAAAACGGACCTGCCGGGAAAATGGCCTTTAAATCCGGTAAAATCAGGCTTAAAAAGGAACCTGGCTTTTATGTTATCCCCGCTTTCCTCAAGGTTAGATATGGAATTTCTTATTTCCCGCGCCAGTATATTCATGACCGGATTTCTTTTAACCTCATTATCAATTTATAGCCATATTTAATATTATCAAGAATAATTCCTGCCGGATGCAATTTCCCGTTTTTTTCGCGGTATTCATAATAATTTACTCTCCAAATGGCCTGATTATCCACAATGCAGCGCTTTTCAACGAGAAGCTTGCCTGGCCCGGCAAAAACAAACTCAATGACCGCCCCCGGTTCGTCCTGAACAAAAACAATCTCATGTTTTTTCTTATATAATTTTGAACTGTCTGCCGGCAATCTGTTAAAATATATCTTTCTGATATCTCCGGCAACAGCTTCAGTAAAATTTCCTTTTTTTGTAAACTCTTCGATCGCAAACTTTAATTCGTTTTTATCACTATTACCAGTTATTTCAAATAGCTTTATGCCAACCTGGTTTATACCTGCCACGGTAAATATTTTTTCTTTAGTATCGATATCAGAATATCCTATAAATGATATGGACTCTCCCATATATTCAAAAGCAATGGTGCTTATGATTTGAAACCTGCCCGGAAGCATGAGCGAAAACTGCTCTTTTACCATGCCGGGGTCGGCCTTTTCCATTGATATAACGGGGGCCGACTTAAATGGAATTGTGCTGCATCCGGCAAGACAGAACAGGATGATTCCGATGATAATCTGTTTCAAGTTGCAATATCCCTTTTACTGTTAAACCACAGCCTGTACATTGAAGGAACAGCCGCGATTGATGCCATATATCCTGCCAGCACGCCTGAAAAGAGTGTTACCCCTATAGAAAAGAGGACAGGATGTCTGGCAAAAAGAAGAACTCCCGCTCCTATCAGAGTTGTTAGAGCGGACAGAAATACTGATATTACGGTACCGGTGTTAAAATGGTAGCGGCACGTATAAGCCATGAATATTCCGTAGTCAATGCAAAGTCCTGTTACGACCATAATAGCAATTATACTGGGGGCATTCAAGGTTAAACCGAGTAAGGTAAGTATTCCCAGAGATGCAATAATCCCTGTAAAAACCGGAATAAGGGCAAGTATGGTCAGCCGCAGATCCTTAAGCAATATAAGAGTAAGAAAAGGAATAAAGAAGGCTGCTATAGCCGAAAGATAAATGATTTCAGAAGATATTGAATCAGAAAGGGCTTTTGAGAGACTTTTTCTTGATACTATAAATGATCCTGGATAATTCCTGCAAAACTCTGTGAAAGCTACAATATACTGATCATTATCAGGAAAATAGGTTAATACCTGATAGCCGTTTCCGCTTTCAAGCACGAAGCGCTCCTTTATTCTCTTAAGAAAAAGGTTGCCTTCAGACCATCCTGATGCATTCATGCCACCATAAAGATTCTCAAAAAATGGCAAAAAGGCGTTGTCTGAAAAATTGTATGACGCGCCATGTTTTGCGAGCAGACTTTTAAGTTTTTTCTCCCTTTCTTTCCAGAATGTTATCCACCTTGCCGAGTTTTCTGTTCTTGTTTGATTTGAAGGCCATATTGCTGCAAAATTTGAAATATCTTCATTTCCGAATCTGTTTACCGAGTCCCGGTATATGCGTTCATTGGTAAACAATGCTTTTTCAAGGCTCTCTTCCTGTACAACAAGTATCGCAGGATTATCTTTTTCCCCCCAAACACTCTGAAAATTATCTTCCGCCTTGAATATATATGGTTCGCTTCCGTCAAATTGTTTTATATCGCTGTTAAATGCAGCTTTAGATGATAAGAAGAGCAAAATAATCAGCAATATTGCCCAGCAGAAAATTCTTGCTTTGTCTGATATAAATTCTGTTTCATTTGAGCTTTCATCAAAAAAAGCAGGAAAGGCGCGTGCTTTTTTGCCTTCTATGAAAACCGGGAGTATGTACAAAGAGCATAAAAGACAAAAAAGAATGCTTAAGATCGAAAAAACCGCAAGCTGATGAAATCCCCGAACCTCCGAAAAAAAGAATGCGGCAAAAACACTCATGGTTGTTAAGGCTCCTGTTACAATTGGCCTTGTAACATTTCTTACGGCCTCTTTCCGGTTTGAACCCGTGCGTACCGCAATATAGATATGTATCCCGTAATCAATTGAAATTCCGGCGATCACCGCGCCCATGCCCATAATAAAATATGAAAGATTGCCCATAATAAAATATGAAAGATTTATTGAAACAGCAACTGACGCAAGGGGTATAAGAAAAATATATGCTGCTTTTATATCTCTGAAAAAAAAGAAAAATATTAGTAAAAAGGAAATGGCGGCAATTATCGAAACTATCTTTATGTCTCTTTTTATAACGTTTTCATTACTAACAGTATGGAGATGACCTGCTATTATATCTGCGGAAATATATGGCGGGAGGGCATCTATTTCTTTTTTCAGATAAGATATCAAATTCCTTGAACCGAATCCGTCTGTAACTGACACGGGGGTTTTAAGGATCAAAAGGGCATGCTTTCCGTCCTTACTTACAAAGTGTCCATTCTTTATGGCTACTTCATAACCTGTTGAAGAAGATAGTTTTTGCAATGCTGAAAGGAGACCTGTTTTTATGCCGAGAGGGTCGCTTCGCAATATAGGTGTAATAAAAATGCTTGAAGGGGAAAGGAGCTGCCTGTAATTTTTCTGAAGAATCGATTTTATTCCGTTGTCATTTAACTGTGAATCGATTTTTTCGAGTGTTTTTTCATCGGTAAGTTGTGGAGTATATTTAAGAAAATCAAACATTTCATTGGCTGTTTCACTTTCCGATACGCTGTACATTGCATCATTTATGAGGGGGGGCTTCAGAGATTGTGCGAACCTGTCCACTTCCCTTATGAGATCGGTTTCTGTATATGCGGAATCGTTAAGTCCCAGTGATATGATAATTTTATCTGAAAAGTTTGATTCGCGTAAAAAATGCATGCTCCTTCGGATCTCATCATTGTCCGGAAGCATCAGTTCCATATCATTGTCGAAAGATATAAATAAAATACCCGTCAAAGAAGCAGCAATAACAATTAGTGAGACTATAAAGATGAGCGCTTTTGTACGGACATTCTCTTTCGCCTGAATTAAGGAAGAATTATTTGGCACCGGGATTAACCTTCCAGACCGAATCCTCAAGTGGAATGTTCAGGTGAGTTTCAACAAATGAAAGATTTGTCGTGTCACCACTTTTTTCTTCAATGAATATCCTGTTAATGTACTGTTCATCTTTCCTGAAATCGACCGTCACGCTTTTTATCACATTGCCCGCGAAAGTTGCCGCCCTGGGAGTAAATTTAAGAGATGCCGGATTTTCTTTTAACAGTTCTATCTCATATTCTTTCAGAAGAGGAGTGTAGGCGCCGGAAAACCATTCCTGCATCTGGCCTATCGCGGCTTCAAAAGCAGGATTTTTGGAAAGAGATATTTTCTGCACTTTATTTGTATCTTCATCCCATTGACTTATCATGTCCTGCGAAATAACCATGATATATTTCATTGGTTCATTTACATGCCATGCAAGCCGCGCAGGTTTTTCTATATAGACAGTTCCTTTCAGGACAACTTTCTGTTTGAATATTGCAAGCTCTTTCTCCTGAACAAAACCTGTTTTTAAGGTTTTAATTCCCGACATTTTTTTTTCAAGTCTGCTCAAAACCCCGTTTAAATCTGCTCGGCTCTTTTCAGAGACCTGTGAATTCTGGGCGTATACGTAAGTTGCGGCGGAAAAAAGAAGCAGAAAAATAGTAACTGCACGGATTGTCATTGTTTTTTCCTTAATCAGATTCATCTGTTTTATGCCAGACCTTTATTTCTCCTCTTGCGAGGACTTCCGTGTTTTTCGACACGATTCCTTTGACAATGCCAAAACCACCGTAACGCGCGTACTTGAAAACCATTATGGTAAGCCTGTCTCCCGCTGTTGCTTTCCCAAGTATCGCAAGGTTTTTTGCTCCAAGCAGATATCCTTCGGGAGAAGATCCTGATTCATTCATGTTCCTGAACCCGTTTAATGCAGCGATTGACTGGGCTATCATTTCAAGATACGCAACGTTATCAACCGATCCGTCCTCTTCAATAAAAGGCATATCATTATTTATCAGTGCGGAACATGAGGCTGACCGTTCGGCCAATTTGTCGAGCGTATCAATTATTCTCATAGGCCGCTTTTGCGGTATTATCCCGTCAACCGGAAGAGGCAGGGAAACAGTTTCATGCTCGCCGGTTGTATTTTTGATACACATTAGATCAGATGCAAGATAATCCCCGGTTGCAAGGTAAGCTCTTCCCCTGCATCCGCAGCATATTTCGATATTTTCGCAATAGCGGCACGGGCCTTTTATTTTGTTTGCATAGTCTTTTAAATCACAAAGAACTTCACTGTCTTTAATTATATCGCTTAGTTTCTGGCCGCGCACATTTCCTAAAGGAATTTCAAGTCCTGGGCAGGGCAATACATAACCGTAAGAAGTAACAACGCAGGAGAACCTGTGCCGTGAGCAAAAAGGCGGATCATTTTTCCCGGAAGTCGCAACGCATAAATAATCATTTTTTGTCACGGCTGTTTCTATCTCAAGATCACGGGCAAATAATATGAGATCCTTTATCCAGGCATAAAATGCAACCTCTTTTCCCGAAAAAATGATTTTCTTGACACCGAGAGACTTCGACTGGACAATCACGTCGCGCAGCTCTTCCTTCGTGAGCCTTGTATCAGAACAAGAGACTTCATCCATGAAGATCGTTGAGAAACCAAAGTCGCTGGAATAGTCAAAATTTATTTCAAGCGCAAGGAGCACGTTTTTTTGAACAGACTCATTTATTGAACCCTGAACCAGTACGGAGCCGAATATGCTGCTGCATGGCTCAGGCATTTCTTTTTCCTTCCATGACTTCAATCTCGTCGGCAATTAACTGGCGAACCATATTCTTTAATTTATAAGGGGTGAACCCTTTGTATTCATCGCATATTATGGCAGAAAGCTTATGTATCTTTATTGTGCCGGGCCGAAGCAACAGTGTCCCCCTTGCAGGAATCTTATCATTTCCGGTTATGCATAAGGGGATAACAGGATAACCCGTTTCTAGAGCCACCCTGAAAATTGACCCGTGGAACTGGCCAAGGGAGCCGTCCGCCGAGCGTGTTCCTTCGGGAAAAACAATAATCGAGACTCCTTCATTTAAAAGACCGGTCGCCTTTTTGGAGAATTCTTCAAACGGCATTTCCCTTACACTCAAATATCCGGCCAATTTTGCCATGAACCCGAGTATCGGGAGTTTGAACGGCCATATATTTACAACCTGCACGCACTCATACGGAAGGCAGGCCATTAAAAACGGGTCCGAGGCAGACCTGTGATTGCTGGTAAAAATAAATGGCCCCGCGGTTTTTGTTTTGTCCAGATCTTCATATATTACCTTCACAAACGGGTATGGGAGCGCCTTGATGATAACAAGCCCGTACCAGGAAATGGCCCTGCGGAATTTTTTCATGCCATTCCGGTGAGAAATAAAGATAGACTGGAAAGCCACAATTGCTGAAAGAACCGGAATTCCAATTAGTGAAAAAAAAATAAAAAGAACATAAAAAATAAAGTTAAAACATATCAGTTTCAAGGTTTCTTTCATTTCTGCCGCTATAGTGAAGGGGACGCTCCTTCCGCTTTCAATGAGAGAACAAATTTGTATATGTCCCCCAGCGTCCTTATGTTCTTGATCCTGTCGTCATTTCTTATTTTAACGCCGAACTTATTCTGCAGGGCAACCACGAGGTCGACTATATCAAGACTGTCAAGTCCGAGATCCTGGAAAATATTCATCTCCGGCTTTAATTTTTCTTTTTCTATTTCAAACGATTCTTCAAAAACCTGATTCGTCAGTTTTATTATCTCTTGTTCCGTCATTTAGTATCCTGTATCAATTGCTTTTGTAACTACTCAGGTTATTTAGACTGAAGGCTGTAGACTGTTAGGGATAAATCCTACAGCCTATCCACCTCAGTAGTTACTTATTTCTTTGTATTTTAATCTATCTGCGTTCATCTGTGTGAATCTATGACTGACTCCCGACTGCTTTCATTTAAGCTTTTTACAGACAATCGAGGCATTTATTCCGCCAAAGGCAAAACAGTTTTTAAACAGTATATTGATTTTTTTATTTAATTTATTCATAACGTGGTAAATGCCTTCACAGTCATGGCTTACCGATTCAAGATTCCGGGTTGGATATATGCATTCCTTATCCATCATAATGAGGGATGCTATCAGCTCAATAGAACCGGAGGCTCCCAATGTGTGCCCGATGTATCCTTTCAGGCTGCTGACCGGCACAAAGCCGCCAAAAACCTCGCGGATTGCTTCGGCTTCTTCCTTGTCTCCGTGTATTGTCGCTGTCGCATGTGCATTTATGTAATCGACATCTTCCGGGCCGATACCGGCATCTTTCAGTGCATGCCTGAAGCATCCGATGATCGAATCTTTATTTGACTGGCTCACATGAACCCCGCTTCCGCATGTGTGGTATCCGATTATTTCAGCATATATTCTGGCTTTGCGCTCTACAGCATGTTCATATTCTTCCAGAAGAAGTATTCCGCTTCCTTCTCCGCATACAAGGCCGTCTCTATTTGCATCAAAAGGACGCGGTGTTTTTTCCGGCTCATGGTTAAAGTTTGCAGATGTCGCAAAAAGGATGTCAAAGGAGCCGGTCACAGTAGGATGGAGTTCTTCCGCTCCGCCGCACAGCATGGCATCCTGCTTCCCAAGCCTTATCAGGTCATATCCGGCTCCGACAGCCTGCAAGCCGGAAGCGCAGGCCGCTGATGTGGCCATGACATAACCGGTCAGTCCAAGATAGTGAGCCACATTCATTGCCGCAGTGTGGGAAACACACTGGAAAAACTTCATTGCGGGCAGACAGGTCAAGTCTTTTTCGGGGAGCATTAATTCAAAAGCATCATTGAGGCTCTGGGAGCTTCCCATTGTTGATCCAACAATACATCCAATCCGGCCTGATGAGATCATTTCCCGGTTAATGCCTGAATCGGCGAAGGCCTGGTCAGCGGCCTGCACGGAAAAGATGCTCATTCTTCCCATCGATCTTCTTATGGTGCGGGGAATCAATTTTTCATTAACGACCTTTGCCGGAGCGCCCACAAGGCTTCTTAATCCGGTATACTGGTTCCATCCATCCATGTACCTGACGGCGCTCTTTCCTTCTTCAATTCCCTGCATCAGAGCAGGAACGTCAGTCCCAAGAGGGGAAACAGCCCCTAATCCCGTAATAACAACCCTTTTCAAGAATCGAGCCTCTTTTTTATGAAGTCAAGGTAACTCTCTCTGCCGGCAATGACACGTCCGATAATGAAAGAAGAAAGCATTGCTCCGACTATACCCGGAAGCACTGCGCTTTGTCCGGCAGCATAAAGGTTTCGCAGGGGCAGTTTCCCAAAAAGATTAAACTGACCGATTTTCTGTTTTATACCGTAAGCAGATCCGAAGGGTGCGTTGAGATAATCCCTGAAAGTTAATACAGATGCCGAATCTACTATCTTAAGAGAGTCTCTGTATTCAGGATAAACGTTTAAAATTCTTCTTTTTATTCCTTCAGTCCGTTCTTCCTTGTAATCAAGGTACCCTTCAGGCCGGGCTCCTGATTTTGAATCATGCCACTGCCTGACATGTTCGGGAAAAGAGAGTTCAAGAGCGGTCAGAACAAGGCAGTCTTTCCCATTAACCGCATCCATGTTTTTCAGGATAACCAGGGCTGAATCTCCCGTGTAGCAGGGATCCATAAGTTTATTGATATCAGTTGTCGGAAGCAGGGAGAGAATTGTCGGATCATAGTCATCAGAGGACTGTCTGCTGTTTTCAAGGACCCCGAATACGGCAAAGAAACCGTGTGTCGGTTCGAAGGCGCTTACTCTGTCAATAAAAGCCTTTGAGAGATGTTTTTTGGGAAGAACATCAAGAACAGCCTTCGGATGGATAGTAAAAGTGCACCGGTCGGCAAAAACCTCTTCACCAGTGTTCAAAACGAATCGACCTACAATATTATTTGTTATATCCGAACATTCAATTATATGGCTTTGGCAGCGGATGTCGATGTCATACTCGGAGAATCGCTTTTTAAAAGCCCTGATGAAAGCGTCTCCCCCGTCTTTCACCCTTGCGACCGATTCATACAGGCCGAAACTTACCCTGCTGTGATTGGCAAAAGAAGTTTCGGAAGGCTTTACTCCGTAACACATGCTGTATTTTGAAAGAAGCCCTTTCAACGTGCTGTTTTGTATAAGCTTGTTAAGGACTTGATCCAGGCTGATATAATCTTCATCTATCGAGTCCTGGGAAAGAGAGAGTTTGCGCAGGTCCATTGCCACGGTTTTATTACAAACATCCAGAAGCATTTCAAAATACCTGTCGATACCATTCTGCTCTCCAGGAAAGTAGCTCTTCATTTTTGCAATGATTTCTTTAAAGCCGAAAGGAAAATCATAAACGCCATTTTCCTGTTCAAATATAAGCCTGTTCCCTTCTTCTCTTGTTATAAATACCGGTTGAATCTGATCGCTGATCCCGAGAACAGTCAGCATATCGTTTAAAATTCCGTTTTTATAAAAACCGCCTGTAAAGTGAAAACCTGTATCAAACGGTATTCCCTGTTTGTAAAAACGGGTCATGCACCCGCCGATATTCCTGTTTTTTTCGAGAAGCAGCACAGAATGACCGTTCATGCCAAGGAGAAGGGCGAGGGTCATTCCGCTTATGCCGCTTCCTACAACAATATCGTCATATTTTTTCATATCGCAAGACCGCCATTAATGCCTATAACCTGTCCATGAATATACATATTCTCCTCGGTGCAAAGAAAATTGACAACAGAAGCCACATCTTCAGGACTTCCAATTCTTTTTAAGGGAATAAGAGGCAGGAGTTTATCCTTTTCAAGAGATGCGGTCATATCAGTATCTATGAGTCCCGGCGCCACAGCATTGACAAGGATGTTTTTCTTCCCGATTTCCCTTGCGAGAGCCTTTACAGCCCCGATTAAGCCTGCTTTTGAGGCCGAATAATTCACCTGGCCTGCCTGTCCGATCTGGCCTGAAGCGGATGATACAACTACGATACGGCCTCGTTTTTCCCTCAGCATGGGAAAAAGAACAGCATTCATCACATTATAAAAGCCGGTAAGATTAACAGAAATAACCGATTCCCATTCTTCTTTTGTCATCCATACCATGAGATTGTCTTTTGCGATTCCGGCATTGTACACCACAACATGGGGAGGGTGTTCATCAGTCCTTTTTTCAAGAGCGGCTTTAGTGGCGTCGTAATTTGAGATATCAAAAGATATTGTCTCGCATTTTGCGCCTTTTTTTTCTATTTCGGATTTAACCTCACTTGCCGCAGAATGATTTCCCTGATAAGTCAGCCAGATATCTAATCCTGACTGGGCAAGACGAAGGGCTATGGCTCGCCCGATTCCCCGGCTGCCTCCAATTACAAGAGCTGTTTTTCCTGCATTATCGTTCATGTCCGATAATCCTTTTAGACATTAATTCTTTTTGCTTCTAAACTTTTCTTTTTATAATTTATTATGAATATCGTCAATAGATTTTTAGTGAGGTTGAGATATGGATTTGAATCAATATTACAAGATGTTGCAACAAATAATCAGAAAGCTTTTGTCCGGCTTGTTGATAATAAAGAAAAAAGGCTTAGCATAAAAGAAATGTGGATGTTGTGGATGGAACCCCCTGCTTGATATATAACCTTAAGGCCCGGAATTTGATGATCCGAAAGATTAAAAGATCGGGTGGCTCTCCGGCAAGATTGACAGTATGCGGGAGATTGAATCGGATGAAAGGTTTCAAATAACTCGTTATAGAGTCCCTGATATTGATTTTTTCCGTTTTTTCTTTCGGTGAGGTGTTTTTTATGTTAACACACCTTTTAATTGGGCGCCCCTGCTCCTATGGAAACAACCGTACCACGCACATGATCCCGGCCGATAAAACCAAAGAAGTCAGGGAAAAGAAATAAATGTCGGATAGAGTTTAAAGACAGCATGAATAAACACAAAATTTATATAGCGGATTCTCGTTTGATGCAGGAAGTTCCGGATGAATCCGTCCATCTGGCTATTACGTCGCCTCCATACTGGCAGCTCAAGGATTATGACAGCGCCCAGCAGATCGGCTTTCATGATACTTATGAAGAATATATCAACAATCTGAACCTGGTATGGAAAGAATGCCACCGTGTAATGTATGGCGGTTGCCGCCTTTGCGTAAATATAGGAGACCAGTTTGCCAGATCCGTATATTATGGTCGATATAAAGTCATACCTATAAGAACCGAGATCATTAAATTCTGTGAATCCATAGGCTTCGACTATATGGGAGCTGTAATCTGGCAGAAAGTTACAACCTGCAATACAACCGGCGGTGCCACGATAATGGGAAGTTTTCCATACCCCCGAAACGGAATTTTGAAGCTTGATTATGAATTTATCCTGATTTTCAAAAAACCAGGGACTTCTCCACCAGCCGACAAAAAAGCGAAAGAGCAGTCTATGCTGTCTGTAAAAGAATGGAACGAATACTTTGCCGGACACTGGATTTTTCCCGGAGAGAAGCAGGACAAGCATCTGGCCATGTTTCCCGGAGAGCTTCCCAAGCGTTTGATCAGAATGTTCAGTTTTGTAGGAGAAACGGTTCTTGACCCGTTCCTGGGAAGCGGCACGACCTCACTTGCGGCAAAGTTTCTTGAAAGAAGCTCGATCGGATACGAGATTAATGAATCTTTCTTGCCTGTTATCAGAAAAAAAATTGGAGCTGAGCAGGCCGATATTTTCAATCAGACAGTTGTAGAAGTCATTAAACCGGCACGGACTGCTATCGACTACCGGCAGGAAATACAGAAACTGCCGTATATTTTTTATGATCCGGTACAATTTAACAAAAAGATCGATCCAAGGAAGTTGTCCTTCGGGTCAAAAATCGAAGCCAACGGACACGGCAAAGTGAAGTATTTACACTTAAAGAGCGTGATTGCCCCCAACATAATTGAGCTCAATAACAATATGATCGTCAGATTAATTGGTATTGAAATAAAGGCCGGTAAAGAACCGGAAGCCGTGAAGTGGCTTGTGGACAAATTAAAGGGGCAGAGTGTTTATCTGAAATATGATAAGACAAAATATGATGAAAACAACCGGATTCTTTCCTATCTGTATCTGAAAAACAAGACCTTCATTAATCTTCATTATCTCCGCTCAAATTTGGTCCGGTTGGACGAAACCTTCCCATTCAAATACCATGAAAAGTTCAAGGTTGTAATATAAAAAACACACGGGCTTTTTTAGTGATCATTGTTTTTCTGCTTATCCTCCCGGAAGGTCTCCTTGGTAAAGAATTCATTGAGCTGGTTTAGATGGCTTTTCACATACGTTTGGATATTTTCTTTCCAATTTTTTTATCGAGAGCCTTAAAAAGCCCTTTCCCCTTTATTCCAAGTCCGGCCTTGCTCAAATAACTTTTAATAAATAAATTCCAGACATCTTCAGGCCACTCGGAGTGTCTGAATAAAGCGCTCAGGTCGTGGACGGCAACCGAAAAGCGGGATAAGCCATAATGCATTTTTTCAAGGTCTATCAGCCGGATATCGGGCGGAGCTTCTTTTTCTGTTTTAACAAAAACATGCTTTCCGTAAAGGCAGCTGTGTTGAAAACGATGGGAATGGACTTGAGCTATTATTTCCGCAACCGAATCAATTATAGGATTTAGTCCGGAAACTTCATTCTTCCCGGCTTCTTTAAGAACCTCGTCAAGATTTCTGTATTCCTCAAGAAACCGGATAACCAGAACAGCCTGGATATTTCCTTCTTCCCGGCGCTCCCCGTAATAAAGGGGTTCAAGTGTAGGGATGCCGTATTTTTCGAGGCGGCATATATTGTTGTATTCCCTGAATAAAGTTGGGGTGCCTCTTAAAGGTTGCAAAAGAGATCTGAAGGTGTGGTTTTCCTGCCGCTTTATTACGATTTTTAACGGATGCCCGTTTTGAAGCCTTATTTCATGGAGTATTATGCCGCTCCACCCACCCCGCTCGTAATTAGGCTCTTCTACGAACTGCCCATCGACTTTCCACAATGATTCAAACGAACCGAATCCGTTATGTGCAAGAAGGTTTCTTGTTTCTTCGGAATGGAATATCTCCCTTAATTTCATAATATTTTCATTATCTTTTCCGGCAAACCATCATTGCCTTTGGCTGGAACGGCCAGAATGCGTAGTGGACTGATTCAAGAACCAGTCCGGCCTCGTTAATCAGTTTCTCAATATGGTGCAGGTTTACCGTCACACGACGTGAGCTCTCACGGTGTGCAAGCGGGGTTTTAACCCAGGAATAAAAAACAATGCCATTCTTTGAAACTTGAGCTATGCTTTTCAGCAGTGATAAACGAAGTTCATCGGTATTGAAATGGTGAAACAACCTGTGGCATACCACCCAGTCGAAAGAATCCTGCTGAAACGGCAAACGAAAAATATCGCCTAAAAAACCCGCTCGTGTATTGTCCATCTCGCGGTAAACAGCCAGCATTGCCTCAGAACTATCGAGGCCAACCACTTTTGGAAAACGCTCTCGCAGTAAAAGATCAATGCGGCCCGTTCCGCAAGGGGCGTCAAGCACTGAGTTTCCGCGGATATTGGCAAGCGCCCGTTTTAGTGCGCTCAGTTCCAAAAAGTGACTGATATTGCGCAGACCAGCAGTCTTTATCTTTGTATCATACTTTTGAGCATTATCCGGTTTTCTATAGCGCTCAGGCTTTGTATTCACTGTGTTAGTCATCAACGATCCCTTATTAATTAACCGGATTCGGTATCTGCGACATTCCCGGTTTATCCGGCAATCCCAAATCAAGAAGGTAACTCATTTAAAATTCAACATATAAAATTGGCAAAAAGATATATTTATATGTCAGACAGGCATAAAGAAGTCAACATACATGACTTGTTGGTTGCTTATGCTTTTTTAACAACCAGTCCCACCCCTGCCAGAAGCAGGAGTGCTCCGGCATATCCGACCAGGGTGGTGCTTTCAGAAGAAAGCCAGGGGAGTTTCTGAGCCGAAAGAACACCGGCAACAATCAGGGTAATAAGCGGATTCAGGACGATAATGGCGCTCACCTGATTGGCAGGGATCAGCTTCAGGGCTTCACCAAGAGTGCCATAAGCAATGAGAGTATTGGCACCAAGAAAGATCAGGGTCAGCCAATCTGAAAGGGCCAGTCCCTGGAATTCCTGAAAAACGGCCAGCGGGGAAAATATCATCGCGGCAACCAGGTAAATCAGCAAATTGATTTGCTGAGGAGCCCAGAATCGGACTAGGTTTTTCTGGCATACTGCAAAAACCGCCCAGGCAACGGCTGAAAAAATGATCCATAGATTACCAAGAGTATATTGCTGAGAAGTGATTACAAGATGATGAAGCTGATCCCGGTAAAACAATAAAAAACCCGCTGCCGCAATGGCAAAGCCTGATTTTTGAAGGATCGTCAGGTGTTCCTTAAAATATACAACCCCAGCAACTACCACCAGAAGCGGAGCGATCTGGATCAGGATTTGGGCATTGCTTGGAGATGTCAAATCGACGCCGGTGGTAAATCCCAGGTAATTACCCGCCAGGGCAAATCCTGCAATTATTCCAAGAACCGGGGGGATTTTAAATATTTCGAAAGACTGCGGGCGATGAAAGATATAATATCCTGCCAGAAGTACGAATGAAAATGTAAACCGGAACCAGATGATAGTATTGCCACTGAACCGCTGAAGCGCATATTTGAGCACAATGGCCAGGATTCCCCAGAGCAGAGCCGTTATGCTGATCATTATTATACCTTTGGTATGATTTGACATTAAGACCTTATAAGCTTCAATAAAAAAAAGGGTCAGGATATTTCCTGCACCCTTAAAAATCCATCCGGGGGTATTTATAGGACATCCTAAGCTTTTAAACTTAATTAATGCTTGCTGATATTATTCGGGATTCATGCCAAAAAAATCACGAATAGATGCTTCGTTTAAATTAGCGGTTTTCACAAGAAACCCTTCCGCTTCAGAATATCCAGATAGTCATTAGATATTTTCATGGATAGTTATCACAGAGTCAAGATAGCCCAGCCATTTTTCAGGCAAGATTCCCAGATTGTTTCTATTTTCCCTTAGTTCTTCGTAGATCATAACGATCTCATCGCACAGACCATTGATGGCCTCAAATTCGGTGTCGGCGTAGGC